>CAZMSA010000194.1:0-6103 GCA_964568825.1 uncultured Rhizobiaceae bacterium | reverse complement strand
TCCGCTGATTTGTGAATCCCATCACGAATCGGAAAACGCCGAACCCGCTCTAGCTGCCGATGCTGGTGAGCGGCGCATAGGCCTCAAACTCGGCCAGCACATGATCGCGGTTGTGGTCACGGATGTCGATATCGATGCCGAGCACGCGCCGGCGGGGCAGCAGGACCGAGCATTTCACTGGCCACGGTCGCATCGCACAGATCGAGCAGCGCAAACATGGAGGCGCTGAGGATCAACGCCCCGCCATGGGCGATGTCGTGAAGAACCTGGCCCATAGCGCATCCCTCCATTCGGTCGAGAAAAGTGCACCATCAAAGCTTCGGATCAAACACCTAGCCAGAAGAAATTGTAGGAGTATTTCGTCACCACGGACCGGACCAGGAATGCATCCGCACTCGCCCTCAGTCGCGTGTTTGATGCCGCGGCCGCGATCCGTCGAGCCACGTCATCCTCAAATTCAGGCATGGTCTATCCCGACATAATTGAAGGCATTTTCCGACATCTGCCTTATTTCCTCAAGGTAATTAGAATTCATGACGTAGATCGTGGTGCCTCGAGGGAGGCCATCGAGGCCGTCCCTTGGCGACAGAACGCGCAGGCCGGTGGCCGGCAGGAACCGCCCCTGCTTGGCCGGATTGATGTCGATGACGCGATCAACGGGGCAGCCGGCCCGCTCCCGCATCAGCGAGAATATCACGCCTTTCGAGGCGCCGCCCCACACAATGACCGGAGCATTGGCATCGTTTGCGCGCTGGGTGAGCGTGGCGGTGAAATCCTCTGGAAAGACCACTCGGTCTGTCCTGTCGATATGCGGAAAGCGTAGCGATGAAAGGTCGGCCACCACCATGAGATACTGGTCGCCAAATCCGCGCTCTGCATGAATGACACGTCCGAACATCCGCTGGAAGTCCGAGAGGCGAAAATAGTTGACATGCTCGTAGAATACATCGAACCAAGCTCTATTTCGGCAGATCCAATCGAAGCACGGCACTTCGATGTAGATCAGCCCGCGGCTGCCATTGGCTTGCGCCAGTTGGCGAAGAAATTCGACGGGATCAGGAATGTGCTCCAGCACGTGTCGCAGGATCAGCCCTTCGCCGCACATGTTCTGGTGCGGACTGAAGTATGCACGTTGGATGCGCGGATTGGCACCCTCATAAGTCGGATCGAAGCCGTCAACTTCGACACCGCTCTCAAGCAGTAATTCAAGGAAGGAGCCTTTGCCGCAGCCAACTTCGACGAGCGTTTTTCGCCCCATCGTCTTCTCAACAAGGTGCGCCACGGCTTCAAGGTGCTCGCGGAAAAACGAACTTAAGGCCTGTTCATTCTGATAGTGGGAGTCATAAACCACCAACTCCGGTCGAAAGGCCATATTGCGGACAAGGCCGGTCTTGAGGTCCTCAACCAGCCGCATGTCGCCCTTTGGACAGTTACGCGCCTCGGCCCGGCTGTCGTACATGCGGTTCTGGAAGACCGGTAACTGGTCCTGGCGGTACAGTTCCCGCCCATTGTCGGTCATGCCTCGTTCCTATCAAAGATTCCGGACAAGGGCGTCGGTACACCAAGAATGCAATCCGGCTCAACGGCGTTGGCCGGCCTTGCTCCAAACCGCAGCAGATCCCTACGCCCATACTCATCCGCGATGCGCTCGGCAAGCTGCCGGACCGTCTGTGGCAGCCCCGAGCAGATGTTGACCGGCCCATCGATACAACCTAGCGCCGCCCGCACGATCTGGTCCGCAGCCTCTTCGATGGGCATGAAGTCGCGTATCTGCCAGCCGGTCGTCAACTCCGCCGGCTGGCCGGCAGCGAGTTGCTGGCGAATATAGGGGAAAAGCCGCCTGGAATCCTCGCCCGCGCCATAAAGATAGAACAGTCGGCACCATGTAAACGACATGCCCGCCTGCGGCAAGTTCTGCGAGAGTGCGAGATATGCAGCGGCCTTGCAGGAGGCATAGGGCGTCATGGGCTTGAGTGGGGTGTCGGTGCTCAGCACACGATGCGAGAGGTCGTACTCCAAGCAGGTGCCGATGCCGGCGAATCGACGGACACGAGCCGCCTTGGCGCCGTCTGCCAACGCCAGCGTTCCCTGAAGACAGTGAAGATTTTCGGGGGCATACAAATATTTGCCGGGAACGGCATACCAGGCAGCATGAACGATGGTATCTACGCCCTGGCAGGCACGAGACCACCATTTCGCGTCCTCGGCAAAGATGTCGGGGCTATGCAGCACCTGAACGTTTTCTGAGGGTGCATCCTGTCCCGAACGCAGCACCAGTCGGATATCAACGCCGCGCGCCAGCAGCCTGTCGATCAGGTGCCGTCCGAGGAAACCCCTCCCGCCCGTCAGTAGGACCAGGGGACTCATGTGATGCTCAACTCCGGCACCGCCGTCACAAAGCGGGTCCCCTGCGCCGCCAGGCGTGCCAGTTGTGCCTTCACCTCGGCTGCGATGTTCCAGGGCAGGATCAGCACGTAGTCGGGGCGCCGTTCATCGAGGGCTGATGGCGCCAGGATCGGGATATGGCTGCCAGGCAGGAAGCGTCCCTGCTTGGAAGCGGCCGCATCGCACACAAAGGCCAGGAGATCGCGTTTCACGCCAGCATAGTTCAGCAGTGTATTGCCCTTGGCGGCAGCGCCGTATCCCGCCACGCTCTTGCCCGACCTTTTGGCATCCAGCAGGAACCGCAAGAGACCGTCCTTGACCGCATCGGCGCGAACCTGAAACGATGCATAGGGCTCCGCGGACTCCAGACCGCACCGCATTTCCTCGTTGCGGCACGCGCCAACCCGCCGCGTCTCGGCATGGCCGCAGGAGCAAAGACAGCCATAGACCCGCAAGCTTCCGCCATGGGTGGGGAGTTCTTCGACATCGAACACCCGCATGCCCGCCGCCTCGAAGATGCGCTCCACCACACCCAGCGACAGATAGGAGAAATGCTCGTGATAGACGGTGTCGAACTGACAATGCTCGATGAGCCGCATGAGGTGCGGAAATTCCAGGGTCACGACGCCCTCGGGCTTGAGCACCGCGGCAAGCCCGCGGGTGAAATCGTTGATGTCGGGTACATGCGCATAGACATTGTTGCCGCACACCAGATCGGCGCGCTTGCCTTGTGCAGCCAACTCAGCGCCCAGTTTCTCTCCGAAGAAACGGCGCAGAACCGGGATGCCCAAGGCCTCGGCCGCGGCCGCCGTGCCGTCGGTGGGTTCGATGCCGAGGCAAGGGACCCTGGCGGACGCGAAATTCCTCAGCAGGTAGCCGTCGTTGCATGCCACCTCGATCACCAGGCTTTGCCGCGTGAGCTTGAGGCGCTCGGTGATCATGTCGCAGTAGCGTGCGGCATGGTCGAGCCAGCTCCTGGATGTCGATGAGAAATAGGCATAGTTGGGCGCAAACAGCTCTGCCGCCGAGGTGGAGTCCTCGGTCTGTACCAGATGGCAGCCCGAGCACACGAAGACGCGCAAGGGAAAGGTTACTTCCGGCGCGTGCAGGTCGGCTTCGTCGAGATAGGCATTCGATGGCGGCGCGTGTCCAAGGTCCAGGAACACGGTCGAAAGGGGCCTGAGGCAGTGACGACACTTCATGCAACGATCGGGTCCGTCTGGGCAAGCCCGGGATGTGTTGCATCACGGGCCGATACTTCTGTCACTTCCCGCGGCCATCGGATGGCAAGGTCCGCATCAGCATAGTGCAAGCCCCCTTCATGGGCGGCGGCATAGGGCGCGCTGTGTAAATAGAGGAGTTCGGTGTCCGGTTCCAGTGTCTGGAACCCGTGTGCAAAACCCTTGGGTACATAGACCATGCTGCGGTTGGCCTGATTGATATCGACACCGACCCACTTGCCGAAGCTTCCAGAGCCCTTGCGCAGATCGACGATGACATCGAAAATGGCGCCCCGCATGCAGCGGATGACCTTTGCCTCTGCCGCAGGCGGGCGCTGGAAGTGAAGCCCCCGGACCGTTCCCGGGCACCGGCTCAACGATGTGTTCATTTGTACCCAGCGCGATTCCAGGCCGTGGCGCGCGAATTCCTCTGCACAAAACAGCCGCGCGAAAAAGCCGCGCGCGTCCTCGCGCTTTTCCAATTCAATGCGGAAAGCGCCGTCGAGCGCCAGAGGGGTAAAGATCATCTGCCCACACTCTTTTCGAAGGCCTCGATCTGCGACATGCTGACCGTGCGGGGTGCCGCACCGTCATGCACCATCCGGTACCATTCCACCGTATTGCGCACAGCTTCATCGAAGCCCCAGCGTGGCGCCCAGTTCAGCGTGGCGCGGGCCTTTTCGGTGGCAAGGCTCAGTCGTCCCGCCTCATGCGATGCGTGAAGCTCGCGGGCACAATGCCAAGCGCCCTTCCAATGGGCAAGGCTGGCTTCGACCAGTTCCTGGACGCTGCGCTGGTCGGCTGCATCGGGACCGAAGTTGAACGCATCTTCGGCCTCCGGTGCTGCCTGCGACAGGCGTTCAGCCAGCAAGAGATAGCCCCTCAGAGGGTCGAGCACATGTTGCCAGGGGCGGATCGAGGCGGGATTGCGCAAGCCGAGACTCGTTCCCGCTGCAAGGGCACGCATCAGATCGGGCATGATGCGATCCTCCGCCCAGTCGCCACCGCCGATCACATTGCCTGCCCGGGCAGTCGCAACCCGTACCGGCCCGCCCTCGAAGAACGATTTTCGGTAGCTTTGCACGACAAGCTCGCAGGCCGCCTTGCTGGCGCTGTAGGGATCATGGCCGCCCAGGCGGTCTGTCTCACGATAGGCATCGACCCACTCGCGGTTCTGATAGACCTTGTCGGTCGTCACCACGACAACCGCACAAGCAGCCTTCCAGCCGCGTAGCGCATCGAGGAGATGCACCGTTCCCATGACATTGGTGGCCCACGTTTCCCGCGGCATGGCGTAGGACCGCCGGACCAGGGGCTGGGCCGCAAGATGCAGGATGACCTGCGGCTCGGTCTCGCGAAGTCGTTGCGTTACCGTGTTCGCCTCGCGGATGTCGCCAAGGCGATGATCGATGTCGACCTCAAGCCCAAGCTGCTCAAACAGCGATGGGTTCGTATCGGGTGCCAGCGCCAGCCCGGAAACCCGGGCGCCCAAGTGGTGAAGCCAAAGTGTGAGCCAAGACCCCTTGAACCCCGTATGTCCGGTAACAAGCACGCGGCGGTCGCGCCAGAAACTGCTCATTCCCATACTTTCCAGGGAGGCTTGCCCGCTGACCAGAGCCCTTCGAGGAACGTCTTGTCGCGCAGCGTGTCCATTGCCGCCCAGAAACCCAGGTGCTTGTAGACCGAAAGCTGCCCCTGCCGCGCAAGCGTCTCAATCGGTCCACGCTCCCAGACTGTTTCATCTCCGGCAATCAATTCGAGCACCGATGGTTCGCAAACGAAGAAGCCACCGCTGATCCACCTGCCGTCGCCTTGCGGCTTTTCGAGGAAGGATTTTATCCGGTTGCCCTCGATTTCGATAGCGCCAAAGCGGCCCGCGGGCTGGATGGCCGTGACAGTCGCGGCAGTTGCTTGTGCCTTGTGAAACGCAATCAGCGCGTTGATATCGATATCGCTCACGCCGTCACCGTAGGTAAGGCAAAAGGTGTCGTCTATATGGTCGCGCACCCGAGCGATGCGGCCACCTGTCTGCGTCATCTCGCCGGTATCGACAAGCGTCACGCGCCAGGGTTCGGCTTTGCGTTGATGCACCTCGATGCTGTTCGAGGCAAGGTCGAACGTGATGTCAGATGTATGCAGGAAGTAATTCGAGAAATACTCCTTGATGACGTAGCCTTTGTAACCGCAGCAGACGACAAAGTCCGTAATGCCATACGCTCCGTACAATTTCATGATGTGCCACAGGATCGGCTGGCCACCGATTTCGATCATCGGCTTCGGCCTGAGATGCGATTCTTCACTGATGCGCGAGCCCAACCCGCCCGCCAGGATGACAACTTTCATACGGCGAACGCTCCATCGTGATCGTCATTCAACATCGTCTTGGGCCCTATCTGACTTCAAATGTACTGGACACCCGGGGTCGCATCCCAGCAAGTGGTGTAGCTAGCCCATCTTATTCACGAGAGCCGCGGTGAACGGCTGGCGGATGTAGCCTA
>CAZMSA010000193.1:0-6289 GCA_964568825.1 uncultured Rhizobiaceae bacterium | reverse complement strand
TGGCGAGCGTCTGGGCCTCGACGCCCTGGCTGGCGTCGACCACCAGCAGCGAGCCCTCGACGGCGGCCAGCGAGCGGTTGACCTCGTAGGCGAAGTCCACATGGCCGGGCGTGTCGATGAGATTGAGCTCGTAAAGCCCGCCATCGAGCGCGGTATACTCCAGACGCACCGTCTGGGCCTTGATGGTGATGCCGCGCTCGCGCTCGATGTCCATCGAATCGAGCACCTGTTCGCGCATCTCGCGCTGGGTCAGGCCGCCGCACAGCTGTATGAGCCGGTCGGCCAGCGTCGACTTCCCATGGTCGATGTGGGCGATAATGGAGAAATTGCGGATGTGGGCCGTATCGGTCATGGCGGGAGGCTTGTGACAGGCCCTCCGTGACCCGTCAAGCGGACAATGGGGGTCGGGCCGGGGTAGACCTCTCACCGGAACAATTCTAATTTACTTGCCCGCAACCGTTGGAGGCCTCAACACTCGTGAAACCGTTTGCCGAACTGTCGGAGAGTGAAATCCTTGCGCTTGCCATTTCCAGCGAGGATGACGATGCGCGCACCTACATGACCTTTGCCAACGCGCTGGCCGAAAAATACCCGGCCTCGGCACGGGTGTTCATGGAGATGGCCGAAGAAGAGCATGTGCACCGCCAGCGCCTGACCGATGCCTATGTGGCAAAGTTCGGCGATCATATCCCGCTGATCCGCCGCTCCGACATCGCCGGTTTCGTCAAGCACAAGCCGGCCTGGCTGATGAAGCAGCTCTCCCTCGACATGGTCAGGAAGCGCGCCGAGGTCATGGAGCTGGAGAATTACCGCTTCTACAAGCATGCGGCCGAAAAGTCCTCCGACGAAAGCGTTGCGAAGCTGCTGCTCGAACTGGCCGAGGACGAAAAGGGGCATGAATCGCTGGCCGGGCGTCTGGGCCAGAAGTTCCTGACGCCCGACGCCAAGCTGGAGGAGGGCGAGGCCGAAAGCCGCCTGTTCCTGTTGCAGGTCATACAGCCGGGCCTGCTTGGTCTCATGGACGGTTCGGTATCGACGCTGGCGCCGCTGTTTGCAGCGGCCTTTGCCACCCACAACACTTGGCAGACCTTCCTGGTGGGTGCTGCCGCCTCGATTGGCGCCGGCATCTCCATGGGCTTTGCCGAAGCGCTATCGGATGACGGGGCACTGACCGGGCGCGGCCATCCGATCATCCGCGGCTCGGCGGCTGGCATCATGACTGCCATCGGTGGCCTCGGCCATACGCTGCCTTACCTGCTCGCCGATTTCTGGCACGCCACCGCTTTTTCCATCCTCATTGTCTTCGTCGAGCTGTGGGTGATTTCCTGGGTGCGCTACAAATATATGGACACACCCTTCCTGCGCGCCGCGTTTCAGGTGGCGGTGGGCGGCTTCATCGTGTTCCTGGCGGGCATCGCCATAGGCAATGCATAAATCAACCTGCGAACGGACGCCATGCGCGCCGGTCGCAGGTTGATATCGCCCGCTTGGCTTAAGCCGTGACGGTGAACAGCGTCCACATGCCGGCCATGAAATGGCCCGGGACATTGCAAAAGAGCAGATATGTGCCGGGCTTCATGCTGATGACCAAAGTGCCGTGGGCGCCCGGGTCCAGTTCCGAGACCTCGCCCAGATCGTGTATTTTGTGCTCGTCGACCCGTTCCTGGTCAGCGATATAGGGCAGGCGCTTGCTGGGGTCGTCGAGCCGCGCCACGATCATCTCGTGGATGGTGTCCTTGGAGGCATTGGTCACCTGGAAGGCCACTTCGCCGGCCTTCGCCTTGTTAGCCGAAACGGCGACTCCCATGGTGGCTTTGGACATGTCGCCATGCATACCGTAGCCCAGGTTCGTGGACATGGCATCGCCGACCTTGTTCCACAGCGTGACTTCAATCGTGGTGCCGTTGGCATATGCAGGACCTGCTGCCACGGCCGCAACGGGCAGAACGGCGGCGGCGAGCACTTGCCTTCTGGTGAAAGGCATTTTCGAATCTCCTGTGAATTCAAGCGACGAATTAGGTTGCGCGCCAAAACTAGCGCGTGATCCACGGTTGACACCTTAAAAATAATCAATGTGGCGCACCGCAAAAACAGGCGGATCACAAGGTTGCCGCCTCACTCGTTGGCGGCGATGGCCATCTGGATGTCCTTCTCGCGCTGCTTTTCGGCGCGGTGCATGAAGAAACCGGCAAAGCACACGCCGATGGCCACGACGCTGATGATGACCGTTGCAAGGGCGTTGATGTCGGGGGTCATGCCAAGTTTCATCTTGGAGAAGATCAGCATCGGCAGGGTAGTCGAGCCGGGTCCGGCCGTGAAACTGGCGATCACCAGGTCATCGAGCGACAGGGTGAAGGACAAAAGCCAGCCCGCCACCATCGCCGGGGCGATGATCGGCATGGTGATGTCGAACAGGACCCTCAATGGCGTCGAGCCGAGGTCTTGGGCTGCCTCTTCAAGGGCCGAATCCATGCTCGTCAGGCGCGATTGCACGATAATCGCCACATAGGCCATGGAAAAAGTGATGTGGGCGATCGTGATGGTCGTGGCGCCGCGCCCGGCGGGCCACCCGGTGAACTCTTCCAGCATCACGAACAGGAACAGCAGCGACAAACCGGTGATGACGTCCGGCATGATGAGCGGCGCCGAGATCATGCCCGACATCAAGGTGCGGCCGCCAAACCGCCCCATGCGGGCCAGCGCCAGCCCGGCAAGAGTACCGAACAGCGTCGCGACGGTGGCCGAGATCAGCGCGATGCGCAGCGACAACAGCGCCGCCTCGATCACCTGATCGTTCTGGAAGAGGATGGGGTACCACGCGAACGAGAAGCCGCCCCACAAGGTAGCCAGGCGAGAGGCGTTGAAGGAATAGGCGATCATCATGAGGATCGGCACGTAGAGGAAGGCAAAGCCGAAAACCAGCACCGAGACCAGGAACACTGAACGCTTGCCCATCACTGCCCAGCCTCGGCCTGGCGGCCCTGATAGTGGTTAAAGACCATGATCGGCACCACCAGCAGGAACAGCAGCACCACGGCCACCGCCGAGGCCACCGGCCAGTCGTGGTTGAGGAAGAACTCGTCGAACAGCACGCGGCCGATCATCGGGCTGTCGGCACGCCCGAGCAGTGTCGGGATGACATATTCGCCGGTGGCGGGAATGAACACCAGCATGCCGCCGGCGATGATGCCCGGCACCGACAGCGGCAAGGTCACATCGAGGAAGGTGCGCCACGGCCTCGACCCCAGGTCCATGGCCGCCTCGTTGAGGGTCAAGTCGAGACGCTCCAGATTGGCATAGAGCGGCAGGATCATGAACGGCAGATAGGAATAGACGATACCGATATAGACCGCGAAGTTGGTATTCATCATTTGTATCGGTTCGTGTATGATATGCAGGAAAATCAATACGTTATTGATCGTTCCATAGGTGTTGAGCATGCCCATCCAGGCATAGATCCGCAACAGGAACGAGGTCCAGAAGGGCAGGATCACGAGCAATAGCAAAATGTTGCGCCAGGCCCCCGAGGCGCGCGCGATGCCGTAGGCCATGGGATAGCCCAGCAGCAGGCAGAAGACCGTGGCCAGCGCGGCGATCTTCACCGAATTCACGTAGCCGTACCAATACAGCGGATCTTCGACCAGCAGGCCGTAGTTGTAGTTGATGTTGTCCATGATACCCGACCAGCCGCCGGCCCAGTTGAAGGGCGGAATGGCGGTTGCCTGCCCGGCCAGCGAGATCGCCAGCACGATGCCGAAGGGGGTAAGAAAGAAAAACAGCAGCCAGGCATAGGGCGTGGCGATGATCAGCTTGCGCCAGCCGCGGCGATTGAACCAGTCCTTGAAGCGTGATGTGCCGCCCGCGCCGGCTGTGGCCGTGTTCGAAGCCGTTTCTGCCGATGCTGTCATGGCCTCAATCCTCGAGCAGGATGGCGGAGGTGGACTCCCAGGTCAGCCATACCTTGTCGTCCCAGTCGACGCTGCGTTCTTCCTCGGCCAGGCGCCGCTCGTTGAGGCGCGAAACGCGCACCAGTTCACCCGAATTGAGGCGCACCCGGTAAAGCGAGTCCTTGCCGAAATAACCCAGGTCAATCACCTGGCCCTGCGCCGCGTTGGCGAGCCCGTTGCTGGGCATGTTGCGGTCGATCGATATCTTTTCTGGCCGCACCGCGACCCATACCGACTTGCCGGCCTCCGCCCGGTGCTGGCCGGCGATTTCGAAGATGCAGCCCGCCGCCGGACAGTCGACCTGGACGACATTTGTCTTGGCCGCCTTGACGGTGCCCTCGAACAGATTGATCGAGCCGATGAAGTCGGCAACGAAGCGCGAACGCGGAAACTCGTAGATCTCGGTGGGCGTGCCGATCTGGCAGATGCGCCCGTGATCCATGACGGCGATGCGGCTGGCCAGCGTCATCGCCTCTTCCTGGTCGTGGGTGACCACGATGAAGGTCACGCCGACCTTTTCCTGGATGTTCATCAGCTCGAACTGGGTCTGCTCGCGCAACTTCTTGTCCAGCGCCGCCAGCGGTTCGTCCAGCAACAGCAGCTTGGGGCTCTTGGCGAGTGCCCGGGCCAGCGCCACGCGCTGGCGCTGACCGCCGGAAAGCTGGTGCGGCTTGCGGCCCGCGAGGCCGTGCAGCTGCACCAGCTCGAGCAGTTCTTCCACCCGGTCGTGGATCTCCGCCTTGGTCATCTCTTCGTGCTTGAGCCCGTACCCGACGTTCTTTTCCACCGTCATGTGGGGGAACAGCGCGTAGGACTGGAACATCATGTTGACCGGGCGCTCGTAAGGGGGGACGGCGCTCATGTCCTGGCCGTCGATGAGGATGCGGCCGCTGGTCGGTGTCTCGAAGCCGGCGAGCATGCGCAACAGCGTGGTCTTGCCGCAACCCGAGCCACCCAGCAGGGCAAACAGCTCGCCCTTGAAGATGTCGAGACTGACACCGTCGACGGCGGTGAATTCGCCGAATTTCTTGGTGACCTTTTCGATGCGGATGAACGGCGTGGCGCCCATGTCGCGCCAGGCTGGCAACGCTGGCGCGGCGGCGCCCGTGTCAACCGTCTGTTTGGTCTTCTGCTTGATCATGCATGTGTCCCCGACACCCCACTATGGCATTCCATGACGGCGGCCCGGCGGCGATGAACCGCCGGGCCGACCGACTTATTTTGCGATGTCAGGCCTCAGGAACCGGTCTTGATCCGGGTCCAGGCGCGCGTCAGTTCGCGCTGGGCCTTGTCGGACAGAGACTTAGACGTCCACAAGCGCTTCACCAGGCTGGCCGGCGTATAAACCGCCGGGTCTTCGAGGATCGACTTGTCGACGTACTTGTTGGCGTCCTTGTTGGCATTTGCGTAGTAGGTGTAGTTGGTGCACTTGGCGATGACCTCGGGATCCATCAGGAAGTTGAGGAACTTGAGACCGTTTTCCGTATGCGGTGCGTCGGCCGGCATCGCCCAGGTGTCAAACCACAGCGGCGAACCGGTCTTGGGCACGTAGTAGGCCAGGTTGATCTTGACTCCCGCCTTGTCGGCACGATCGGTCGCGGTGGCGTAGTCGCCCGACCAGTCCATGGCCAGGCACAACTCCTTGTTGGGCAGGGCATTGAGGTAGTTTGATGAATCGAATGTCTTGATGTACTTGCGCACCGGCTTGAAGGCCTCGACGACCTTGGCATAGTCGGCGGCATTCTCCGAGTTGGGGTCGAGTCCCAGATAGGCCAGGGCCATGGGGATCACGTCGCGCGGGCTCTCGAGCACCGAGATGCCGCAGTCGGCGAGCTTGGAAGCGTACTTGGGATCGAGGACCATGGCCATGGAATCGAACGGCGGGTTGTCGCCCAGACGCTGCTTCACCATGTCGACATTGTAGGTGATGCCAGTGGTGCCCCACATGTACGGCACGGCGTATTGGTTGCCCGGATCCCAGTTATCGAGAGCCTTGAGGATCACTGGGTCCTCGTGGCTCAGATTGGGCAGCTTCGACTTGTCGAGCTTCTGGAAGGCGCCGGCGGCGATGAACTTCGGCATCATGCTGCCTGAATGCAACACCACGTCGTAGCCCGAATGGCCGGCGAGCACCTTGGCTTCTTCCGTCTCGGCCGCGTCGTAGGTGTCGTATGTCACCTTGATGCCGGTGGCCTTGGTGAAGTCGTCGAGCGTCGTCTCGCCGATATAGTCGACCCAGTTGTAGACGTTGACGACCTCGTCGGCGGAGGCCGGCGCGGTGCTTGTGGCCATGGCGAGCATGGCCGCGCCTGCGGCCAATGCGAGGTTGAGTTTCAACAGCG
>CAZMSA010000192.1:0-6305 GCA_964568825.1 uncultured Rhizobiaceae bacterium | reverse complement strand
CCGATCTCCTTTCGGAACTGCGTTGCGGGGTCGCATGCATGGATCGCGTGTCGGAAAAAGCCTGAAGCCGTCTGAATTGCACGCGCCGTTCGAGAGTTCCCGCTTCGCAGGAGTTGCCGACACGATGCTCACAATCCGCATGGACTGCGCCAGTTTCGACGATTTCTGGCACCCGATGGTTTGCGGGCAGGGAACCTTCGGGAACCTTTTTTGATGCACTGCCTGGGTCGAGGCGCGATCGGCTTCGGGACGCCGTGAGAGCGGCGGCAAAAGAGACCGGCTTCGGTATCTTTTCGCACCAAGCAGCCCCGGCCTCACCGCTGGGGCTTTCCCGTTCCGGCGAGAAACTGACGCGAGGCGTCTGCGGTGCATTTTTCAGTGGTGTGCGGAATCTCACAGACGCAGCCGGCCAAACCGTGGAATGGTCATGTCAGCGCAACAAAAGCAACGCAACCTGTGCGACGTGTGACCCTCTCACCCCCCACCCGTCGCACACGGGTGGTCCCGCAACGATGGGACCACCCCCTTCAATTCTCCCTGACCTAAGCCCCGGCCTCACCGCCGGGGCTCTTTTTGGCCTGCTGCCGGCTTTTCGGACAGCAAGTTAAGCCAACACATCTCGTTCCTCGAACTCCATGGGGCTGAGGTAGCCCAGTGTCGAGTGCCGGCGCCGGGGATTGTAGAAGCGCTCGATGAGCGACCTATTCCACAAGGACGTTGATCGCTCGTTTATCGACCGTGTGTTCGACGCGATGGAGCGCGCCGACTGGCACGTCCACCAGGTACTGACCAAGCGTGGCTCCCTCATGCGAAACTACGTTCGCGCTCGGTACGATGGTGGAGCGGCACCCCGCCACATTTGGGCGATGTTCACTATGGCAACATCGGCAGTTCCAAGCGGCTCGATTTCATGGTCATCGGTCAAGCGGTAAACCTCGCCGCGCGCTTGCTTTCCGCTGCAACAGAGAATGACGAAGACACGGTTTGTTCGGCGGAAGTAGCTTCACTGTTGGAAGTCGCAACACGACCTTTGGGTGAGCATTTCCTTAAGGGTTTTTCAGATTCCATCACGATCTACGCTCTCGATTGAATTATCATGTGAAGACTTCGGCTGTTGTGCTGCCCCATGTGCGCGGCACCGCAGTTATCCTTGTCGTCGGTGCTTTGACATATAGCAAACCTGTATGGCTCATAGACGGATTTGGATTGTCGATAACTGCTTCCAGGTGGTGCTGTACTGTGACTTCCGTTTCTGGCCCAACAGCGACAATTGGGGCGATGCTTCAAACGTCTGCTCTCCGGGGGAAAGCGGCCATTCGCAGACGATGTCCGCTTTTCCCTGATTTTCGTCTGCTGTTGGGGCACAGCGGACGTCCTGGCTCGCTGACAGAACGACCGCTTTTGACCCATCAGAGACGTTCGTGGCGAAATCTCTCGACTCCAATGACAACCGAGCGTCGGTACACAGGACATCGACAAGATATGTTCTCCATCGGGTCGTCAAGACGGAGACCGGGCGCTGTCAACTGCCACTGCTATAGGACCGCCGTGCAATATGGCTCAGCAAGGGTGCCTCTCGCATGGCGGCTGGCGCTCAACCTTGCCGGAAAGGCCCAAATGATTCAGTATGGCTGCCAGATGCCTATTCATCCAGGGAATGTCGGATTGATCATGCAACGACGCTGAAGAAGCCCTGCGGCGCATTTCGAATCGGGTTTCCGGGCCTGTTGCGGGCAAGTTGGCCGATACTGGCAGTTGGCAATCAAGAAACAATCGGCAGCCGTGACTAGTCAGGACAGCAACCGGTCATGGACAGCGGCAAATCCAAGTCAGACTGGCTGGACAAACCGGCAACGCACGGCAAAGCCAAGTGCTGGGCTGTCATCACCGCTTGCTCGCTGCTCACCTTGGTTTTCGGCTCAGTTCATGCCTTTTCGGTGCTGCTCTCAGGGCTCGAATCTACGCTGCACCAGGACCGCGCTGCTGTCAGTCTGACCTATTCCCTGGCGCTGGCCGCCCTGACGCTGGCCGTGCTGGCGGGGCACAGGGTTTTTGGCCGATTCAGCCCGCCCGTCTTTGTTGCGCTGGTGACGGCAACTGCAGCGGCGGGACTCATCGCGGCAGCATGGACAGGCACTTTGGTCGGCTGGTGGCTGGGCTACGGATTGATCTTCGGTGCCGCCAACGGCCTTGCTTATGGCTATGGCCTGCAGCTTGCCGCGCAGGCAAACCAAAACCGTCCCGGTATGGCCATGGGGCTGGTGACGGCGGTTTATGCTTTAGGTGCAAGCCTTGCGGCTCCGGCGCTCGCAGCCGCGCAAACGGCCTTTGGTCCGAGCGGTGCGCTGGTGCTGCTGGCAGTTGCAATCGTGGCAGCCGGCTCTGTTGCGGCCCTCATCCTGGCGCACACCGGGCTAGCCTTCCAGAACGAGCCGGAGCGTCCCTTGGGAGCCACCAAAACCTCCGGGCCCATCCTGCCGTGGTGGCTGAGCTACGGGCTGGGCGTTGCCGCCGGCCTGATGACGGCCGGTCAGGCGGCAGGCATGGCGGCTGCTGCCGGATTGTCGCTGCACATGGCGGTCGCTGCCACGGCGGCCTTTGCCGTGGCCAATATGGTGGGAGGGCTGGCGGCCGGTTGGGCAGCCGACCGCTTTGCCTTGGGCCGCCTGCTTGGCCTGTTACCGCTCATCTCGGCGGCAGCGGCAATAGTCCTCCTGGTCAAAGGAGGTGCCCTGCTGGTGGTCACCGCCATTGCCGGATTGGGGGGCGCCTACGGTGCGCTCATTGCGCTTTATCCTGCCGCCATCGCCACCCGCTTCGGGATGCTCGCCGGCCCCAGGATCTATGGCCGCGTGTTCACTGCCTGGGGGCTGGCCGGGCTGACGGCGCCCTGGTTCTCGGCGTTGCTTTATGATGCGACCGGCAGCTATGCGCTGCCGCTCGCCGTCAGCGCGGCTGTCTCGGTGGCATCCAGCTTGACCGCTTTCGCTTTCCTCTAGAGCATCCGCCGATCAAATGGTCCTATCTGATTGGCGGACGCTCTAAGGCAGGCTCTGTTTATCGGAGGCAGGACTCATATTGGCAGCAAAGCAGGCGTATTTGTCCGCTTTCTCAGACGGCCGTTTTTGACCCTTCCGAGACATTCGCGACCTCTCTGGCTGGGCAGATCCAAACCTGGAAGAAGCGGTCCGGCCCGACGGAGTAGTAGGGGGATGCCGGGCCCTAATGGCAGGCCCGGCACGACTGATGTCCTAAATCGTCTGGGTTACGCGAACCACCAGCGTTCGATGCAGCGATTGCCGTCGAGGTCCCAGTTGCCCGCAACCTTGTCCTCATGCGCGACCGCATCAGAAGTGGCCCACACATAGTTGGAGTACATAGGGATCACCGCTCCGCCGTCGTTGCGCACCAGCAGTTGCATCTCGCGGTACATCTCGCGGCGCTCGTTGTCGTCGAGTTCGGTACGCGCGGCGATCAACAGCTGGTTGAAGCGCTTGTTCTTCCAGTGGGTCTCGTTCCAGTTGCTGTCGGTGGCATAGGCCTGGGAGAACATCCAGTCCTCGGTGGGTCGCCCCGTCCAGTAGGAAAAGCACCACGGCGCCTTCAGCCACACATTGTCCCAGTAGCCGTCATTGGGCACTTTCACGACGTCGATCTCGATGCCCGCCTTGGCGGCGTCGGCGCTATACAGCACGGCGGCGTCGACACAGCCGGCAAAGGCGGCATCGGCGGCCTTGAGTTGCACCTTCAAGGTCTTGAGGCCGGCCTTCTTGAGATAGAACTTCGCCTTGTCGATATCATAGTGGCGTTGCGGAATGTCCTTGGCGTAATAGCGGTTGGACGGCGCGATCGGCTGGTCGTTGGCGATCAGTCCGTGCCCGAAGAGGATCTTGTCGACCAGTTCCTGGCGATTGATGGCATGCTTGAGGGCCATGCGGACATTGTTATCGTTGAAGGGCGCGACATCGGTCAGCATGGGAATGGTGTAGTGCTGGGTGCCCGTCACCTCTTCCACCCTGACGCCGGGAACCCGCTTCAGCAGTGACACGGTCTTGAGATCGACTCGGTTGACCACATCCATGGACTTGCCGCGCAGCGCATTGGTCCGGGCGGTGACATCGGCGATATAGGTGATTTCCGCCGCATCGAAATGCCCTCGGTTCGCCTTCCAGGCATTGGGGTCCCGCTTGAGGCTGGCGCGGACACCGGGATCGTAGCTCTCAAGAACATAGCACCCGGTACCGTCCTTCGAGGTGGGATCGACCGAGCCATCCTTTGACGGCAGGATGACCAGGTTGTAGTCGGAAAGGACCACCGCGAAGTCGGCGTTGCCGCCCTTCAGGGTAAATGCCACCTTGTCCTTGCCGTCGGCCTTGATCTCGGCGACCTGCTCCAGCAGCGATTTGGCCGAGGACTTGGAATCCTTGCCGCGGTGGAGGTTGAACGAGGCGACGACGTCGTCGGCATCTACCGTCTTGCCGCCATGGAAGGTCACGCCCTTGCGCAGCATGATGGTCCAGGTCTTGGCGTCGGGGGTGACATCCCAGCTTTCGGCCAGATCGCCGGCCAGCTTGCCGGTCTCATCGAGTTCGGTGAGGCTCGAGCGGAAGGCCCAGCTCACCAGGCGCCCGCCGTCGTCGTTGAGGGTCCCGGGGATGAGCGTGTCGGTGGTCGATCCGCCCGCAGTGCCCAAGCGGAAGGTGCCGCCCCGCTTGGGTGCTGCTCGCGCTTGCCCGAGGCCCAGCGACAGGGCCGAAGCGCCGACGCCAACCGCGCTTGCACCTTTGAGGAAATCACGGCGATTGATGTGTCCGGATTGATAGAGCGACTTGAGTGTGAAGAAGTCTTGCATGGTGTGTGCGTCTCCTTTGGCGTTGCTTGTTTCCTCCGCGCCCATCCCGGCGCAGCATCCTCTGACCGATCGGTTGTTTCACGATCCGCTCCGGCCAGCCGGCAGACCGCTGAAATCCTCATGCCCTCACGCGTTGGTTGCCGGGATCGTAGAGGCAGTCCGCCACCACGGTGGCGTTGACGCGTTCCCCGATGATCTCGACCTCCAGCCGGGTGCCGTCTGCGGCATGGGCGGGCTCGACGTAGCCGAAGGCGATGTTCCTTCCCGTCCGGTGACCCCAGCCGCCGGAGGTAACGGTGCCGACCACATCGCCGTTCATCCGGATCGCATCACCCCCGTGAGCGGGGGCGAGATCGCTCTCCAGCGTCATCATCGCGAACTTGCGCCTTGGTGGTTTTGCGACCAGTTCGGCCAGCGCGTCGCAGCCTTCGAACCTGCCCCTGTTGAGCCGCACGAAGCGCTCCAGTCCCGCCTCAAAGGGATTGAACTCGTTGATGAGATCCGCCTTCCAGTGGCGGTAGCCTTTTTCCAGCCGCATGGACTCCGTGGCATAGAGCCCGAAAGGTTGCAGCCCGAAGGCCTTGCCGGCGTCCTCGATCAGGCAGTAGACGTGGTAGAGGCTCTCATTGGGCACATGCAGTTCAAAGGCCAGTTCTCCCGAGAACGAGACGCTCATGGCGATCACCCGGTGCTGGTCGATGAAGACCTCGCGCACCGACAGCCACGGGAAGGCCTCACGCGACAATTGCGAGCGCGGCGACAGCGATTTCAGCAAGTCACGCGATCCGGGTCCTGCCACCACCAGGATCGTGTGCGCCGCCGTCAGGTTGGCGAGGGAGACGCCCTCCTGCGGCAGACGCTCCTGGAGCCAGTCACGGTCATGCCATTCCGCCGCCGCCGCCACGCCCAACCAGAAGCGATCGTCGCCGAGCCTTGCCACGGTCACTTCGCTCAGCACCTGACCGCTTGGCGTCACCGAATAGGTCAGCGCCACCTTGCCCACCTTCGGCATCGGACTGGTAAAGAGTCCGTCCAGCCACCCGGCCGCTGCCGGTCCCTTGACCTCGAAGCGGGTGAAGCCGGAGACCTCCATGAGGCCGACGCGCTCCTGCACGGCCTTCACCTCGCCCGCCACGACTTCCCTGGTCTCGGTGAAGCGGAAGGAAGGCGCGTCGACGAAGTCCTCATCGGGTGCAAAGAACAGCGCCCGCTCCCACCCGTTGACCGTGCCGAACCGGGCACCTCGCGCCTTGAGCACATGATAGAGCGGGGTCGTCTTGGCCAGCCGCCCCGCTCCGCGAAACTCGTGCGGCATGTGGAAGCGAAATTCATTCTGGTAGTCCTCGATAGCCTTGAGGGCGGTGTATTCGGTGGTGCAGTGGCCAGTAAGGCGGCGCGGATCTAGCCCGCCCTATTCATGAACCTTGAAGCTGACGGGGATTTCCGGCGCGTA
>CAZMSA010000191.1:2729-6353 GCA_964568825.1 uncultured Rhizobiaceae bacterium | reverse complement strand
CTGATTTGTGAATCCCATCACGAATCGGAAAACGCCGAACCCGCTCTAGCGGCTATCGGGTTGCCAGTTCCACAGAAGCACCCTGAAGGATCTCAGCATGTCAAATAAGCGCAAACAGCCCAAGAAGCCTAAAGCTGGCCACATCCCGGCTGTGGGCACACCCGGTGAGGACGAAGGCCTCGTCATCGCCAGGACTGCACTACGCCCGACTGTCTAGGCGGCGATAACACTCAGGGACTTCGGAGAGGCCTTCGGAGATCTCGACCTGGCGGGTTTGATCAATACGCTGACGGTTCAGATACGTCCGCAATACAGCAGAGACCGGACGTCCGACGTCGAAGGTCCCGTTTGCTCCGGTATGCAGATCCGTGAGACCGCGCGGGCGTCCGGCCAGCGCGCCGCAGGGGGCGCAACCTTCTTGGCGACCACCAGGTAGCGGCCGCCCGGGCGCCCTGGCGGCCGCATAGGGAACACCGCCCGGTCGTCAGATCGCGCCGGCTTTCATCTGGCGCGCGATGTAGTCCGCCTGGCGAATCGCCAGCGCCACGATGGTCAGCGTCGGATTCTCCGCCGCCCCGGTGGTGAATTGGCTACCGTCCGAGACAAAGAGATTGGCGATGTCGTGGCTCTGGCCCCACTTGTTCACTACCCCGTCGCGCGGCTTCGCCGACATCCGGTTGGTGCCCATGTTGTGGGTCGACGGGTACGGCGGCGTCGGGAACGCGCGCACCGCGCCCACCGCGTCATAGACAGCCGCGCCCTGCTTGTAGGCGTGGTTGCGCATGGCGTTATCGTTCGGGTGGTCATCGAAGTTGACGTTCGGCACCGGCAGCCCATACTCGTCCGTGATCTCTGGGTGCAGCGTCACCGCGTTGCCCGAGCGCGGCATGTCCTCGCCGACGATCCACACCCCCGCCATGTTGGCATAGCCGTCCATCGCCGAGGTGAACTCGCGCCCCCAGGCGCCCGGGTCCAGGAAGGCGGCCATGAAGGGCACACCAAGGCTCAGGGTCTCGAAGTGATAACCGCCAACGAAGCCGCGCTTCGGATCATTTATAGCCTCGTCCTCGATGATCCCGGCCATGGTGGTGCCACGGTACATGTGCACAGGCTTTTCGAACAGGGCGTAGACCGAGCCGGTCATGTGCCGCATGTAGTTCTTCCCCACCTCGCCCGATGAATTCGCCAGCCCGTCCGGGAACATGCTGGAATGCGAGTTCAAGAGAAGCCGCGGGCTCTCGATCGAGTTGCCCGCCACGCAGACCACGCGCGCCGCCTGACGCTGGTGCTTGCCGTTCTTGTCGGCGTAGACCACGCCGGTGACCTTGCCCTTGGCGTCGTGCTCGATCCGCAGCGCCATGGCGAACTCGCGCACCTCCATATTGCCGGTGTCCTCGCCCTTCGGAACTTCCGTGTAGGCGGTCGACCACTTGGCGCCGAACTTACAACCCTGGAAGCAGAACCCGACCTGATGGCACGCGGCCCGCTCGTCGCGCGGCTGGCTGTTGATCGACATCCGACCGGTCGAGTACTTCTTGTACCCCACCTTCTGTGCCCCGGCGGCCATCACCTTGTAATTGTTGTTGCCGGGCAGCCCGGGGATGCCGTGGGTCCGCGTCGTCCCCATCTTATCCTCGGCCTTGTCGTAGTACGGCGCCATCTCCTTGCCGTCGATCGGCCAGTCCATCAGACTGGCGCCGGGGATGTCGCCATAGACGGTGCGGGTCTTCCACTCGTGCTCCTGCAGCCGCAGGCTCGCGCCCGCCCAGTGTACGGTCGAGCCGCCCACCGCCTTGACGATCCAGGCCGGCAGGTTGGTGAAGTCCTTGTGCACCCGCCAATCGCCCGAGGTGGTGCGCTTGTCCTTCCAGGCCAGCTGTTGGAAGCTCGCCCACTCGTCGTTGATGTAGTCCTCGGGCAGATAACGCCCGCCGGCCTCGAGGGCCACCACCTTGATGCCCTTCTGGGCCAGCTCGTTGCCGAGAGTCCCGCCCCCGGCGCCAGTGCCGATGATGACGACCACGCTGTCGTCCTTCAGGTCGAATTTCGCAGGTTTCGCAGCCATGTCTCAGTCCTCCCTTGTCCGGCTCACAGCCACGAGATGTCGTTGAAGCCGCGCTCGATGTAGCCGCCCTTCGAGAACGACTCGCCCTCGTAGCCGAAGATCGGCCAGACAGCCTTCTGGTTGTAGAGGCCGACGATCAGCCCACCGCGGATGGTCTGGAAGAAATGGCTGTCGGCGATTTGGCGCAGCAGCGCCACCCGGTCCGCCTCCCAGCCCATGCCGAGGTAGCTCGGCGCGCCGGCGCCCTGGGCCAGGTTGTCGAGTGTGCCGAGGCCCTCGGTCATCATCGTCTTGTAGGCGGGGTCCTTTGCGGCCTCCTCGTCATGACCCTTGACCGCAATGGCGTAGAACTTGTCCGAGATCTTGTCGTGCGGATAGATATCGCGCGCCATCTGGATCAGCGTCGCCATCTGCGCCGGGGTCAGCTCCTTGGTCTCCATCGCCCATGCGTCGGTGGCATGGGCCAGGAAGCCGGCCCCGACGACATAGGCGGTACCCAGCGCCGTGCCCCGTGTCAGAAGTTCCCGGCGGCTCAGCCCGCGCGGGCTGGTAGTCTCTGTCATCTTCCATCCTCCCATTGTCCGAGTTCGCCCCGGGCCCAGCGGCCCGAGAGGAGCTCACTGGTATCTGCCTTGCCTTTGCAGCACCTCGATCTTGTAGCCGTCGGGGTCCTGCAGGAAGAAGAACCGCGCCAGCAGCTTGCCGTCGCGGTTGAACTCGACGATGTCGCGGGGGTTCAGGCCTGCCGCCTTGACGCGGGCATGCTCGGCGTCCAGGTCGTCCACCGCAAAGGCGATATGGCCATAGCCGTTGCCCAGGTCGTAGGGCTCGGTGGTTCCCTTGTTGATGGTCAGCTCGACCTCAAAGTCTGCCTCCGGGTTGCGCAGGTAGACCAGGGTGAAGCTCTCGAAGTCCAGCCGGTCGGCGATCTCCAGCCCGAAGGCCGTGCGGTAAAAAGCGACCGCGCGCGCCTCTTCGAGCACGCGAATCATCATGTGGATGGCCTTGGCCACGTACACCTCCCCATCACTGGTTCAGGGGAAAGGCTACCGTAGCGAAGCTCAGGCGGGTGTTAGCCCTGTACTACGCGGGTCATCCCCGGCCCAGGTCACTCGGCCGCCACCTGTACCAAACCGGCCTCGATCAGGGTGCGGTTCATGTGAACCAGGCAGGCGCAGCGCAGCAGCGAGGTGAAATTATGCACTTCGCCGCGCTGTTCCAGCACCTCGGAGTGCAGCTTCGAGATGAACTGTGGGGTCGACAGCCCCTCGGCCTCGGCGATCTCGTTCAACACACTCCAGAACGAATGCTCCAGCCGGATGCTGGTGGACTGGCCGTTGAGCCGCAGGGAATGGGTCTCGTACTCGTAGGACTCGGGGTCCTGACCGGCAAATATTTGGCACATGTGTTTTCCTCCCGGGGTAATTTGATTCCTCTTTAAGGCAAGGATTATCGGCCACGTCCGCGCGGCGTGCAACACCACATAGGCAAGCGTTCTCAGGCGGACCTTTCCGCCACCATCGTTCCCATGACGTGCTTGCTGGTCATTGGCGCTACGC
>CAZMSA010000191.1:0-2629 GCA_964568825.1 uncultured Rhizobiaceae bacterium | reverse complement strand
GCAACATGGCAACCGGGACAGGAAGACGCTTTCCACAGCCATCCGCCTGACTGGGTGTCGCTGATCCAGACGGATTGTCAGCTGCAGTTTGCAACGCCCGATGGCAAGGTGCGTATCGGCAAGCCAAAGGCCGGCAGCGTCATCGCTCGAACTGGCAAACCCGTAAAGTCCCACAAAGCATTCATGCAATCCCATAGATTCCTAATCATCAAACTGCCTTCTGCATCTTCAATTACATGTAGGTTGAACATGGTCGCATGAACCTGCAGCAGACACCGTGTGCATCGATAGATTGCCGCCTGGATGGCGCACCCGGTCAGCCGGAATTGGGCGGGGTCTTGGCGTCCCCGCTCGACCAGCGTGCCCGAATGTGACGTGCGCGCCTCCAGGGCCACCGTCTCGTGGGCCAGGATTGCGGCCAGTCTGGCTGGATCGAAAGGCGATGACGTCACGGCGGACCCTCCATGCAGTAGGCGAGAACGCCAAAACTGTTGCACTCTTCTGCCCCGGACGTAAAATTCGTCAACGCGACGTTTGTTCTTCCTTTCATTCAAATCCGAAAGGGAAGTGCTTTTTGGGGAGTCTTAGGATAGTGATAGACACCCAGCGTTTTCCACGATTTGGTCGACAATATATTCCTGAAAACATCCTCGAACTCCGCCCTAGTCATCCTGAACAATCCCTGGTCTCTAACGTCAACCTCGAATATTCCGTTGGGCGTTAGCCGTTCGATCACATCGCGTTTGAATATGAGGCGCGTTGCCTTGTAACTGGCAGTGATGGCCATGGGATTTTCCTCAAGGGCTCCATTGTGACGAGCTCTATTCGTCATTCCTGCCGGGCTCCCCCCAGTGCGAGTCTCAGCAAGCTCAAAATCCGATTGGAACTGGCGCGCCAACTCGACAAGCGGTGGCGTCATGCGCTGCTCTTCCTCCCCGTCGCCGGCGGCAACCATGGCGATGAAGTAGCTCAGGAGTTCAGCCGCGATGCCTTCGGCCTTGGGGCCATCTTCGAGGCAGCGGGCCTCATAGTCGATCAGCTTGACCAGTAGCTGCTTCTGGTTGTCGTGGGTCATGGCGCGGAAGCCGTCGAGCGAGCCAGCATGACTGATGAAGTAGCGCCAGATTCGCACCACGGCGACGGAAACCGCCCGGCGCGCATCGTCGCCGGCATGATCAAGCTCGGCGATGCGGTTCCAGAATGAGGTCACGACTTTGCCGTGATCGGATAGGGAGGATTCGGGCAACCATCGAAACATCGGGCAGGCTCCGGCACCAAGCAGCAGAGATACTGGCAACCTATCCGATCGCTGATCTCTTTTGTAGGGACTCTGCCTCGTCGGCCCGCTTGCCCGGCGACCACTCAAAGCCAAGAGCATTGAGGCGATTGATCCGGTGCTCGAAATCGCCGATCGGCCTATTGCTCAATACCGGGGCTTCTCGAAGCGAAGAGTCATGTTGTCGCCCTCGCCGATTGCCTCGTAGTGAGCGCGATCCTTCTCACCTCCCGCGAGCGTCGGCGGCAGATACCATACCGGAAACGTTCCAGGGTCTTTGGCGTTCGCGTTGATATCGGACGCGCCGGCAAGGCGGAACCCGGCCCGCTCCGCGAGTGAAACCATATACTTCTGTGGCAGCCGTCCGAGCTTGAAGCACTTGGTGATCGGCACGCTCGCGGGTGCTCGATGCGCGACAACTCCCAGAATGCCGCCGGGCTTGAGCGTACGATAGGCGCTTCGGAAGAACCGAAGTGCGATGACGTCGCTAACGTTGCCATGAATGTTCGCATACATGAAGTCGTGCATGTTCCTGAAGGTAACGATCATGTCGACCGAATCGGGGGAACCGAGGTCCATGTATGAGGGCGGCTCGAACGCTCCCATCGTCACACGCCCGTAGACCGCAGGATCGGCGTCAAGCTTCGCCTTATATTTCACCGCAATCTTCCGAGAAAACGGATTGGGACTCGAGATCGGTGGCGCCGCTTCGATCAGGTGCCCCTGATCACGCAGGAAGGGGGCAAGGATTTCGGTGTACCAGCCGCCCCCTGGCAGCACTTCGACAACCGTCATGTCGGGCCGCATCCCGAAAAAACCGAGGGCCTGAAGCGGATGCCGATAGGAATCGCGCTTGACGTTGGAGGGCGTTCGCTGGGGTCCACTAATTGCCTTTTGCAGCGCGTTCTGGGTGGCTTGTGTCGTGCCTGCGAACGCTGCCCCGACATGTAGCGCGGCGATACACAGAGGCAGGAGAAACAGGAACCGGAATCTACTCACGGGGGACCTCTGCACTTCGAGCCGGCTAACCCAACGACGGGGGGAGAACGGGCAAACAAGATATCATCATGAATTCACGTCCACCACCTTGTTCAGGGTCGAAGGCGGCAGGCAAATACCTTGATCGCTGCACGACTGCACCGCGTTCGCGCCTGACAACTTTGACAGCTATCCGTGGCCATGGTCAACACCATCAATTGGGCACACCGGGACGCACCGATCGGCTAATCTTCACCGGCAGCACGAGGCCGGGACCGCGGCACCATTACTCCGGCTAGCCAGTTCCTTCAGAACAGCTGACCTAGTGGATTGAGCGGAACAAAGGAGTCCGATTTGGGATTCCCATTTTGTCCG
>CAZMSA010000190.1:0-6492 GCA_964568825.1 uncultured Rhizobiaceae bacterium | reverse complement strand
GCCGAGGACCCCTTGACGCTGGAAGACCTGTCGCAGGAGTTCGGCGTCTCGCGCGAGCGCATCCGCCAGATCGAGGTGCGGGCGTTCGAGAAGGTGCAAAAGGCCGTGCGCGCCGCCGCCCGCGAAGCCGTCCCGGCAGGCGCTGCCTGAGCCGCAGCCTGTGATCAAGCCAGTGGCGCGTTTACCTAGCGCGCTGCTAAACTGGTCTCCGCCGTGACAGGAACCTTCAATGCCGCATTTGACGAAAGCCCAGACCGACGCCTTCTGGCGTGACGGCTACCTGCTGGTCGAAGATGTCGCCAGCCCCGAACTGCTGGCGCAATTGCGCCACGACTTCGATGCCTGGGTGGACGAAAGCCGCACCCGGTCCGCGCCATGGGGGGAAACCGTCGACGGGCGTCCGCGCTTCGATCTAGAGGTAAAGAACCACCGTGCCGACCATCCAGCCCTCAGGCGGGTCAATTCGCCCACCGAGGTCTCCGATGCCTACAAGCGCGCCATGGCCGCCTCGAAGATGACCGACATCGTGGCCGAACTGATCGGGCCGAATGTCAAGTTCCATCACTCCAAGATCAATTCCAAGCTTCCCGGCGCCGCCACCCAGGTGAAGTGGCATCAGGATTTTCCCTTCACCCCCCATACCAACGACGACATCGTCACCGCCCTCTTGTTCGTCGATGAGGTGACCGCCGACAACGGCCCGCTGGAGATCGTCGCCGGCAGCCATAAAGGCGCCATTCATTCGTTGTGGAAGGGTGACACCTTCACCGCCGCCGTCGCTGACGAGGTGGCCGAGCAAAGCCGCCGCGAGGCGGTGCGCTGCCTCGGCCCGGCCGGCGCCTGCTGCTTCATGCATACCCGCCTGCTGCACGGCTCGGCCCCCAACAACTCGAAGCGGCCGCGCACCCTGTTCATCTCCGTCTACAGCGCCGAAGACGCCATCCCCCTGTCCCCCAACCCGGTGTCGAGCAGCATGCAGGGACTGGTGGTGGCCGGCCGCGCAACCGGCAAGGCGCGAAGCGTTGCCTTCGATCTGCGGCTGCCGCAGCTTCCCTCGACCGCTTCGTTTTTCGACCAGCAGACGGCGGCTCAAGGTGCGGCCAAGGACTATTCGTTCTGAGCGCACCGGCGCTTTCCAGATCAACGATAGGCCGAATTGAGCCCATTGCGGTAACACGCCGTAGAGCATCGGCCCTCTTTTGACGCGCTCACCGCTTAATGTTTACACATTTTAGGTTGTTGTTGTCGATATTGCTCTCATAGATAGCAGGATCGATGACAATGAAACCGTTCCCACGATCACTTTCGACAACGCTGGGCCTGTTTGTCCCGGTGGCGGGGTTCCTTGGACTCGCGGCCCTGTTGCAGCTTAACAACATGGGCCTCGTCGTGGAGGCCCTCTTGAGCTTTGCCGTGGCGGGGCTGACGGTTGCGCTCGCCTACCTCATCTGGCTCGCCCAACGCCAGGACGACCGCTTGGCAAGGCAGACGCAAGTGGACGGCCTCACAGGCCTTGCCCATCGCAGCGCCTTCATCGACCGCCTTGCCGCCGTGACGACGCAGACCGACACCGCCGCAGCAGGCCTTGCTGTCATATTTATCGACATCCGGCGCTTTTCGGAGATCAACCAGCTGTTCGGCATGGAAGCAGCCGACCATGTGCTGCGCGTCATCGCCAACCGCTTGAAGATGATCGGCGGGACCGCGAGCAGCCACGCCCGCATCGGCGGCGACCAGTTCGCGCTGGTGTTTGAAGGCGTGAACCTGGAAAGCGAGGCTATCGCCCACGCCACAGGCATCCTCGATGCCATGCGCCGGCCGATCGCCTGGCAGGATAGCCATCTGCGGGTCGCGGCCAATATCGGCGTGGCGCTTGCCCCGCTTCACGGACGCGATTGCGGCATCTTGATGAAGCATGCGGACTTGGCCCTGCAGCACGCCAGAGACGTGGGCGCCAACCAGATCGCGATGTTCTCCAATTCATCCGACAAGCACTATCAAGCGCGCGTCGCCCTCGAGCGCCTGGTCATGGATGCGGCAGACGACAAGGGCTTTTCCCTTCACTACCAGCCGGTCATCGACATGAAGACTTCCCGCATCGCCGGCTTCGAGGCCCTGTTGCGGCTTTCAGCCCCGGATGGCCGCAACGTGTCGCCAGCCGGCTTCGTGCCGATCCTCGAACAGATGGGCAGGATCGACGACATCGGTCGCTGGGTCATCGAGCGGGCCTGCACTTTTGCCAGCCATTGGCCGGACGGCATCAAGGTGGCGGTCAATCTGTCGCCGCTGCAGTTCGGCTCCGGCAAGCTACCCGATGACGTGGTCAGAATTCTCCAGATAACCGGTTGCCCGGCGCGTCGGCTCGAGCTCGAGGTGACGGAGAACCTGGTGCTTGATGACTCCCACCATGTGAAGGACCAGCTTGAGCGGTTGCAGCGCCTGGGCGTCGCCATCGTGCTTGACGACTTTGGCACCGGCTATTCCAGCCTCAGCTATCTCTGCCAGTTCGCCTTCGACAAGATCAAGATCGATCAGGGGTTCATTCGCGGCGCCGGACAATCGCCACGCGCGCTTGGCATCTTGCGCACCATAGCCGCGCTTGCCCGGCGCTACGACATCGAGGTGACCGCCGAAGGCGTCGAGACCGCGATCCAGGTTGAACTGTTGCGCGCCCTCAGATGCCAATTCGCGCAAGGCTACCTGTTCAGCCGACCGGTGCCGGAAACCGAGGTTCCCGACCTCATCCTGCGCGACTATGCCAACGACATTGCCATTCAACCGAGCAACCCGCGGCGCCAGCGCCCGCGGCTGGTCGTGGTGGGCAACTAGAGCATGCTGTGCGAAAAGTGGAAACCACTTTTCGGATAACATCATGCTCAACATATTGGAATCGATCAGCTTTTATGCAATTGGGTGATTCTACCCAATTGCATGCTGATCTCGTGACGATCTAGCCCCACCACCGGCGCCGCGACGGCATTAAGCCTCCAGCCGATCCCAGTACCATTTGGCCAGCTTTTCCCACACGACATCCTTTTCCATGGCATCCTCGATGCCGTGGTTGAGGTCGGGGTTGTCGTTGACTTCGATCACGAAGACACCGTCCGGCGTCTGCTTCAGGTCGACGCCGTAGAGCCCTTCGCCCATGAAGCGCGCCGCCTTGACGGCGGTTTCCACCACAACGGGCGGCGCCTCGGAGAGCAGGACGGTGGTAAATCGCCCTTCGTCGGGGGCCTTGCCGGCCTCGTGGCGTACAATCTGCCAGTGGCGCTTCACCATGTGATACTGGCAGGCGAACAACGGCTCGCCATCCAGCACCCCGATGCGCCAGTCGAACGCTGTGGGCAGGAACGCCTGGGCAATCACCAGATCGGACTCATCCAGCAGGCTCTTCAGCCGTGCCTTCAGGGCATCGCCATCGTCACACTTGAAGACGCCGCGGGAAAAGGCCCCGTCGGGTATCTTGAGGACCACCGGCCAGCCGAGCCTTTCGCCCAAGCCCTCGGCGTCCTTCATCCCCTGCACCACCACGGTCTGCGGTGTCGCAACGCCCGCCGCGCCAAGGCGCTCGGCCAGATACACCTTGTTGGTGCAGCGGATCATCGACTGCGGATCGTCGATGACCGGCATGCCTTCCTGCTGCGCCCGGCGGGCAAAGCGGTAGGTGAAATTGTCGATCTTGGTGGTGGCGCGAATGAACAGCGCATCGTATTCAGCCAGGCGGTCAAGGTCGCCCTTGTTGATGGGCTCGACCTCGATGCTCGTGCGCGCCGCAATGCGCGCGAAATGCTTGAGGCTCGCCTGGGTAGACGGCGCCAGTTCCTCCTCCGGATCGATCAGCACGGCAAGAGTGTACTTGGCCTGCACGCGGGTCTTGGCATCGCGCCAGGTGCCACGGGTATGCTCGGTCATGGCGGCAAGGAAAAAGGCACGCTCATCGCCAGCCAGCGCATGCATCCCCACGCCCGAGATGCGGTCGATGGTTCGCCGTCCGTCGCCGTTGCCACTGACGCGCAGGATGGGTACGCGAAACCAGTCGAACAGCAACCGCGCAAAAGGGGCAAGGGCGGGAGGTTGCACCTGCCCGAAGCACACCAGAAGCTTCATCGGCCCCGGCGACAGAGCATCGGCGGCCTTGGCGAGGCAACGATTGAGCGCTTCCTGCAATTCCGGCAAGGCCCGTTCATATAGCGTCTTGCGCGATAGTTCGGCGATGGTCTCGACACTGGGGATGACGCGGTGACCGCGAGCCTCGGCCAGAAGCGAGCAATAATAGCCCGCCCCCTGATAGCCGTAACTGCGGGCCAGATTGATGATGTTGGGCTTGGAATTACCGAAAAGCTGGGGCCGCGACAGGTAGTCCCTGGTCGTCATGACCTTGTGGGGCGTGTCGGCGTTGGAAACGTCACGCTCGTGATCGACCAGAATGAGCCAACTCATAGGGCAGAATTTGCCTCCACAACAATGGCCGCCCTGAGGCGCGAGCGCCCATAGGCAGCGATGCTTTCAAACTCGTCCATGGGGATTGCGAGGCCGGCCTTGCCCAGCGGCACTTCATGCTCATCGGGATCCACGAACGGATCGTGGGCGAATATATAGTGTTGATCGTGATCGTATACCACGATCCAGTGCGGCACCCGTTCGCGGTACATACGGTAGGTGGAAATGAGCACGATGGCCACCGCGCCGCGGTCGAGCGCGGCGATGAGATCATCGATGCCAAGCGCCGTCTCGATGACCGGGATGCCGGCCGCCTCGATCTGCGCCTGGTAGTCGGCCTGCACTTCGGCCATGATCTCGCGCTTGGCATCGTTGCGCATGCCTTCGGTGAAATAGGGGCCCGGCTGGTTCACATGCAGCGCCACCTTGCGGCCGCGCCGCGCCACCGCCAGCGTCACCCCCAGGGGATCGCACCCGCCGGGCGCCGAGATCAGATAGATGCTGGTCGCTTCGCGCCATAGTCGGAATTCCAGCCGCCGGCTGAACGGCTCGGTCTTGCCTGTTGCCGCCAGCGCCATCATGACGGCGGCCGGTCCGCAGGTGAAATCGCTGGTCTGGGCATAATATGGCACGTTGCGCGCCGTCGACGGGGCATGGCCGATCAGCGACTTCTCCAGCCGCAGCGCATCGGCATTGTCCCCGTAATAGCCAAGGCAGCGGGCGAACAGCTTGTAGCCGCGCTTTTCATAAAGCGCGATGGCCGGCTGGTTGTCGGGCCTGACCTCAAGCCGCATGAACAGTTCGCCATGCCGGCGCGCCGCATCTTCGGCGGCCTCGATGAGGGCCCGGCCCAGACCCGTGCCGCGCGCAGCCTCGGTCGTCGCAATGGAATAGAGCCGGGCAACCGATGTGGTACGCCGGTAGAGGTTGAGGGCATAACCGGCAATGCCGCCACCCGCAGCTTGCGCCACCAGGACGTCGGCGGAGGCCGAGTTGATGAAACGCAAAAAGCTGCGCCGGCTGATCCGGTCGGTCTCGAAGACCGAATTTTCCAGCGCCACCAGCGCCTCGACGTCGGCCGGGGCAGCAGCGCGGATCAGCGGTTGTGAAGCAGCACCGCCCATCTATAACCTCGTCAATCCGCGAACGGATCCTTCATCAAGATAGTGTCGTCGCGCTCCGGGCTGGTCGACAGGAGCGCTACGGGACACTCTATCAACTCCTCGATCTGGCGCACGTATTTCACCGCCTGGGCCGGCAGTTCCGCCCACGACCGCGCGCCGGCCGTCGAATCCTGCCAGCCCTCGAACGTCTGATAGATCGCCTCGACGCGACTTTGCGCATTCTGGCCGGCCGGCAAGCGCGCAATCTCCTCGCCGTCGAGGCGGTAGCCAGTGCACACCTTGATCTCGTCCAGTCCGTCCAGCACATCGAGCTTGGTCAAGGCGATGCCGGCGATGCCTGAGGTCTTGATGGCCTGGCGCACCATCACCGCGTCGAACCAGCCGCAGCGCCGCTTGCGCCCGGTCACGGTGCCGAACTCGCGGCCACGTTCGCCGATGCGCTCGCCGATGGCGGTGTCCTGTTCGGTGGGGAACGGTCCCGAGCCGACACGCGTGGTATAGGCCTTGGCGATACCCAGCACATAACCGACCGCGCCCGGCCCCATGCCGGTCCCGGTTGCCGCCTGGGCGGCCACGGTGTTGGACGACGTCACATAAGGGTAGGTGCCGTGATCGATGTCGAGCATGATGCCCTGGGCGCCCTCGAACAGGATGCGCCGCCCGGCCCGGCGGGCCGTATCGAGGAGTTCCCACACGCAATCCATGTAAGTGAGGATGCGCGGCCCGATCTCCACCAGTTGCGCGCACAATTCGCCCGATTGCACCTCGGGCTCGCCGAGGCCGCGGCGAATGGCATTGTGATGGGTGAGAAGACGATCGATCTTGGCGCCGAGAGTCTGCTTGTTCTGCAGATCGGAAACCCGGATGGCGCGGCGGCCGACCTTGTCTTCATAGGCCGGACCGATGCCGCGCTTGGTGGTCCCAATCC
>CAZMSA010000189.1:0-6513 GCA_964568825.1 uncultured Rhizobiaceae bacterium | reverse complement strand
ATTTATGTCAGCCATATTGACATATTTTACCTGAATTGCTAGGCGTGTCCAGTGCCGGACGGGGTGATCCGGTGGTTTCTCCGAAGGTGAAAGTCATGTCTGTCATACCGTTCGATCAGCGCGAGGGCGTCATCTGGTTCAATGGCGAGTATGTGCCATGGAAGGACGCCAAGGTGCATGTGCTCACCCATGGCCTGCATTACGGCAGCGGCGTTTTCGAGGGCGAACGAGCCTATGGCGGCGAGATCTTCAAGCTTTCCGAACATACCGAGCGGCTGTTCGCCTCGGCCGAAATGCTCGACATGAAGATCCCTTTCACGCCGGCTGAAATCGACGAGGCATGCCGCCAGACGCTTGACCGCCAGGGCCTGAGCGATGCCTATGTGCGGCCCATCGCCTGGCGCGGCTCGGAGATGATGGGGGTGTCGGCGCAGAATACCCGCATCAACGTCGCCATCGCCATCTGGCAGTGGCCGGCCTATTTCGATCCCAGCCAGCTCGACAAGGGCATCCGTCTCGACATGGCCACATGGTGCCGGCCCGATCCGCGCACCGCGCCGTGCAAGGCCAAGGCGGTCGGCCTCTACATGATCTGCACGCTCTCCAAGCACGCCGCCGAGCGAAAAGGTTATGCCGATGCGCTGATGCTCGACTGGCGCGGCCAGGTGGCCGAATGCACCGGCGCCAACGTCTTCTTCGTCAAGGACGGCGAACTGCATACCCCGACGCCGGACTGCTTCCTCGACGGCATCACCAGGCGCACGGTGATCGCCCTGGCCAAGGCGCGGCAGCTGAAGGTCATCGAACGGGCCATCATGCCCGAAGAGATGGCCGGCTTCGAGCAGTGCTTCATCGTCGGCACGGCGGCGGAAGTGACGCCGGTGGGCGAAATCGGGCCCTACAGGTTCGAGGTCGGCGACATCACCCGGCAGCTTCGCGCCGATTACCTGGCCGAGGTGCAGCCCAAGAAAGCGGCCGCCGAATAAGCCTGGCGCATCGCGCTTGCCGGGGTGTATCGCCTTGATTTCGGGGCGGCAACACCTTAGCTGTCATGCAAGGATATCAAACGGGACCCGATGGATGACCGCCACCTCGACGCGCTTCTTCGATGAAATGGCCAAGCTGATGGGCAACGCCGCGGGCGCTGCCCAAGGGGTGCGCCGCGAGATCGATACCCTGGTCAAGGCGCAGGTCGAACGCATTCTGGGCGAGCTCGACGTGGTGCAGCGCGAGGAGTTCGAGGCGGTGCGGGCCATGGCCCAGGCAGCGCGCGAGGAAAACGACGGGCTCAACCAGCGCATCGCCCAGCTGGAAGCGAAGATCAAGGGCCAGCCGGGCCCTGAGTGAGCTCTGAGGCGAAGGCTCCGCACGCTTCAGGTGTGGAGGAGCGCCACGCGCGGGCACATTGCCCTTGCGACGCGAGTCGGCTTTAGGCAACCTGCAACAAGTTGATGTAGCAGTGATTCGCGGCACGAGATGTTGTGCCGCCTTTGATGAATCAGCCTCCGGCGGTGGGAGACGGAAAGCGGCATGACAGCAATCGCGGTACTGGCCAGAGACACGATCAATCCTCTGGATACCGTCGAAGAATTGGCCAGTGTCCACGACTGGCTGATCGACCGGCCGGGCAATGATGAAGTGACCATGATGGTGGAAGGCTTGTGGTCTTCCTTGCATGTGTGCCTCAACTGGCGCGAGGAACTGGAAGGCCTGCACCTGGCCTGCAGCTTTGATGTCAAGGTGCCGGCGCGGCGCCGCGAAGAGGTCCGGCGGCTCATCGCGCTCATCAATGAGCAGTTGTATTTCGGCCATTTCGACCTGTGGCAGGCCGAAGGCACCTTGATGTTTCGCCACGGCCTGTTGCTGTCGGGCGGCGCCGAGGCCAACGCGGCCCAGTGCGAGACCCTCATCAACCTGGCGCTGGAGGCGTGCGAGCGCTATTTCCCGGCCTTCCAGTTCGTCATCTGGGCCGGCAAGAACGCCGAGGAGGCCATCGAAAGCTCGCTGCTCGAAACCCAAGGCGAAGCATGACGGGCGCGCCTGCCATAGCGCTTGCCGGCACCCTGGTGCTGGTGGGGGCCGGCAAGATGGGCGGGGCGATGCTGGAAGGCTGGCTCAAGGCCGGGGTGAAGGGCACCCAGGTCGTGGTCCTCGATCCGGCGCCGCCGCCCGAGAGCGCCGCCCTCATCGCCGCCCACGGTATCGCCCACAATCCGCCGCTCGACTCACTTTCCGGCATCGAAGTGGTGGTGATGGCCACCAAGCCGCAGATCATGGATGAGGTACTCGCCACGGTGGGCCGGCTGGGGGCACAGCATCCGCTCATCCTGTCGATCGCCGCCGGCAAGACCATCTCAACCTTCGAAAAGGCCTTCGGGCCGGGGGCTGCCGTCATCCGCTCCATTCCCAATACACCGGCGGCCATCGGGCGCGGCATCACGGCGATGGCGGCCAACCGCCATGTCTCGGCGGACCAGATCGCCCTTGCCGGCGCGCTGTTGTCGGCCATCGGCGAGGTGGTGAGCGTCGATGATGAAGCGCTTATCGATGCGGTGACGGCGGTTTCGGGATCGGGGCCGGCCTATGTCTTCTACCTTACCGAGTGCCTGGCGCGGGCCGGGGCGGCGGCGGGTCTGCCGCAGGATCTCGCCATGCAGCTTGCCCGGGCGACGGTGGCGGGGGCCGGCGAGCTGATGCGGCGCAGCGGCATCGAGGCGGCGCTGTTGCGCGAAAACGTCACATCGCCCAAGGGCACCACCTGGGCGGCGTTGCAGGTGCTGATGGCCGATGACGGGCTTGAACCGTTGATGCAGCGCGCCGTCAAGGCAGCGACCAAGCGCTCGCGCGAACTTGCAGGCTGAAGCTTTTGCTCTAAAGTCGCCGGCATGGCCGAGACACATGCAACCACCGATACGGTTATCGACGCAGCACTGGCGCTGGCGGCGCGACGGCCGTGGCAGGAGGTGGGGCTGGCCGACATCGCTGCCGAAGCCGGGCTCGACCTGGCGGGATTGCGCCAGGTGGCGGCCAGCAAGGCCCATATCCTCGCCCTGTTCTCCCGGCGCATCGACACCTTGCTGCTCAAGGCACTGAAGTCGGAGACGCTGGAGGGCGAGGCGCACGACCGGCTGTTCGACGTCATCATGCGGCGGCTGGATATCCTGCAGCCGTGGCGGGCGGCGGTCAAAAGCATCCTCGCTGCGGGACCGGGCGATCCCGTCGCCATGGCCTCGGCGGGCCTCAATGCCATGGACGACCAACGCTGGGTGATGGCGGCGGCCGGTGTCGATCTGCCGCGCGACGGCATGGCCCAAGCCGTGCGGCTGGCGGGGTTGGCCCTGGTGCAGCACCGGGTGTTGCGGGTGTGGGCCGAAGACGACGATCCGGGGCTTGCCCGCAGCATGGCGGCGCTCGACCGGCAGTTGCGTGACGGCGCCACTTGGCTGAAACGTCTCGATGCGCCGATGGCGTTGTGCGCTGGCATGGCCCGAGTGCTGGGCGCGCTGGCGCGTGGCGCACCGGCGGCGCCTGCTTCGCCCGCCGCTCCGCAACACCCCGCCGAAGACCCGAAGGAAGGCCAACCATGACCGCCACGCTGCCCATCGGCTTCGATGATTTTCTCAAGGTCGACATCCGCGTCGGGGTGATCGAGCGGGCTGAGCCCTACCCGGAAGCGCGCAGGCCGGCCACCAAGCTGTGGATCGATTTCGGCCCCGACATCGGGGTCAAGAAATCCTCCGCCCAGATCACCCGCCATTACGACATCGCTGAGCTGCCCGGCCGCCAGGTGCTGGCGGTGGTCAATTTTCCACCGCGCCAGATCGGCAGGTTCATGTCGGAGGTCTTGACCCTCGGGGTACCCGATCAGGACGGCGAGGTGGTGCTGCTGGTGCCGGACAAGACGGTACCCGTCGGCGGGCGGATGTACTGAAGGGGCTCTTGCTTTAGCTCGGCGTGGTGCGGTGAAACCTCACCTTTTTGCGCTTGCCGACTTGACGCGGCGCCCCCGGCCCACCATTCATCGGCAATGATGGCTTCGACTTCACACACCGGCCGGGTGCTCGTCACCGGGGCGGCACGGCGCATCGGCCGGCAGATCGCCCTCGACCTGGCCGAGGCCGGATGGCACGTCTGCGTCCATTACAATACTTCGGGCAAAGAAGCCCTGGAGGTGTGCCGCGCGATCGAACAGGCAGGCGGCAAGGCCGTGGCGATCAGCGGCGACCTGTCGCAACTGGATTGTCCCGAGCGGGTGATTGCCGACGCCGCCGAGGCGCTCGGCGGCCTCACCTGCCTCATCAACAACGCCTCGCGCTTCGAGCTCGACGAGGTGGGCAGCATCACCCAGCAAAGCTGGGCGGGCCATCTCGACACCAACCTGCGCGCGCCGGTATTCCTGTCGCAGGCCTTCGCCAGGCAGCTGCCGGCCGGCGAAGCGGGCAACATCATCAACATCATCGATCAACGGGTATGGAAGCTCAACCCACGGTTCTTCTCCTACACCGCCAGCAAGGCGGCGCTGTGGACGGCGACCCGCACCCTTGCCCAGGCGCTGGCGCCGCGCATCCGCGTCAACGCCATCGGACCCGGCCCGGCGCTGGCCAATCCGCGCATGCAGCCTGACGACTTCCACAAGCAGACGCAGCTCACCATCCTCGAGCGCGGAACCACGCCTGGGGAGATTTCAGCCGCGGTGCGCTACATCCTGTCGGCGCCGGCCATGACGGGCCAGATGATCGTGCTGGACGGGGGACAGCACCTGGTGTGGCAGACCCCCGATATCGTCGACATCAAGGAATAGGCGCCATGACCCATACCGCCGGCCCTGAATCCCGTATCGCCGATGCTCTCACCGGGGTGCGCCACGTGTTCGTGCGCGACCTGGCGATCAAGGCGGTGCTGGGCATCCACGAGCACGAAAAGCTCAAACCGCAGCGGGTGGTGATCAATATCGACCTCAGCGTCAGGGAGCGCGGCGGTCCGCTCGATGACAATATCGCCAACGTGGTTTCCTATGAGAAGGTGGTGGACCATATAAAGGAGATCGTGGGGCGCGGGCATGTCAACCTGGTGGAGACACTGGCCGAGATGATCGCCGGGCGTTGTCTGGAGAACCCGTGGGTGCTGGGCGTCAGGGTGCGCATCGAAAAGCCCGACATCATCGCCGAGGCGGCCAGTGTCGGCATCGAGATCGAGCGCCTGCGCCAGAACTGAATTGGAAGCGACAGTGAACCAGGCCGACGACAGGGCACAAGCACAGGCCGTAGCACCGGCCGAAGCGGGTGGCGAGACGGTCGAGACCGGTCCGGCAGTGGTCAGGCGGTTTGCCAGGACGCTACCCAACCGGCCGGGCGTCTATCGCATGCTCGATGCCGAGGGCGGCGTGCTCTACGTCGGCAAGGCGCGTTCGCTGAAGGCGCGGGTGGCGAGCTATACCCGTTTCGGCGGCCATACCAACCGCATCGCTGCGATGATCGCCCGCACGGCGTCGATGGAATTCATCACCACCGGCACCGAGGCCGAAGCGCTGCTGCTGGAGGCCAATCTCATCAAGCGGCTGAAGCCGCACTACAACGTCATCCTGCGCGACGACAAGTCGCTGCCGTATATCCTGCTGGCTCGCGACCATGCCGTCGCCCAGATCGTCAAGCATCGCGGGGCGCAATCGCGCGCCGGGGACTATTACGGGCCGTTCGCCTCGGCAGGGGCCGTCAACCGCACCATCAACACGCTGCAAAAGGCCTTCTTGTTGCGCTCGTGCGCCGACAGCGTTTACGAAAACCGCACGCGGCCGTGCCTGCTCTACCAGATCAAGCGTTGCTCGGCGCCGTGCACCGGCGAAATCTCCGTTACGGATTATCAAAAGCTGATCGCCGGGGCCTCAGCCTTTCTGTCGGGCAAATCCAAGGCGGTGAAGTCGGAACTGGTAGAGGCCATGGAAGACGCCGCCGAGCGGCTCGATTTCGAGCACGCCGCGCTGTATCGCGACCGCATCGCCGCCCTGTCGCAGGTGACGGCGCACCAGGGGATCAATCCGCAGCACGTGGCCGAGGCCGACGTCTTCGCCATCCATGAGGAAAGCGGGCAGTTCTCGGTGCAGGTGTTCTTCTTCCGCGCCGGTCAGAACTGGGGCAACCGCGGGTTCTTTCCGCGCGCCGACAAATCCTTTGAAGCCGGCGATGTGCTGGCCTCGTTCATCGCCCAGTTCTACGACGACAAGCCGGTGCCGGGTCTGATCCTTCTGGAGCGCGACATCCCGGAGCGCACGCTGATGGCCGAAGCCTTGTCGACACGCACCGGCCGCAAGGTGGAAATCCTTGTGCCGCAGCGCGGCGAAAAGCGGTCGCTGGCCACCCATGCCCTCGACAATGCCCGCGAGGCGCTGGGGAGAAAGCTCGCCGAGGCCAGCTCCCACAGTCGCCTCATGCAGGGCATCGCCCGGGCCTTCGGCCTCGAAAAGCCGCCGCGCCGCATCGAGGTCTACGACAATTCCCACATCCAGGGCGCCAACGC
>CAZMSA010000188.1:0-6526 GCA_964568825.1 uncultured Rhizobiaceae bacterium | reverse complement strand
CGATGAATCACGCAAACACGCCGATGGGAATCCCCTTCTCAAACACGCTCTTAGATCAGCATGCAATTGGGTGGAATCACCCAATTGCACAAAAGCTGATCGATTCCAATATGTTGAACATGATGTTATCCGAAAAGTGGTTTCCACTTTTCGGCATCATGCTCTAGTGGAGATCGACTGACCAAATGGGCCAGCGTAAATCACTCAATGCGCAGTTCCATGTAAGGGTCATTATGGTAAACAAAGGGTTTCAAGTGGCTTGCGATCGGGCAATGAACTGTCAGAATCGATGGCCATCAACTGTTTTTGCCATCGGACAGAGCAATGGTGACGGGAGCTGCCGAATAGTCAGGTGAGCGACAACCATCAGTCGCAATGACACGATTTCCAGGTGCCAATTTCGAGATTGGATGGACCCGTCAGGGGTGGTGCCGCGCGCTGTTTCCGGCACCCTCATCATCTATTTCCGCGAGTGCCGTCGATCGGTCGAATTCATCGCGGTTTGACGGGATCGTCGGGATCGACGCCGTGCACGAAGGTGATGCCCTGCCTGGCCTTCCAGTCAACGGGATGCACGGCGTAGAAAATCGCGCACTTGCCGTCGCTTTCATAGCGGATGTGCATGCCCTTCGGCATCCAGATCACGTCGCCCGGGTGCAGCGTAAAGGGCTCCTCGCTGCCGTCTTCGTTCTCCACCACCAGCCGGAATACGCCCGACAGGCAATAGACGATTTCATCGACCGTCAAATGCCAGGGAATGGAGGCGTTGTTGAGAAAGTTCAGCCCGCCAGTCATCGACGTGCTGTTGTGGGTCGAAACCCACGCCTTGATGTAGGACTTGCCTTCCGGCAATGAATCGAGGCGCGGCTTGATATCGTCGAACTTATAAAGGGTAGGATGGGGCAAGGTCGCCTCGTTGTGGTTTTAGGAAATTTTCCGGTAGATATGGCCAGGGGCCCGCCCGGTCTCCGCGGCGGCGTCAGAGCCGGATGGGGTCGAACGATCCCGTGGCGTCGAGAGCCGACAGCAGGTCGCGGCGGTGCGCCTCGGTGAGCGCGGTGATCGGTGGGCGGGTGTGGCGCCAGCCCTCATCGCCGGTTTCGCGCGCCATGATCTCCTTCAGAGCGGCGATCAATGGATAGGCTTCCACCACGCTACGAACCGCGGAGATGCGCTGGTGCAAGGCATCGGCGGCATCCGTCCCATGGGCGGCGATGAGGCGGGCGATGGCGCCGGGCTGGATGTTGGCAGTGGCCGAAATGCAGCCCGCCGCACCCAGCGCCAGACCCTCCATCAGCCGCGATTCCGATGACGGGAAGATGGCGAGGTCGGGGAACGCGGCGATCATCTTCTTGGTGCCTTCCCAGTCGCCGGAGGAATCCTTAAGGCCGGCGATGGTCCCGGGGTAGGCCTTCAGCAGCCGCTCGATCAGCGCCATCGAAATGGGGGCCGCCGACATCTGCGGAAAGTGATAGAGATAGACCATCAGGCGGGCATCGCCGATGCGCTGGATGATCTCGGAGAAATACGCAAAGTACCCGTCGTCCGGCTGGTTCTTGTAATAGAACGGCGGCAGCACCAGCACGCCCCCGGCGCCCGATGCGACCGCATGGCGGGTCATCTTCACCGCATCGGGAAGGGCGCAGGCACCGGTGCCGGGCATCAGGCGGCTAGCGGGTATGCCTTCGCGCAGTAAGTGATCGATCAGCCGGTTGCGCTCGGCCACGGTGAGCGAATTGCCCTCGCTGGTGGTGCCGAAGACGGCAAGACCCGATGCCCCTTCGGCCAGCAGCCAGCGGCAAAGTTTCGCAAAGCGCGCCGCGTCGGGCTCGAGGTCGGCCTTGAACGGCGTCAGGGCCGGCACCAGCACGCCGGAGAATTTTTCTGGGATGGCGGTCATCAGTGATTCCTTCCATATCGGATTGCGGACGCCTTGAGGCTTTCTTGTTCTTAGCCTCATTCGCCGGTTTCGGCGATCTCGCGCTTGCGTCGCGCCATATAGGCCTTCAGTTCCTCATCGATGGCGGGATCGAGGGGTGGCTGTTGGTAATCGGCCAAGAGCCGCTTCCAGATGGTGTTGGCGCGTTCGGTGGCGGTATGGCTGCCGGCATCGCGCCAGGTCTCGAAATTGCGCCAGTCGGACAGAAGCGGTGAGTAAAAGGCGGTCTCGTAGCGCTCCAGCGTATGCCGGGTGCCGAAGAAGTGCCCGCCGGGTCCGGCCTCGGCCATGGCGGAAAGCCCCAGTTCGTCCTCGCTGAAATCGACCGGCTCGAGTGTGGCGGCCAGCATTTGGAGGATTTCGGCATCGAGGATGAGCTTTTCGAACGAGCACACGAGACCGCCTTCCAGCCAGCCGCCGGCATGCAGCATATGATTGACATGCGCCAGGACGCAGGGCCAGCACGACATTTCGGCTTCATAGGCGGCCTGGGCATCGACGGCGGGCGAGGCGGTGGTGTTGGAGGAGCGGATGGGCACCTTGTAGCGCCGCGCCAGTTGGGCAGCGATAATCACCGACTTGGCGTATTCGGGGGTGCCGAAGGCGGGCGAACCGGTCCGCATGTCGACGTTGGAGGTGAAGTGGCCGTAATAGACGGGTGAACCTTTGCGCGCACTTTGCGCCAGCACGAAGCCCGCCAGAACCTCGGCGTTCTGCTGCACCAGCGATCCGGTGATCGAGGCCGGGCTCATGGCGCCGGCCAGCGTGAACGGGGTGATGTTGCAGGGCTGGCCGGCCAGCACCATCTCGATCAGCCCGTCTGACATGGCGCCGTCGAGCAGCAGCGGTGAATTGGTATTAATGCCGGTGCAGAAGGCCGGGCGCGCGGCCAGTTCGTCGTCCGAGCACTGCATGGCGATCTTCGCCATCTCGATGCAGTCGCGGGCCCGCTTGGCACTGTTGAGCCAGGTCGGCTCCCAGCCTTTGTCGGTCAAGGTAATCTGGGCATACATCATGTCGAGATGGCGCGAGGCGACGGGCAGATCGAGCGGCTCCACCCCGGCACCGCCTTCATGGTGGAAGATGTTGAGGCTGTGCACCAGCTTCACGAAGTTGCAGGCATCCTCATAGGTGCCGTCGCGGCGGCCGCGGTCGAGGTCGGAAACAAACGGCGGACCGCACACGGTGGCAAACACTAGGCTGTCGCCACCGATGGTGAGGGTCTTTTCGGGGTTGCGGGCGTGCACGGTGAATTCCGACGGGATGCCGCAAAGCGCTTGCTCGATCACAGTTTCCTCGAAGCGCACGAGGTGGGTCGAACGGTTGACGTCGGCGCCGGCTTTCTTCAGGAGGTCCTGCGCCCGGTGATCCGTCACCTTCATGCCGATATCCTTCAGCACCTTGAGCGAGGCCAGGTGCAGGGTCTCGATCTGGTCGGCGCTGGCGATCTCGAAGGGCTTGTAAGGGTTACGGATCGCCCGGAAGGGGCTTTGCGTCAGGGCGGCGTCGCGCCGGCGGCGGGTACGGTTGCGCTGGGGCTTTTCGAGGGTCGGTGCGGGCGACATGGGTCACCTAATGGAAACGGGACGGGAAGGGGGCTGATCAGGACGCGGCGATCGGACCGCTGTTGCCGGCCGCCAGGACGCCCGCCCAAGTCTCCGCATGCACGATGGGGATGCGGACCTTCGATGCCGTTGCCGTGATCGCCCGGGTCATGCCCGCATCCTTTCGCCGGCTGGATCATAGAGTGCTTCGGTATGAAGCACCGCCGGTCTTTGCTGCCCTATAATTTCGATGCCGTACCGGGCGCCCGCCTCGACCGCTTCAGGGCGGACATAGCCGAGCGCGATGCTCTTTCCAGTATGCGCGCCAAAACCGCCGGAGGAAACATAGCCCACCACCTCGCCATCGCGCCAGATGGCTTCATCGCCCCAGGCATCGGCACCATCGGCGTCAACTACGAATGTGCAGAGCACCTCGCGGGGTCCGGCCTGACGGGCGGCGAGGGCGGCCTCGCGGCCAATGAAGTCTGGCTTGGCGAAGCAAACAAAGCGTCCCAGGCCGGCCTCGAAGGGGGTGTAGTCGGGGCTGAGTTCGGTGCCCCAGGCGGAAAAACTCTTTTCCAGCCGCGTCATCATCAAAGACCGGGTGCCGACAAGCCCAACGCCGTGGCTTTTGCCTTCGCGTATCAGCGCATCGAAAAGGGCGGGCTGGCCGCTGGCGGCGCAATAGAGTTCATAGCCCGTCTCGCCGGTATAGGAGACGCGCAACGTCGTGACCTCGCTCACCCCGGCGATGCTCATGCGGCGGGCCGAGAGGAAAGGGAATTGGGTCGTCGACAGGTCCCCCTCGGCGAGGCTCTGCAGCAGCCCTTGCGCAGCCGGTCCCGCAAGATGAAGGCCGCAAAGCTCGCCCGAGACGTTGCACAATGAAACCCCGGCGGGCGGCGGATGGGCCTTGAAGTGGCGCATGTAGGCAAGCTGCATGACGTCGGACCCGAGCAGCAGGAAAGTCTCGTCTGCGAGGCGCGAGACGGTAAAATCGCCGATCAGCCGGCCCGAGGGCGACAACATGGGCGACAGGGTCATGCGCCCGGTCTTTACGGGCACCCGGTTGGCAAGGATGCGGTTGAGCCAGCCTTCGGCGCCTTCGCCCTCGACGGTGAATTTTGCCATGGCGGAGAACTCGTAGAGGCCGGCGGCCTGGCGTACCCGGCGGCATTCATCCATGACGGGGGCGAACCAGTTGGGGCGGCGGAACGAGGGATGGTCTTTGGCGGCGACGCCTTCAGGTGCAAACCATAAAGGATGTTCCAACCCAAAACTCGCTCCGAAGACGGCGTTTGCCGCCTTCAGCCGGTCATGCACCGGGCTTTTGCAGATCGGTCGGCCGGCGTCATATTCCTGAGCGGGGTAAACCCGGTCGGAGCGGTGCTCGTAGAAATAGGCGGTCAGCGCCTTGGTGTAGTTGCGTCCCGCCCAGCGCCCGTAGCGCGCCACGTCCCAGCAGAAGATGTCGAAGGAAGGTTCGCCCTCGATGATCCATTCGGCCATCAGCTTGCCGATGCCGGCGCCCTGGTTGAAGCCGGTCATGACGCCGTTGGCGCAGAAATAGTTCGAGAGTTCGGGATGCGGCCCAAGCAGCGGGCCAAGGTCGGGGGAAAAGATCATCGGCCCGTTGATCACCCGTTTCACCCCGGCGGTGGCGAGGCACGGCATCACCTCCACCGACCTGGCAAAATGCCATTCCAGCCGCCCCAGGTCATCAGGCAACAGTTCATGGCCAAAGTCCTTGGGCGTTGCGTCCTCGGCCCAGTGGCGGCAGGGCGTCTCGTAGGCGCCGAGCAGCAGACCCTTGCCCTCCTGGCGGGCGTAGACGTTCACTTCACTGTCGTTGATCTGCGGCAGTTCGTGATCCATTGCCGCGATCTGGGGCACCGGCTCGGTGACCAGATAGTGATGCTCTACCGGCATCAGCGGCAAGGCGATGCCGGCCAGGCTTGCGACCTCGCGACCCCATAATCCGGCGGCGTTGACCACCACGTCGCAATCGATGGTTCCATCCGTAGTCACCACCTGCCAGCGTCCGCCGTTGAGGGGATTGGTCTCGATCACCGGGTTATGGCGATAGATCGTTGCCCCGAGCTTGCGGGCGGCGGCGGCGAAGGCCTGGGTGGCGCTGGCCGGGTCCACATGGCCGCCTTCGACTTCCCACATGGCGGCATGGAGCGGACCGGTATCGAGGATGGGTGCCTTTTGCTTGGCCTCGGCGAGCGATATGAATTCGCACTCGATGCCCAGCCGGCGCACCGCGCTCTGCATCACCTGCAAGGATTCGGTTTCTTCCTTTGTCCGGCACAGGTTGAGCCCGCCGGCGAAGTGGAAGCCGCACGACTGGCCGCTCTCTGTTTCCAGCTCGGGATAGATGTTGAAGGTATAGCGGTGGACGGCGGCAACCGCGTTGGGGCGGGTGACGGTGAACAGACCGCCGGCGGCATGCCACGACGAGCCCGATGTCAGTTCCTGGCGCTCGATCAGCACGACGTCCGTCCAGCCCATCCTGGCCAGATGATAAAGGATGCTGCAGCCCACCACGCCGCCGCCGATCACCACCACCCGCGCGCTGGATTTCATGCCCTGCCTTTCCGAAACGAGCCTGCCGTGTTGGGGGTGGCTTCCACCCCTAACCCAGGCGGGCGACTGGGGGCAATCAAAATTGTGATCACAGATTGCCGGGGCCTTGGAAAAATTATCCCTCACCCGGTATTTATGGCATGATGTGCCGGTAATCAGGCCGATGACGCCGCCGGATGGCGTATTGGGCCGGCGATTTGTGATCACATAGGTCCGACCTGACGGATGGCAAGTCCACCAAAGCGGGAGCCATGAACAGCACCAGCCAGCCAGCCGGTCCACGGCCGATTTCAGCTCAGCTCGATGAGCCGTTGAACGAGCAGGTCTACCGGCGGCTGAAGTGGGCATTGACGATGGGCGACTACCTGCCGGGCGATGCCCTGTCGATCCGCTCGATTGCCGCCGAACTCGGGACCTCGATGATGCCGGTGCGCGAGGCGCTGAAGCGGCTGGT
>CAZMSA010000187.1:0-6542 GCA_964568825.1 uncultured Rhizobiaceae bacterium | reverse complement strand
CCCTCGCCCAGCGCCCCCTGCCCGGCCAGATAGGTGAGGATGGTGCCGAAGAAGGCGAGCGAAATACCGACCGATCCGAGGATGAAGTATTTCCATGCCGCCTCGATGGCTTCAGGCGTGCGGTAGAGGCCCACCATCACCACGGTGATGAGGGTGGCCAGTTCGAGGCCCACCCACATGAGGCCGATATTGTTGGCCAGCAGCGCCAGGTTCATCGAGCCCATCATCACCTGGTACATGGCGTGATAAAAGCGCACCGCCCCGACGGTGACCCGCCCGGTCTCGATCTCGTGGCCGATATAGCTGGCCGAAAACAGCGCGGCGGTGAAGCCGACCAGCGTGTTGAGCACGATGAAGACGATGTTGACGTCATCGACGATGAACCATTGATCGACGCCACGATCCACCGCCAGGAAGCGCAGGCCGGCGAGAAAGGTGGCAAAGGCCGCCAGCACGTTGAGCCGCGCCGTTGCCCGGTAGCCGGGCAACAGCGCCAGCAGCACCGCCGAAGCGAAGGGGATGATGATCACCGCGTAGGCCGACTGGTCCATCACTTGTCCCCGCGCACCTGTTCCAGCGCCTCGACATCCACGGTGTCGAAACGCTCGCGGATGCGGAACACGAAGACGGCAAATACGAACAGGGCGATCAGCACCGAGAACGCCACGGAAATCTCGACCACCAGCGGCATGCCCCTGGCCCCGGTGGCGCCGAGGATCAGGCCGTTCTCGATCGACATGAAGCCGATGATCTGGGTGACGGCGTTGCGCCTCGTGATCATCATCAACAAGCCGAGGAGGATGATCGCCAGCGCGATGGCCAGACCCTCGCGCGCCAGCGCTGGTGCCGCGGCGGTTGCCTTCAGGATGAGCAGCAGCGACAGCGCGGTGAGGCCGAGGCCGATGAGCATGGTGAATCCAACGCCCACCACCTTTTCAACATCGCGGTGGATGCCGAGGCGGGCGATCATGCGATGCAGCGCCAAAGGGATGATGATGCCTTTCAGGCCAAGCGCCAGGGCGGCGGTGATGAACAGGTGCGGGCGGTCCTGCGCCCAGGCCTCCCACGCCACCGCCAGCGACAGGATGATCGCCTGCAAGGCAAACGTCCTGAGCACGGCCAGCACGCGGTCCTGATAGAGCAGCGCAAAGCTCGCCACCAGCATCAGCCCGGCAAGGAAGTGGGAGACGTCGTAGGCGTGGTTCAATGCAATACCTCCTGCGTCAGGAATGAGAGCAGGATGGCGAGGAAGGCGAAGATGAAGGCGACGCCGAGGAATTCGCTCACCCGGAAGACGCGCATCTTGGCAATCGAGACTTCCCAGACACCGAGCGCCGCGGCGGCGACCGCCAGCTTGCCGACATAAAAGGCGCCGCCCAGGACCCAGGCCGCGACGCCGGCATCGGCGGGCGCCATGCCGTAGGGCACGAACAGGCAGACCATCAGCGAGATATAGAGCACCATCTTCAGTTGGCCGGCTGCCTCGATCATCGCCAGGTGGCGGCCGGAATATTCCAGCACCATCGCCTCGTGCACCATGGTCAGTTCGAGATGGGTCGCAGGGTTGTCGACGGGAATGCGAGCGTTTTCAGCCAGCGCCACGATGACGAGCGACACAAACGCCAGCGCCAGCGAAACGCGGATCGCCAGCGGCTGGGCGATGAAGAAATCAGCCACCGCCGGCAGCCGCGTGGTGCCGGCAACCAGCGCCATGGTGAGCACCACCAGCAGCATGGCCGGCTCGGCGAGCGAGGAAATCATCATCTCGCGCGACGAACCGAGGCCGCCGAACGAGGTGCCGATATCCATGCCGGCCAGCGCCAGAAGGGCGCGCGCCGCGCCGGCGATCGCCACCAGCGCCACCACGTCGGCCGCCCAGTTGAACATCAGGCCGGAGGCGAATGTGGGCACCAGCGCGGCGGCGACCCAGGTGAGTGCGAAGATCACATAAGGGCTTGCCCGAAACAGCCATGAGGCGTTGTCGGCCACCACGGCCTCCTTCCTCACCAGCTTCAAGAGGTCGCGATAGCCCTGCATCAGCGGCGGGCCCTGGCGGCGCATGAGGCGCGCCTTCACCATCCGGGTGAGACCGGCGAGCGCCGGGGCCACCAGCAGCACCAGCAACATCTGGGCGCCTTGCGCCATGAGGGCGATGAAGGTTTCGGCCATCACACCCACACCGCGGTAAACAGCAACAGCGCAATCAACGCCACGAACATCGCCACCAGATAGCGCCGGATGGTGAGGAACTGCAGGGTGTTGAGGCGGCGCGTCGTCGTCAGCACCGCCTCGGCCGGCGTGGCATAGAGGTATTGCCAGATGGGATCGCGCAAGGAGACGACGAGGCTGGCGGGGCGCTGGTCGCCGGGGGACGGCATGTCGATGCTTTCGCGGGCCGAAAAGGCCGCGGCGCCATACACCCGCCTGAGCGGCTGGCTGAAACTGGAGGCGGTGTACTGGGTCGAGGGCGAGGCATCGGGGAAGCCGCAATCCCAGGCCGGGGCGCGGCGGGTGCGGCGATTGGAGGCCCAGTGGATGAGCAACGTGGTCAGGCCAGCGGATATGACCACGAAGCCGAAGATGACCGGCGCATCGTAGGTGCTGCGGGCAGCATCGAAGGCCACCAGCGAGAACGGCGTCGGGCCAGCGCCGAGGCCCGGCAGATGCTGGCCGACCAGCTTGTCGAGGACCGGCGCAATCGCCGCGGCAAGGATGTTTCCGAACAGGCCGCCGAGCACGCAAAGTGTTGCCAGAAAGGCCATTGCGGCGGTTTGTTGAGACGGAGATTCATGTGCGTTGGCGGCTTGATCGCTGCGTGGGCGGCCGAGGAACACGATCCCGTAGGCCCTGACGAAGCAGGCCGCCGCCAATCCGGCCGCCAGCGCCAGCAACGCCCCGACCAGCGGCGACATGAAGCGCAACAGCGGCTCGGGAAAGGCCGGGCCCGCCAGCACCGACTGGAACAAGAGCCATTCGGAAACGAAGCCGTTGAGGGGCGGCAGGGCGGAAATGGCGAGCGCCCCGATGAGGAAGTAGACGGCGGTCTTCGGCATGCGGTGGATGAGGCCGCCGAGGCCGTCGAAATCGCGCCGACCGGTTGCATGCAGAACGGCACCGGCGCCGAGGAACAGCAATGACTTGAACCACGAATGGTTGATGACGTGCAGCAACGCAGCGGCCATGGCAACGGCGGCGGCGGCCTTGAGGCCGCTGGCCTGAAACGCCAGGGCAAGCCCCAGGCCGGCATAGATGATGCCGATGTTTTCAACCGTCGAATAGGCCAGAACCCGCTTCAGGTCATTGTCGAGCACGGCATACAGCAGCGCCCCCACCGCGGTGAAGGCACCGAACAGCAACAGCGGCAGCGACCACCACCACACCGGCGGGCCCATGAGATCGAAGACGATGCGAATGAGGCCGTAGACCGCCACCTTGGTCATGACGCCCGACATCAGCGCCGAGACGTGCGAGGGGGCTGCCGGGTGGGCAAGCGGCAACCAGGCATTGAACGGCATGATGCCGGCCTTGGAGCCGGTGCCGATGAAGGCGGCCATGAGTACGAGGCCGGCCACCAGCGGCGTCAGGGGGGTTGCGCGGATGGCATCGAAGGCATAGCCGCCGGCGATACCGGCCATGCCGCCGAAGGCGAACAGCAGCGCCACGGTGCCGATGATCGCCATCACCAGATAGGTGTGGGCGGCGTGGCGGGCCTTTTCGCTTTGATGATTGGAGATGACCAGCGCCCACGAGGTGACCGACATCAACTCCCAGGAAAACAGGAAACCGAAGGCATCGTCAGCCAGCAGTACCAGGTTCATGGCGGCGACGAAGGCGGCAAAGAACGGTTCTATGCGCGGCGACAGTTCGTGCTGGCGATCGAAGCCAAGGCCATAGATCGAGGTGGCGACGACGCCGATATTGACCACCAGGCCGAAAAAGGCGCTCAAGGCATCGAGGCGGACGTGCAGTCCCACCGTCGGCAGGCCGATGGGCAGCACCGCCTTTGCATCGATGCCGCCCAGCATGGCGGCGAGATCGGCGCCGACGGCCACCAGCGCCGCAATGAGGCACAAGGGATAGACAAAGGAGAGGGTGCGGCGATGCAGAGCCACCGCCAGGACGGCGGTGAGCATGAACGCCGCGATGGCGGCGGCGACAATGACGAGCAGCGTGGCGGGCGCGAGCATCAGCATGGCCGCCGCCTCAGGGGCGTGCGGTCGCGTTCAGGAAACCTTGCGGATTGGCCCGATCCCGCAAAAGGGCCGCTGTCGATCATCTGCCTTTGCCGTGCCCCGATGCGGTGAAAGCTACAGCTTCGCCCGGTTGAATTCCAGTCATGCCTTAACCGCTTTTGCCGGCAAAACCCAGCGTCCCGGTGCCGCGGTCGCGCAGCCAGACTTCACCCGCCGCAGCGGCGGCGCGCTGGACATGCCTCAATTGGCCTCGCGGTGCTCATGTTCGAGCCAGTCCGGCATGGGGGCAAGTGCGAAGTCGCCGGGGGCATGACCGGGTCGCCAGCGATAGGGATTGCCGGAAGGGTGGACCGAGGGCGGCAGGACGATGACGCCACCGTCGCCGCGCAGATCGAGGCCGGGGAGGATGCCGGCGCGATTGTGCACCTCATGGCCGGGATGGGCGAAAAAAAGATGCCGTCCGCCGCCGCCGGTCACCGATTCCACCGTTTGCGGCAACTTTGCGTGTTTCGCCTCGAGATTTGCCAGCGACTGCTCGCCGCCGTGGCGCGGGTCGACGTCGAGCACCACGAGGCCGGAAATGGCACCGGTCACGACCGAGACATTGCCGTCCGGCCAGTGGCGAAACCACCCCCTTACCTGTTCCGGCGTCGCAAGACGGTGCTGAAAGGCCTCCCAGCGGATGTGCGGGCGCTTGGCGCGGGCAATCACCGGCACCACCGACCAGCCGCGATCGAGATATGCAAGGGCGGCAGTGAGGATGGGGTTTTCTGTCTTTGATGGCGCGTCGCCCGGCATCTGCGCATCATAGCCCGGTTGGCGGCCGGCTGCGACGGCCCTGGCGGCGGACTTGCCGAGCGCGGCGAAATGGCTCTACACAGGTCGCAAATGGCGCCGTCCTGGCGCGGGGAAGCTCGAATGCCATCGAAGACAATCCTGGTCACTGGCGCCCTTGGGCAGATCGGCTCGGAGCTGGTGCCGGAATTGAAACGCCATCACGGTGCCGAAACCGTGGTGATGTCGGACATCAAGACCCTGCCGGCCGGCGCCCGCATCGAGGGTGCCTTCGAGCATGTCGACTGCACCGATCAGGGCCAACTGCTCGACGTGGTCCGCCGCCATGACGTCGGCACCATCTTCCACATGGCCGCCCTGCTCTCGGCGGTGGCCGAGGAACGCCCGCAGGTGGCCTGGCAGATCAACATGGCGAGCCTCTACAACGTGCTGGAGACGGCAAGGCAGTGCGGGGCGGCTGTCTTCTTTCCCTCCTCCATCGGCGCCTTCGGGCCCTCGACGCCGCGCGACAAGACCCCGCAGATAACGATCCAGCGGCCGACCACCATGTATGGCGTCACCAAGGTGGCAGGCGAGATGCTGTGCGATTATTACGCCAACCGCTTCGGCCTCGACACGCGCGGCATCCGGCTGCCGGGGCTCATTTCCTACGTGGCGCCGCCGGGGGGCGGGACGACGGATTACGCGGTCGAAATCTTCTATCACGCGCTGCGCTATGGCCGTTACAACTGCTTCCTGAAGCCCGACACGCAGCTCGACATGATGTACATGCCCGATGCAACGCGGGCTGTGGTCGAACTGATGGATGCCGACGCAGCCGGCCTGTCGGTGCGCAACGCCTACAACATCACCGCCATGAGCTTTACGCCGGAAGATCTGACGGCCGAGATCAAGCGGCATATTCCCGGCTTCAGCATAGCCTATGACGTTGATCCCGTGCGCCAGGCCATCGCCGACAGCTGGCCGCGTTCGCTGGACGATTCAGCCGCACGCGGCGACTGGGGCTGGCAGCCGCGCTTCGATCTGGCTTCGATGACCGCCGACATGATCGCCAAGCTCGGCGCCCGCATCAACGCCTAGAACCACCTGAGGACTGCCCGCCATGCCGCATGACAGATTATCCGCAGTGCTGAAGAAAACCCTCGGCGAACTGGCCGCCAGCGGCCGCGCCAAGGGCGCAGAAACCATCGTGCGCGGGGTCGTCCCGGCAGGTGAGGGACGCGGCCCCCGCTTCCTCTTGGAGGGCGAAGGCGAGCGGGAATTCCTGCGCATGAACTCCAACAGCTATCTCGGGCTGTCGCTCAACCCGGATATGCTGGAAGCCGAAGACCACGCGGTCAACGCCTTCGGGACGGGACCGGGCGCGGTGCGCTTCATTTCCGGCACCTGGGGGGCGCATGTGGCGCTGGAAAAGCGCCTGGCGGCGTTCCACGGACGCCCGACGGCGATGATCTTTTCCTCCGCCTATGCCACCGTCATGGGCACCCTGCCCGCGCTCATCAGCGATGAGACCTGCGTCATCTCCGATGCCCTCAACCACAACTGCATCATCAA
>CAZMSA010000186.1:0-6873 GCA_964568825.1 uncultured Rhizobiaceae bacterium | reverse complement strand
TCAAGAACGCCTTTCCCTCCATCAAGCAGATCGGCAAGCCGCTGATCTCCATTCCGGGCTCGCCCCCCAACCTCCTGAACGGCGTCCAGGGCTGCCCCTTCGCTGCCCGCTGTCCATTCGCCGTCGATCAATGCCGCAACGAGCGGCCCCCCTTCTCCGAAATCGCCCCCGGCCACGTGGCTGCCTGTCACCGTGCCGGTGAGGCGAAAATGATGCGCACCCAGGCAGCGGAGAAAGAGACATGGCAATTCTCGAAGTCCGCGGCCTGACCAAGCATTTCGAGGTGCGGCCGGGCCTCCTCAAGCGCCTTGTCGGCGAGGGCCGCGAGCGCACCATCAAGGCGGTGGAGGATGTGAGTTTTTCCATCGGCGAGGGCGAAATCGTCGGCCTTGCTGGCGAGTCCGGCTGCGGCAAGTCGACGGTGTGTCTGCTCGTCACTCGCTTGCTGGAGCCAACGGCGGGCGAGATCATCTTCAAGGGTGCGCCTGTCGGCAGCCTCGTCGGCGAGCCCCTGAAGAGCTTCCGTCGCAAGGTGCAGATCATCTTCCAGGATCCGTATGAATCGCTCAACCCGCGCTTCACCGTGTTCGATCTCGTGGCCGAGGGCCCGAGGGCGCTGGGCTTGTGGGATCACAAGGAGATAGAGGAACGGGTCCACGCCATGCTGGCAGGCGTCGGCCTCAAGGCGGTCGAATACCGCGAGCGCTATCCCCATGAGATGTCGGGCGGCGAGCGCCAGCGGGTGGGTATTGCCGCGGCGCTGATCCTGGAGCCGGAGCTGGTGGTGGCGGACGAGCCGCTTTCCATGCTCGATGTGTCGATCCGCGCCGACATTCTCGATCTCTTGCGCGGCCTGTCGGCGCGTCTCGGCTTTTCCTGCCTCTATGTCTCGCACGATCTTTCCATCATCTCCAACATCGCCGACCGGCTGATGGTCATGTATCTCGGCATGGTGGCCGAGATCGGACCCATCGAAGCGGTGATCGGCAAGCCACGACATCCTTATGCCCGCGCCCTGGTCGAGGCGGTGCCGGCGCCCGATCCACGCTACCGCCGCCCGGTGCCGAAGATCCATGGCGACATCACCCGCCCCATCGATCCGCCACCCGGCTGCCGCTTCGCCGGCCGCTGCCCCCATGTGGCCGACGTCTGCCGTGTCGATCCGCTGCCGGCTCTCACCGCGGTGGGCAAGGACCACTTCGCCGCCTGCCACCGCCTGGGAGAGCTCGCATGACCGCACCAGACGTCATCGTGATCGGCGGCGGGCTTGTGGGCTCCGCCATCGCCCGCGGCCTCGTGCGGCAGGGGGCGAAGACGCTTCTCCTTGATGAGGGCGATGTGGCCTTGCGCGCCTCGCGCGGCAATTTCGGCCTGGTCTGGGTGCAGGGCAAGGGCAGGGGCTGCCCCGAATACGCCCAATGGTCGCTGCGCTCGGCCGATCTGTGGGGCGACTTCGCCACCGAACTGATGAGCGAGACCGGCATCGACGTGGGCCACGAGCGCCCCGGCGGCATGGTGCTCAACCTGAGCGAAGACGAGGCGCGCGAGAATGCGGACCTCCTCGCCCAGCTTGCCCGCGAGGCCGGCAACAAGCCCTACGACTACGAGTTGCTCGACCACAAGGCCGTTGCCGGGCGCCTGCCCGGTATCGGCCCCGACGTGGTGAGCGGCAGCTATTCGCCCTATGACGGCCATGCCAACCCGCTCTACCTCTTGCGTGCCCTGCACGCGAACTTCGAGGCCAAGGGCGGCGAGTACCATCCGGGCGAGCGCGTTGAAAACATTGAACGTTCAGGCGCCGTGACGAAGGTCACAACGGGCAAGGCGTCCTATAGCGCGCCCAAGGTGGTGATCGCGGCGGGGCTGTCGACCGGCCCGCTCGCCCGCCTGGTCGGGATCAATGCCCCGATCGTGCCTCTGCACGGCCAGATTCTGGTGACCGAGCGCACCGGGCCGCGCTTGCCCATGCCCACCAACCTGGTGCGCCAGACGCGCGAAGGGGTGATGATGCTCGGCTTCACCGTCGACGACTTCGGCTTCGATGCACGCACCCGCGCCGACCGTTCGCGCAACGTGGCGGCCAGTGCCTTGCGTGCCTTTCCTTACCTGCGCGATCTGCGCGTGATCAGGAGTTGGGCGGCCTTGCGCATCATGACGGCCGACGGCTTTCCCATCTACGAGACATCGAAGACCCATCCCGGCGTCTTCGTCGCCGCCTGCCACTCCGGCGTGACGCTGGCGGCGGTGCATGCGCGCGATATCTCCCGCTGGGTGCTCGGCCACGACATGCCGGCCACCTTCGAACGCTTTTCCACACGGAGGTTCGATGTTTCAGAGACTGTGTGAACCGCGAGAGCCGGTCAGCTTTGACTTCGAGGGCGAGATGGTCACCGCCGAGGCGGGCGACACGGTAGCCGCGGCGCTGCTTGCCCACGGCGTCGGCCATAACCGCCGCGCGGTGGTCTCCGGGGACCGCCGCGCGCCCCATTGCCTCATCGGGGCGTGCTTTGAATGCCTGGTGGAGATCGACGGCCGTCCCAACCGCCAGGCCTGCCTGACGACAGTGCGCGCCGGCATGCGGGTGCGCCGCCAGGACGGTCCGGCGAAGGTGAAGAACGGCGGTGGTGAATGAACATGAAGGCCTCTTTCGACGATAGCGTCGAGCTTGCCATCATCGGCGCCGGGCCGGCCGGCCTTGCCGCCGCCATCACCGCCGGCGAACTCGGGGTGAAGGCGACGGTCTTCGATGAAGGCTCAGGCCCCGGCGGCCAGATCTACCGGGCCATAGAGGATACGGGCAACCGGCCGGAGCGGCTGGCGCTGCTGGGCGAGGACTATGCCAAAGGCGGCGATCAGGTGCAGCGCTTCCGCGCTTCCGGCTGTCGCTACCTGCCCGGCCATGGCGTCTTCGATATCGCGCCCGACGGGGGGCTCGGCGTCAATGGCCCGGACGGTGCCCGCTGGATCGCGGCAAGGCGCGTCATCATCGCGCCCGGCGCCATGGAGCGCCCGGTGCCGCTGCCGGGCTGGACGCTGCCCGGCGTGATGGGCGCCGGCGCCGCGCAGACGCTGCTGAAGAGCTCCGGCCTCGTCCCCTCAACCCCGGTGGTGCTGGCCGGCAGCGGCCCGCTCGTGGTGCTGATCGCGCGCCAGTTACTGGCGGCAGGCGCCCGCATCGCTGCCGTCCTCGACACCACGCCGCGCGCCAATTTCATGAACGCGGCACCGCTCTTGCCCTCTGCCTATGTTGCCGGCAACGACCTGCGCAAGGGGCTGCGCTGGCTGCGCGAGGTCAAGCGTAGCGGTACGGCCTGGCACAAGGGCGTCAGCCGCATCCGCATCGAGGGCGATGAGGCGGTCGAGGCGATCAGCTTTTCAGCCGGCGGCCGCAGCCAGCGCATCGCCTGCCGGCTGGTGCTGCTGCACGAAGGCGTCATTCCCAATGTGCAGCTTTCCATGGCGGCCGGCATCGAGCACGATTTCGACGACACGCAATGGTGCTGGCGCCCGCGCGCCGATGCCTTCGGGCGCACCGGCGTTGAGCCCATCCTGGTGGCCGGCGACGGCGCCGGTATCGGCGGGGCCGACCTCGCCGCCGATGCCGGCCATCTCGCCGCGCTGGCGGTTGCCGCCGACCTTGGCCGCCTCGCCGCCGGCGATCTCGAAACCCGCTCGCGGCCGATCCTGGCGCGCATGAGGGCAGGGCGCCGGGTGCGCCGCTTCCTCGATTGCCTCTATCGCCCGCACCAGGAAGTGCTGGCGCCGCCCGATGACGAGACCATGGTATGCCGCTGCGAGGAGGTGACGGCGGGCGAATTGCGCCGTGTGGCCGCCATGGGTTGTCCCGGCCCCAACCAGGCCAAGGCCTTTACCCGCTGCGGCATGGGCCCCTGCCAGGGCCGCATGTGCGGCCTCACCGCAGCGGCGGTGCTGGCATCAGCCGGCGGGCGCAGCATGGCCGAGGTCGGTCACCTGCGCATTCGCCCACCCGTCAAGCCCATCACCGTGGGCGAGCTGGCGGGGCTTGCCGGTGTCGGTGAGCCGCCCGCCGGCGCCCCTCCCATGCCCACCGGACCGAAGGACGAGGAAGACGCGTGATGAAGGCCGATGTCGCGGTCATCGGCGGCGGCATTCACGGCTGCTCGGCGGCGCTCAACCTTGCCCGCCGCGGTCTCAAGGTGGTGGTGCTGGAAAAGGACCATGTGGGCCGCCATGCCTCGGGGGCCAACGCCGGCGGCGTGCGCACCCTGCTGCGGCATGAGGCCGAGGTGCCGCTGGCACTCGCCTCACGCGCCATCTGGCACGACATCGAGAGCGAGCTTGGCGACGATTGCCGCTATCACACCGTCGGCCAGCTCGCCGTGGCCGAGACCGATGCCGGGCTGGACGAACTGAGGGCGCGGGACGCGCGCATGCACGATCTCGGCTACAGCCATGAAGAGCTCATCAATGCCGATGAACTGAAGGCATTGGTGCCGGGCATCGCCGCGACGGTCAGGGGTGGCCTCATGGCCCGCGAAGACGGGGCCGCCAGCCCCTATCACACCACCATGGCCTTCCGTCGGGCCGCGCTGGCGACGGGCGTCGACATCCATGAAGGTTGCCGCGTCGAGACGCTCGCGCCGGCCGCCAAGGGCTGGCGCGTCGCTGCTACGGGGATTGAGGTTGAGGCGGGCTTCATCGTGAACACTGCCGGTGCCTGGGGCGGGCACATCGCCGGGCTCATCGGCGATCCGGTGCCGTTATCGTATTTCCTCCCCATGATGATGGTGACGGCGCGGGTGGAGCCCTTTCTCAAGCCCGTGATCATCGGCACCGAGCGGCCCTTGTCGTTCAAGCAGATGCTTAACGGCACGCTGGTGATCGGCGGCGGCCGGCCTGCCATCGGCGACCGCGACACGATGACCTACCGCCCCGACTTCGCCGGCCTCAAGGCGAGCGCCGAGACGGTGCGCGATCTTTTTCCCATGCTGGGCGATGTGCCGGTGGTGCGGTCCTGGGCCGGCATCGAGGGGATTTTTGCCGATGAGATCCCGGTGATCGGCCCCAGCCGGGCTTCGTCCAACGCCGTTCATGCCTTCGGCTTTTGCGGTCACGGCTTTCAACTCGCCCCGATTGTCGGGCGACTGGTCGCCGAACTGGTGATGCAAGGCAAGGCGAGCCTGCCGATCGCGGCCTTTGCCGTCGACCGGTTCGACACGACAGAGTAGGGACCCATCATGCCTCTTGATCCGACACTCGCTTCGCGCATCGAAAACGATCCCAAGCTGATGACCGCGTTCGCCGCCATTTGCGATTGTGGCGGCAGGCTTGCCGGCAGCGACAGCGAGCGCCGCGCGGTTGAACTGGTGGCGCGGCTGGGCGAAGAGGATTCGGGCGTTGCGGCGCGGCGGCTGCCGGTGCCCTATCAGGGCTGGCGCGCCACCCGGGCCGCGTTGCGCCTTGCCGATGGCAGCGCATGCGATTGTTATCCGCTACTTTTCTCAGCGCCTGCCGCTGGCGGCGGGTTGACGGCGGAGGTGGTCGATCTGGGTCGCGGCGCGCCGGCCGATTTCGAAAGCCACAAGGCCGAGCTGCCAGGGCGCATCGCCCTTGTGCGTCACGAGTTGATGTTTGCCTCGGGTACCATTCACCGTAGCCGCAAATACCGCATGGCTGTTGAGGCGGGCGCGGCCGGCTTTTTCATTGCCGGACCGCTCGAAGGCGCGGTCGTGGCCGGCTCGTCCGGCCGCTCAGGACTGGACGGCATTCCCGCCCTCGGCATCGCACCGGAAACGGCCGGGCGCCTTGCCGCGGTGAATGGACGGCGGGCAACGGCGAGCATCGAACTGGAGACCGCCGAGGGGCCGGCTGAGGCGCAAAACCTCGTCTTCGATGTGCCGGGCAAGACGGATGAATGGGTGGTGCTGTCGGCGCATATCGACGGGCACGAGATCGCGGAAAGCGCCATGGACAATGCCTCGGGGGTTGCCGCGGTGCTCGCGGTGATGCGCGCGTTGGCACCGGAAATCTGCCATTTTCGCCGAGGGGTGAGGATGATGTTCTTCAACGTGGAGGAATGGGCGCTCACCGGTTCGGCGCATTACGTGGGGGGCTTGAGCGCGGCGGAAAGGGCCGCGATTTCGCTCGTTGTCAATCTCGACTCGGTGGCGGGAAGTTCGCAGCTTACCGCGCTCACCAGCGATTTTCCGGCGCTGGGGCCGTTCCTTCAGAGCGTGGCTTCCAACAACGCGGCATCGCTCGCTATCCACTTGCCGTTGATGCGCAATTCCGACCATGCCAATTTCGCCGACGCCGGCATTCCCGCCCTGCGGCTGGTGGCCGGCTTCGATGACCCCCGGGCCAACCTGCGCTACGTGCTGACGCCCGCCGACACGCGGGACAAGGTCAGACCGGACGAACTCGCAGGAGCGGTGGTGCTCGCTGCGGCATGCGTCATGGCCGCCGCGAACGCCACGCCACGAGAAGCATTGAACTGGCGGACAAGGCGCGGGTGAAACTGGGCAAAAGTCTCATGGCCATTGGCGCGAAAGACCCGGTGTTGGGTGTGCCTGTAGTGAGTGAACTGCGCAAGAACAGACGAGGTTGCCCAGAGCCGATGGTCCTGGAAGAGGCCGGGCATTTCGGGGACAGTTGCTGACCAAACCGCCAAGCCTGACGCTTTCGACACCACGCTTTCCGAACCCGAAGTCATGCGTGTAGCCTCTGTGGTCAGATCGCGGAGCACTGGAAGGCTTCTTCAGGCAGGGTGGGGTAAGCCAAGCGACTGCCGCGACATCCTCCGCGGCAGCACCGGCAAGTCCAGTTGAGCAGACAGGCTCAGCGCGTGTTTGAAAAGTGCGTGTGTCACGGCCAGCGCCTGATAAGTGTCGC
>CAZMSA010000185.1:0-6875 GCA_964568825.1 uncultured Rhizobiaceae bacterium | reverse complement strand
GATTAAGCCGAATCCGCTCTAGGGTCTGTTGAGTATCACGGTTGCGACGCTGGCGTGATACTCAACAGACCCTAGTTCTGGATGCGCCGGGTATAGCCGCCGTCGACGACCAGATTGGCGCCGGTGATGAAGGACGCCGCCGCACTGGCGAGGAAGCAGGCGGCATTGGCGATGTCGGCAGGGCTGGCCATGCGGCCCATGGGGTTGCCCGCCATGGCTTTGGCGAAACCTTGCGGATCGTCACGCTCGACTTTCGCCCAGAAACCGTCCTTGAAGTAGGTGGTGCCCGGGCTCACCGCGTTCACCCGCACCCCCTTGGGGGCCAGTTCGCCCGCCAGCGTCTTGACGTAGTACAACAGCGCCGCCTTCATCGCCCCGTAGGCGGCCTCGTCGTAACCGTAATCCTCGACGCCCGAAACGGAGGCTACGGCGATGATCGCCCCTGAAGACGATTTCTCCAGCCACGGCCGCGCCATGCTGACGACATTTACCGTGTGCATGAGGTCAACCTCGAAGGCCTGGGTAAAGGCCTGCAGGTCCGCCCCCGATGCCAGCGCGCTGGCGTTGGCGACGACAATGTCGATGCCGCCCAGATGGGCCGCCGATGCCTCGATCCAGGCTTTCAGTTGATCCGGCTTGGAGACATCGCAAGCCGCACCGAAGGCCGCGGCGCCGCTGCCAGAGAGCGCGGCGACCGCATTGGCGACATCATCGCGGTTGCGCGCACAGATCGAAACCTTGGCGCCCTCCCCCGCCAGTCGTTCGGCAATCGCCCTGCCGATGCCGCGCGTGCTCCCGGTTACCAGCGCGCGTTTGCCTTGAAGCATGAGATCCATGGACGGTATCCGGCTGCTGAAGGGTCGGGGACAATGGTTGAGGTCCTGACCCTGATTGGCGACCCCGGCACGATTCGAACGTGCGACCTACAGCTTAGAAGGCTGCTGCTCTATCCAACTGAGCTACGGGGCCAATCAGAATTCGCCCGAACCTATAACATATCTGGCGACGGCTCAAAGGACGCCGCGGCCAACCTTGCCCGCCGCCACGCGCCTTCAGCTGTGGAATTCATCGGCCACTTTGTCGACCGCACCGAGCGACAGGAGCCGCAACTCGCGGACGAGGCGGATTGTCGGTTTCAGTCCGAAAAACAGCGAGCCCACAAGAAACAGCCATGTTGCCGGTACCGCATCGGCAGGAAAGAAGAAGAGCGCCGAACCCACCACGAACATTCCCGCCGCGGCGAAGTCGACGATGGTGTAGGCCAGTTCATAGGCCGCCCAGATATCGGCGTGACGCGCCGACATGTCCCGGTTGCCGGGTTGAAAGAGTCTCATCGTGCAGCCTCCCAGGATCAAGGGGTCCCGACCCTGGCCGCTTCAGTGCGTCCAGTTGTCGGAACGGCCCCAGCGAAAGTTATCCGAATAGGACTTGATCTGGCGGCGCACCGGCTTGGTGTCCTCGACCCGGTAGGCGATGCCGTTGCGTTCGGCATAGGCCATGGCTTCCTCGCGGCTGTCGAAGGTGAGGCGCAATTGCTGCTTCATGTCGCCCGACGAGGTCCAGCCCATGAGCGGATCGGCGCTACGCGGGGCTTCGGCGTCGTAGACCAGAACCCAGTCCTTTCTGGCCTTGCCGGACTGCATGGCGTTGCGGGCGGGCTGGAAAATCCGAGCGGTCATGGTCATTCACCCCTTCATCGAGTGCCGGAACGTGGTCGGGGCGGCCGGATTTGAACCAGCGACCCTCTGCTCCCAAAGCAGATGCGCTACCAGACTGCGCTACGCCCCGCAGGTTGAATTCATGGGGACTTGGCCTGTTTCGCGCAACCCGTCAAGAGAACATTTCGGCAATGATCGGCATCGAGACCCGACAAGGCCAGCGGCGGCTTATGCCAGACCAAAAGTTGTCCGGATCGGTTATTCGGGAAATACCGCGGCTGGCGAATTGGCAAATTCCACTGGCGCGGCACCTCGACACGCGGTACGCCGTCTTTGGGGAATTTGGTAGAGGTCGCCGCTTTCCGGCGCCCGGCTGGGACCACCGCGAGCGCGGGCGTGTGCTGACCGGGCGAGAGAATTGAAGAGCCGAGGGAAAACGCCATGACCGCCAATGCAGGAAAGCCGTTGTCACGTGGCACCAGGGCGCCGGCGGGCGCCGCCATCAAGACCATCAATCTGGCACTGCAGGGCGGCGGCGCCCATGGGGCTTTCACATGGGGCGTCCTTGATCGCCTGCTCGAAGACGAGCGCATTGCCTACGATGGCATCGTGGCGACCAGCGCCGGGGCCATGAACGCTGCGGTCATGGTATCCGGCATGGCGGTGGGCGGCGCCCGGGGCGCGCGCGAGGCCCTCGCCACCTTCTGGCGGCGCATCAGCGAATCCGCCAGGATGAGCCCGTTGCAGCCGAGCTTTCTCGATCGGATGAGCGGCAATCACGGCATGGACAATTCGCCGGTCTTCATGATGTTCGACATGATGACACGGGTCTTCTCGCCCTACCAGTTCAACCCCATGAACCACAACCCGCTGCGCAGCGTGCTCGAGCGCTCGGTCGATTTCGAGGCGATCCACCAATCGACCTGCCCGGTCAAGATTTTCCTTTGCGCGACCAATGTTCGGACCGGCAAGGTCAAGGTGTTTGACAATGCCGAACTCAGCGCCGACGCGGTGCTGGCTTCAGCCTGCCTACCGTTCCTCTTCCAGGCGGTCGAGATCGACGGTGAGGCCTATTGGGACGGCGGCTACATGGGCAACCCCGCCATCTTCCCGCTGATCTACAACTGCGACAGCCGCGACGTGCTGATCATCCACATCAACCCACTCAACCGGACGGAAGTGCCGACCACAGCGACCGGCATCTTCAACCGCATCAGCGAGATCAGCTTCAACTCGTCATTGATGCGCGAGATGCGGGCCATCGCCTTCGTTACCTCGCTGATTGACGAGCACGAGGAGCTGAGGTCGAGACTGAAGAAGATGCTGGTGCATTCGATCTCGGCCGACGACGTCATGCTGAAGCTCGGGGTGGCCAGCAAGTTCAATGCCGACTGGACGTTCCTCACCCATCTGCGCGATGCCGGCCGGGACTATGCCGCGGCATGGATCGAGGACAACTTCGAGCATCTGGGTGAGCGCTCGAGCGCGGATATCGCGGCGACTTTTCTTTAGGTCTAGAGCGTCCGCCAATCAGATAGAACCATTTGATCGGCGGATGCTCTGAGCGTGCCAGCCCCTGCCGCACTCAGTTGGTGTGGGGCGGCCCTTCTGTCAGACTGGTGCGGACTTCCGCCGCCATGCGGCCCTTGGGGCCGTCGCCGAAGCGCACATAGACATACTGATCGGGCTGCAACTCGGCGATCGCCGTCTTGCGGAGGGTTTCCATGTGCACGAAAATATCCGGCCGGTCGTCGCCCTCGGTCAGGAAGCCGAAACCACGCACCCGGTTGAACCATTTGACCCGCACCCGCACCCATTCGCTGGTTGCCGTGACGCTGACATGGGTGCGAACCGGGCGCTCTACCGGATGGATGGCGGTCGAGGTGTCGACCTCCAGCACCCGGAGGCACTGATAGCCCTTCTGGCGCTCGACGGCATCGCACACCACCCGGGTCCCTTCGAGCGGTGCCTCATAGCCGTCGCGCTTCAGGCACGACAGGTGTAACAGGACATCCGGCATGCCGTTGTCGGGAATGACGAAGCCATAGCCCCTAGCCACGTCGAACCACTTCACGAAGCCTGAAATCTGATAAATTTTGACGTTGGCCTCAGCCGGTGCTTCCGTCTCGACACCTGGCCTCTGTTCAATGCCCCCGTCGTGGGAGTCGCTCCCCGCCATGATCGCTTCCCGACGTCCCCAATCGACCAACCTGGACAGCAAATTTGCCTCTACTGCCACCATCCGTAGTCTGCCGCATGAACCGGAGGTTTGTACAGACCCAGTTGTTCGCAATATGTGGAAATTCTCGGGCTTTCGGCCACTCGTCGCCTACAGCCGCCCGGATACACCAGCCGCCTGCCGGTAATCGATTGTAATAGCCGGTTTTTCATTCGCGCCACTTTCAGCAGCAGGCGTTGCCTCAATGCAACACTTGCGGCAACAATCCGCTCTGCGCCGGCGGCAGGGCCCAGCCGGACGGCCATCCGGTGCGCGTCATGGCGGCGATTGGTTGCATCAGGTGATTCGATCCAGGCCCTTCAATCAATAATTGAAACGGTCGAGAGTACTGCCGATGTCGGCGCGGATGACCAGGTCGGCCACCTCGTCGAAGCTGGTCGGCTCGCCATTGATGATGATGAGGCGGGCGCCACTGCGCCGTGCGATGAGCGGAATGCCGGCTGCGGGATAGACCTGCAACGAGGAACCGATGGCGAGGAAGAGATCGCAGGATTGTGCCGCGTCTTGCGCCTGCCGCATGGCTTCGGGCGGCATCGGCTGGCCGAAGGAAATGGTGGCCGTCTTGATGATCCCGCCGCACACCGTGCAGGCGGGGGCGCCGACCTTGGTCTCGAGTTGATGCGCCACCCAGTCGAGTTCGTGGCGGGTCCGGCAGCCAAGACAGTGGGCATAGGTGCCATTGCCATGCAGTTCGACGACCTTGTCGGCGGGAACGCCGGAAGCCTGGTGCAGTCCGTCGATGTTCTGGGTGATGACGAGGCTTGCCTTGCCGGCCTCCACCAGAGCGGCAATCGCCCGGTGCCCCCTGCCCGGCCTCACCTCGCCCACCTCGGCACGGACCTTCAAAAAGCGGGTGAGGCCCTCGCGCCGCGCTTCCTCGGATGACATGAAGGTTTCGAAGTCGATGGGTTTGAAGCGGCTCCACACCCCGCCGGGGGAGCGAAAGTCGGGGATGCCGCATTCCGTCGAAATGCCGGCGCCGGTGAAGGCAACCACATTTCGCGCCGCATCGACCATGCGGTAGAGGCTTTCGGCTTCAGTTCTGTCGGGCATGGCCTGCATGGCGCAAGCATCCACTGCTTGGCCTTGGCCGGTCAAGACCGCCGGCCGTCAGCGCAGGGCGTCGATGTTGAGAGGCAACATCTCGCCCATCCAAAGAGCATGTTCGGTGTGATCGGCAATAACATCGCCGGTCTCGGGATGCAGGAACACCGTCAGACCCGACCGGTTGAGCGCCAGCCACGGCACCACCTCGGCAAAGGCCTCGGGACCGAAGGCGAGCTGGCACGACCAGCGCGGATGCGGCCCAACGGGCTTTTCGTGCATCCTGCCCATGACCACACCGAAACGGTCGCGCGCTGCCTCGCACAAGGCCCGCGCCTTGTCGATGCTGTCGATATCGAAATAGACATGGACGTGATAACCGGAAATCGTCGTCACCTTGTCTCGTCTCCTTGCGCATGACCCTTGCGAGGCTATCACACGGTGAGCGGACATTGACAAGTCCACGACGACGTCCCCATGTTGAAGGCCTGCCACAAGACGCCGCCAGCGAAAACCAGAGTTGCCGAAAGCGCCGGCACGGCGATACCATTGAAGAAAGGCCGACCCCATGGCAGCCATCCCTCCCCTGTGCGATTTCGGCTGGCGCCCGCCCGCCTTTCGCCTGCCGGCGACCGACGGCAACACCTATGCGCTTGACGACATCAGGGGCGAAAAGGGCACCCTCATCGCCTTCATCTGCAACCACTGCCCCTATGTGAAGTCGATCATCGACCGTCTCGTGGCGGAATCCGTCGAGTTGCAGGCGGCCGGCATCGGGGTTGCCGCCATCTGCGCCAACGATGCCGCCAACTACCCGGAAGATTCGTTCGATAACATGTTGCTGTTCGCGGCCCGCCATCACTTCCCATTCCCTTACCTGCACGACGAGAGCCAGGCGGTCGCGCGGGCCTGGGACGCCGTCTGCACACCCGACTTCTTCGGCTTCAATGGCAATCTCGAACTGCAATACCGCGGCCGCCTCGATGCTTCCAAAACCACCCTGCTGCCGGATGCGCGGCGCGAGCTTCACGAGGCCATGATGGCGATCGCCCGGACCGGCAAGGGCCCGGCCGAACAGGTTGCCTCCATGGGCTGCTCGATCAAGTGGAAGGCGGCCTAACCGCCCCATGTCCGCCCGCGTCAGCCGCGCATTGCTCATCGGCCTCATCGCCATTGCGGCCGTGCTTGCCTGGCATCTGTATGATCGTCTTTATGCCAACCGGGGACAGCTTGTCGTCATCCGCGATGCCGCCGCGCCGGACACGCTGGTGCTGGAGTGGCATCACGAAATCAAGCTGCCCATGGCCAAGCTGATCGCCGATGCCTTTGCGGCCAACAAGGCCAAGGTCAAACGCTTCATCATCGATCTCGATTCACCCGGCGGATCGCTCGATGAAGGCAGCGCGGTCATCGCCGCCATCGATGCGATAAAGAAGACTCGCGAAGTCGACACCCGCGTGACCGCCGGCCACGATTGCCTGTCGATGTGCGTGCCGATCTTCCTGCAAGGCCAACGGCGCATGGCTTCAGCGACCTCGCACTGGCTGTTCCATGCCCCGCGCAGCGTCGACTATTTCAGTGGCAAGGACGTAAAAACCCCGCGCTTCGAGCAGCGCTATTACGCGCACGAATATTTCGATACCTATTTCCGCGCTTCCCCCATCGACAAGGCCTGGCTCCAGCGCAACGCCCCCAAATGGCAAGGCCGCGACTTCTGGCGTTCGGGGCGGCAGATTTACGAGGAAAGGTCCAACATCATCACCGGGTTGATGTGAGGTCGGCGTAGCCCGGATGGAGCGCGGCGAAATCCGGGCTACGCCCACTCTGGAGACGAAGACCCGGATTACGCCGCGCTCCATCCGGGCTACGCTTGCTTTTATCTGATAGTACTGCGCACCGTGCCAATGAACCCCTCCATGATAAGTGCGGCATTA
>CAZMSA010000184.1:0-6913 GCA_964568825.1 uncultured Rhizobiaceae bacterium | reverse complement strand
AACGAGATCAAGGAAGTGCTGGCCCAGATGGGTCTGCATCTCGGCATGGAAGTGCCGAACTGGCCGCCGGAGAACATCGACGAACTGGCCAAGCGTTTCGAGACCCATTACTGATTTTGTTCGCATAGAGGATCAAGGGCATGCGCCACGGATTTTCCGGCCGCCGGTTCAACCGGTCGGTCTCGCACAGGAAGGCGATGTTCGCCAACATGGCGGCCGCGCTCATCAAGCATGAGCAGATCGTCACCACCCTGCCCAAGGCCAAGGACCTGAGACCGGTGGTGGAAAAGCTGGTGACGCTCGCCAAGCGCGGCGACCTGCACGCCCGCCGCCAGGCCATCACGCGCATCGGTGACGAGGACCAGGTGAAGAAGCTGTTCGGCGCCCTGGCCGAGCGCTACAAGGAGCGCAACGGCGGCTATACGCGGGTGCTGAAGGCGGGTTTTCGCTATGGCGACTCCGCCCCGATGGCGGTGATCGAGTTCGTCGATCGCGATACCGCTGAAAAGGGCAAGGACTCCGGTCCGACACAGGAAGCTGCGGCTGAAGCCAAGGCCGAGGAGACGGCGGCGGCCTGACCCGTACATTGCATTTGAAATTTGCGCGAAGGCGGTCCATGGGGCCGCCTTTGTTGCGTCTGGGGGAAGAAATCAATGCGGCTTCGTCCACCCCGCCCTGATCTGGCGGTGGGCATCGGGGTAGCTGCTGGCGGTGACGGCGATGCGGTCCTGGATGATCTCGGTCAGTTGCGGCAGGCGGTGGAAGGGGACCGTCGGAAAGGCGTGGTGGGCGGTGTGGTAGGGCATGTTCCAGGCGATGAAGCATACCGCGCGGCCGCCAAAGGTGGTGCGCGAGTTCTTCAGCATGTCGGCGACGAGCGGGCAGGCGCCGTGCTCGGCCAGGAGATAGGCCCGGAGGAAGGGCTGGCCGATGATGAGCGGCAGGAGCCACAGCTTTACCGCAATGAGGCTACCGGTGGCGAAGCTGATGAGCGCGACGGCTGCATAAAGCCCCAGATGCAGCCGCACCTCGCGAATGATCGAGGGGCGGCGGGCGGCCGGCACATAATCGCCCTCGATGCGGCCCACGGCCATGGCGGCAAGAGTGCGGATCATCGAGATCCAGTAGGCAAGGGCGGTGAGGTAGAAGAGATAGGCGGGCCAGTTCGCCGGCTTGGGGGTGGCGAGTTCGGGATCGCGGGCCTGATCCTGGGTGTGGCGATGGTGGGCGAAGTGAAAATAGCGGAACCAGCGCGCCGGCACCACCACCAGGAACCCGGTCACGGCGGCGATGAGGCGGTTGAGGCGCCGATCGGCAAAGGCGCTTTCGTGGGTGGTTTCGTGTTCGAGGGTGAAAAGGAAGGTCAGCGCAATGGCGTAGACCAGCATGGCCGCGAGCCACAAAGCCCAATGGGTCGCCGTCAGGATCACCGCTCCCGACACCGCCAGCAGGCCCAGGTGGCCGGCAAGCCGCACCAGGCCCGGACCGTTGCGCGGTTGGCGCAGGGCGGCAAGCATCGCCGGCTCGATGAGGTCGAGGGGACCGGCTGGCTTGTCGAGGTCGGGCGCACCCGCCCCAATACCCTTGACCTTGAGGTTCATCCGGCGCTCAATGACACTATCAATCCAAGCTTGAAGACAAACACGATCATCACCATGCCGCAACAGATCAGCGTTGGCTACAAGGCTCTGCTGGCCGAAGCCGAGAAGGAAATCGACCAGGTCAGCATCGATGAAGCCATTGCCATGGCGGGGCGCGATGATGTCACCATCATCGACATCCGCGACGTGCGCGAACTGTGGCGCGAGGGGCGCATTCCCGGCTCCGTCCACGTGCCACGCGGCATGCTGGAGTTCTGGATCGATCCCGAAAGCCCCTATTACAAGCCGTTGTTCGGCGAAGACAGGACCTTCGTCTTTCAATGCGCCGGCGGCCTGCGCTCGGCGCTGGCGACTCAGATCGCCCAGCGCATGGGGCTGAAGCCGGTCTACAACATGATCGGCGGCTTCGGCGCCTGGAAGAAGGCGGGCGGCGCGGTGGAGCCGGTGGAGCCCAAGAACAAGGCGTGAGTGCGAGGGGGTAAGTTCGATGCGGGGCAAGCGTATTTCGTCAGGCTCCAGGTTCGAGGAAATCGCCAGCTATTCGCGGGTGGCCGTGGTGCCCGATCCCGGTGGCGACTGGATCTTCGTCTCCGGCACGACCGGCTTCGATTATGCGCTGATGACCATCGAAAAGTCGGTGGAGGCACAGACCCACCAGGTCTTCCGCAATATTGCCGATGCCCTCAACCGGGCCGGATCGGGCCTTAACGACGTGGTGCGGGTACGGATATTCCTGGCCAGGGCTGAGGACTTCGAGAAGGTGGCGCCGATCATCGGGCAGTACATGCACGCCGCCCTGCCGGCCAACACGACCGTGGTGACGCCGCTGATCGACAAGCGCATGCTGATCGAGGTCGAAGTGACGGCGCGCAAGGCGGTCGGCGAATGAGCATGAAGACGGCGTGAGACCGGGTGAGGCGATGAAGTTGTCGCGGATTGCGGTGGTCGCTCTGGCGGCGGCGGCGATGCCGGTGATGCCGGCGATGGCAGATGGCATCGCCATCTCGCATGCGGACGGTTTCGAACGGACGCCGCTCGACAGCACCTTCTGGACGCTCGAGCATGTCGGCAACCGCCGGCTATGGATCGATCGCCACGTGGTGCGCACGGGCAAGGGCGCACTGGCCATCCGCATCAAGGGCTCGGACTACAATGCGGTGTGCAAATGCCAGATATCGGAAATCCGCGAGGTGTCGGCCGTGCGGCTGCCGTTCGGCACCGACGTCTGGTACGGCTTCAGCTTCCGCATCGAGGGTTTTGGCGGCCTGACGGGCAGCACCCGCTGGCAGATCGGCGGCTGGAAGCAGGATGCCGATGGCAGCCCCTTCGTTGCCCAGCGCTTCGATGACGGGATTTTCCATATCACCCTGGAGAGCGGCACCTCGCGGGTCCTGGTGGCCACCGCCATGGGCAACAAGGAGAGCTTCTTCGAGGCGGTCAAGGCGGGACTGGTCAGGAGCATGGGCTTTGTGTCGGAGCCGGAGAAATACGACGGCAAGGACGACGTCAAGCTGGTCTACGGCGAAAATCCCGTGCTGCCCGATCCGCGCAAGCACTGGGTCGATATGGTCTATCACATCAAGGGCGGGCTCAACGGAGACGGACTGGTCGAGGTCTATGCCGACGGCCGCTTCATTGCCCGGGCAACCGGCACCATCGGGCTGAAGAACGCCAGCGGGCCGAACCAGTATTTCCGCTTCGGTCACCACCGCGCGCCGATGCCCGGCACCGCCACCATCTACATCGACGATTTCCGCCGCGGCACCAGCCGGGCTGAGGTCGATCCCGCCAACTTCCCGGAGTGATGCCGCACCATGGCCCGATTGCTGCTCGTCATCGGCAACAAGACCTATTCGTCGTGGTCGTTCCGGCCGTGGATCGCCATGCGCCAGGCGGACATCGCCTTCGATGAGGAGGTCATCGCGCTCGACCGCCGGGATACCAAAAAGAAGATCCTCGCGCACAACGGCGCCGGCCGGGTGCCGGTGCTGCATGACGGCAAGCTGACGATTTGGGAATCGCTGGCGATCATCGAATATATCGCCGAAAGCTTTCCCGAAGCCGGCCTGTGGCCGAGGGGCAAGGCGGCGCGCGCCATGGCGCGGGCGGCGGCGGCGGAGATGCACGGCGGGTTTTCGGCGCTCAGAAACGCTTGCCCGATGAACATGCGCCGCACCCCGTCGCGCCTCAAGGTCGAGGTGGGCGTCAAGCGCGACGTGGCCCGCATCGAGGCCTTGTGGGCGGTATGCCGGGCCGCTCACGGCAAGGGGGGCCCGTTCCTGTTCGGGCGCTTTTCAGCCGCCGATGCCATGTATGCCCCGGTGGTCAATCGCCTCTACGTCTACGGCTTCAAGGTGAGCGCCGAAACACGGGCCTACATGCAGGCGATGATGGGGCTTCAAGCCTGGCAGGACTGGGAAACCGCGGCGCGAGCCGAACCGTGGGTCATTGCCCACGAAGATTTTTGAACATGGCCCTGGCTTCGGCCGTTTGCAGTGCCTCGACGGCGGCGCGATAGCCGAGTTCGACGGCCTTGTCGAAGGCGGTCCAGTTGCGGATGTCGATCTCGCCGAGGCGCGGGACCACGGCAAGGTCGGCATTGGAAAGCTGCTGGCGGTTCTCGAATTCGTTGGCAACGGTGCCGGAGCGCATCAAGATGGAGATCAGCGGCGGGCGCAACAGGCGCGAGACGAGGCTGGCCGAATGCATCTGCTCCAGCCAATGCGGGGTGATCGCCAGATCGCGCGCCACGTCGACGGCAATTACCGGTCCGTTGTTGAGGCTGCGCATGACATCGACCGGCAGGTTGTCCATGACCCCGCCGTCCACCAGCACGCCGGTCGGGGTGGCGACCGGCGGCAGGATGCCGGGCAACGAAATGGTCGACCGCAGCACCTCGGCCACCAGGCCGCGGCGATGCACCTCGACTTCGGCGGTGGTGAGGTTGGAGGAGACGCAAAAGAACGACCGCCACAGATCGGAGATGAGGACGTCGCCGAAATGCTCCTTCAAAAGGCGTTCGACCTTCTTGCCCCTGACCAGACCGAACAGCGGCAGCGAATAATCGGACAAGGGATTGCTGTCGACAAAGGCGCGGCGGATGCGTTCGATCGATTCGGCAATCGGCCAGTCCATGGCGATGCAGGCGGCAAGGATGCCCCCCATGGAAGCGCCGCCGATGAGGTCGATGGGGATTTCGGCCTCGTTGAGCGCCCGCACGACGCCCAGATGGGCATAGGCGCGGGCACCGCCTCCCGACAGCACCAGACCCACCGCGCAACCGGCGATCACCCGTGCCAGCCGCCTCCAGTCCCCCGGCTCGGTGCGGCGTAGATGAAAATGCCGGTTGGCGCGCATGGCATCGAGCCAGCGCGCGGTGTGGGTGGGATTGCGGCGAGGCTTGTCGTGCAGGATGACGATGTCGGCAAGCTGGTGTTCGGTGCGCTGATCGAACAGTTCACGCGGGACGCCTCGCCCGGGCGCGCTTTCGGCCCGCGCAAGGGCAACCAGCCGGTCGGCCTGGCGCACGCACAGCCGGTTCCAGGCCTCGTCGGTCTGGCTGCCGCACAGGAAAAGGTGGTCGTGGCGAGTTTCGAGATCGGCGACGTTGTGGCCCTCCTGGTCGAGGTCGCCCATGCATACGACGCGCACATCGAAGCCGCTGTGGCGCATGTGGTCGGCCAGTTCGAAGGCAAAGGTCTTGGGGTCGATGTCGCGGGAGGCGGCGAGAAAGGCGGTGATGCGCGGCTCAATCACCGGGGGCTCGCCCGCCGTTGTGCGCCTGAGGCGGTGGGCGAGGACCTGCACCAGGGCTTCGTGGATGGTGCTGTGCTGTTTGGCGAGGCGGCGGAAGGCGGTGGGCGTCAGGCGCAACAGGTCGCAGTCGCGGATGGCGCTGACGGTGGCCGAGCGGCCGGAACGGGCAGCCACCGCCATCTCGCCGATGATCTCACCGGGCCGGATGAGGGCGACGAGTGACTGCACGCCGTGGCGCTGCACGTAGACGCCAAGGGTGCCGGATTGCAGCAGGTAGAGGGCATCGGCTTCATCGCCCTGGTGGAACAGCGCCGTGCCGGCCGGCAGGGTGAATTGGCGCGCGGCGGCCAGAACGACCTTGCGGGTGGCCGGCGGCAGAGCCGCCATGAAGTCGAAACTGTCGCGATATCTCGACGCCGTCATCGAAGATCAAGCTCCAGCATGGCGCCATGGGCAAAAAGCCGATAAATCAGGGGTTACCGATTTTCGCGCGAGGAGCATATTGGGACGGACATGGCAATCCTGCAATCGAACATCGCAACCACAAGCGAAGAATTCATCGCCAACCGAGCCCATATGGCGGCGCTCAACGCCGACCTCATCGAGCGCCGCCGCCTGGCCGCGACCGGCGGTTCGGCCAAGGCCCGCGAGCGCCATCAGGCGCGCGGCAAGCTTTTACCGCGCGAACGGGTGATGCGGCTGATCGATCCGGGTGCCCCGTTCCTGGAGCTTTCCCCCATGGCGGCATCGGGCATGTACGACGGCGATATCCATGGTGCCGGCATCATCACCGGGGTGGGCCGGGTTTCGGGGCGCGAATGCGTGATCGTGTGCAACGATGCCACCATCAAGGGCGGCACCTACTATCCGATGACGGTGAAAAAGCACCTCAGGGCCCAGGAGGTGGCGCGCGAGAACAACCTGGCGTGCATCTATCTGGTGGACTCAGGCGGCGCCAACCTGCCCAACCAGACCGAGGTGTTTCCCGATCGCGAGCACTTCGGGCGCATCTTCTACAACCAGGCGACGCTTTCAGGGCTTGGCATCCCGCAGATCGCCTGCGTCATGGGCTCATGCACCGCCGGCGGGGCGTATGTGCCGGCAATGTCGGACGAAACGGTGATCGTCAGGCGCCAGGGCACCATCTTCCTGGCCGGCCCGCCGCTGGTCAAGGCAGCGACCGGCGAGGAGGTCGACGCCGAGGACCTGGGGGGGGCCGATGTGCATGCCCGGCTGTCGGGGGTGGCCGACCACTACGCGCTCGATGACGAGCACGCCCTTGCCATCGTCCGCTCCATCGTCGCGGGCCTCAACCGGGTGAAGCGGCCGGACATCGAGATTGCCGCGCCGCGCCCGCCGCTCTACAATCCGGGCGAGATCGACGGCATCGTCCCGCCGACGTTCGCCCGACCCTATGATGTGCGCGAGATCATCGCCCGCCTCGTCGATGCTTCCGAATTCGACGAATTCAAGAAGCTCTACGGCACCACGCTGGTGACCGGCTTTGCCCGCATCTGGGGCATGCCGGTGGCGATCCTCGCCAATGCCGGCATCCT
>CAZMSA010000183.1:1432-6917 GCA_964568825.1 uncultured Rhizobiaceae bacterium | reverse complement strand
AAATAGGACTGGAGGCCTCGCCCGGAATCGAACCGGGGTATACGGATTTGCAGTCCGCTGCGTAACCACTCCGCCACGAGGCCCTCGCTGGGCGCGACATATAGCGACTTGGCGCGCCGTCGACAATGTGCTTGTTCGGATTGTTGCGGTATTCGGTTTTCAGTTGGCGGCGCGGGTTTGATTGGCTATCACAAGAGTTCGGCAGTTCGCCAATCCCATGGAGACGGCATGATCGATTTTGCCACGCAGCGCCTCAGTATGGTCGAATCGCAGGTTCGCCCCAACGGCGTCACCGATGCCCGCGTCATCGAAGCCATGGCCGAGGTGCCGCGCGAGAACTTCGTTCCCGAGGCACAGCGGACCCTTTCCTACATGGATGAAGACATCGCCATCGGCCAGACGAACGGCGTGCGGCGCTATCTCATGGAGCCCATGGCCTTTGCCCGCCTCCTGCAGCATGCCGCCATCCGGCCGGATGAGGTCGTGCTCGACGTGGGCGCCGGTACCGGCTATTCCACCGCGGTGCTCTCCCATCTCGCGCAGTCGGTGATTGCCATCGAGGCCGATGCCGCGCTGGCAGCCGAAGCCACGGAAAATCTCGGCCGGCTGGGTATCGGCAATGCCGTCGTCATGCACGGCGATCACGCCGCCGGGCTTGCCGCCGAAGCTCCCTTCAGCGTCATCATCATCGAGGGCAGGGTGCCGCTGGTGCCCGCGGCGCTCCTGGAGCAACTTGGCGACGGTGGCAGGTTGGTGGCTGTCGTCGGTGATCGCCCGGTATCGCGTGCCATGGTCTACACCCGGCATGGCACGTCGATTTCGGCTCGCCAGGTCTTCGATGCGAGTGTGCCGCCGCTTGCCGGCATCGAAAAGCCGGCTGCGGGTTTCGTCTTCTAGGGTCCTGACCCTCGAGCAAGGCGAGCGAAAAGTGGACGTCGCTTTTCGGAAAACCGTCGTGCCCAGGTTTCAGGAGTCGATCCGCTTTTTCTGCATTTGGGTATTTCCACCCAGGTGCAATTTGACCCAGACGCAGTTTGATCTCTTTCAGCCGGTCTCCGGCAGTCGTGATTTTGTGTGAATAATTCATGATGCCGACACGATTTTGGCGCTTTGTGCAATTTACCGTCTGTTATCCACAGGGGCCGGCTTTGTTTGAGTCGCACCGTCACTTGTGGCTTGATGGAGACGGGGGAATCACGCATCGGTGGGGTCATGGACAACAGCAAGGTGACGAAAAGGGCGTGTTCGCATCGCCGATCCGCGAGGCGATTGCACTTGCCCATCGCGCTTGCAGCAGCCTTGGCTGCGCTGGTTGCGGCAAGCCCCGCATCGATGGCTGCCGAATCCATCGCCGCGGCCCTGGCGAGCGCCTATATGGGCAACCCCACCCTCAACGCCGAGCGGGCCCGCCAGCGGGCCACCGACGAATTGGTGCCACAAGCCCTTTCGGGCTGGCGACCCACCGTCACCGCGCAGGGCCAGACCGGCTATCAGCAGACCTATTCCAACACGACCACCTTTGGCAAAAGAACGACCGACAGCAGTCCGACCAGTTTGTCGATCACCCTGACCCAGCCGTTGTTCAGCGGCTTTGCTACCGTTGCCGGCACCAAACAGGCCGAAGCGACGGTTTCGGCCGGCGCTCAGCAACTGCTGAATGTCGAGCAGACGGTGCTGCTCAATGCCGCGACCGCCTTCATGGACGTCATACGCGACCGCCAGATCGTCGTACTGAACGAAAAAACCGTCTCGTTTCTGAAGGAAGAGCTCAAGGCCGCCAACGCCCGCTTCAGCGTTGGTGAGATCACCAAGACCGATGTCGCCCAGGCACGCGCCGCCTTGAGCCTTGCCCAGGCTCAGCTTGAGGTCGCTCGCGCCAATCGCGCCTCCAGCACGGCCACCTACGAAAAGACCATCGGCCATGCGCCCGGCAGCCTTGCCTATCCGGGCCTTTCGCGGCACCTGCCGAAGTCGCTGAACGAGGCCCTCAGGATCGCCTCGCGCATCAATCCGCAGATTCTCGCTGCGGCCTATACGCAACAGGCCGCCGAGCAGAATGTCACCGTGGTGCAGGCCGGCCTGTTGCCGAGCCTGCATTTTGAAACCGACTATTACCTGGCGCACCACACCAGCGCGATAACGAAGGCGACCGAGCAGGTCCAGGTTCTCGGCGTGCTCAGCGTGCCGCTCTATGAGGCCGGCCAGGTCTATTCCGAAGTTCGTCAGGCCAAGCAGGTCGAGAGCCAGCGCCGCATCCAGATCATCGAGGCCGCCCGCGCGGTTCGCTCCTCGGTAGTGCAGGCCTGGAACAATTTCATCGCTGCCGGCCAGACGATCGTCTCGCTCAAGGCCCAGGTAAGCGCCAACCGGCTGGCGCTGGAAGGCGTCAGGCAGGAGGCGCTGGTAGGCACGCGCACCACACTGGATGTGCTGAACGCCGAGCAGACGCTGACGACGTCGCAGATTTCGCTGGTCACTTCCCAGCACGACCAGATTGTTGGTGCCTACCGGCTTATCGCCGCAACCGGCCAGATGACGGCCCGCGTGTTGCGCCTCGGCGTGCCGGTCTACGACGCCGGCGCCAACCGGCGCAATGTGCGCGACAAGTTCATCGGCACCTCGGTGAATACCGTCGAATAATCCGAAAACAGATTCTTCCGTTCATATTCGTTGTTTCGCAACGCCACCTGCTCGTGCATAATTTGCCTGAGGCAGGGGCGAACTGTCTGCAACGGTATGGGGTAGACTTGTTTCTGGGATGCTCAGGGATGGGTGATTCGCTCTTTGCATGGCGTGAGGCACATCCATGAGTAAGGTCAAGTCCAAGGACCAGCCATCGGTTGAGGAACTGCTGGCCTCGATTCGTGAGGCCATTTACGAAAAGGGCGAGGGAGGCACCGGGACGGCCATGGCGGCAGCCAAGCAATCAGCGGCCCGCGAGCACGGTGGGGCCGGGCAGGGCATGGGCGGCAATGCATCTTACAATCCGGCCGCGGCCGCGCTGCAGGCACCGCCGCCCGGGCGAGACCCGATCGCCTCCGGCACCGGTTCCGAACGGCCGCACGGATCCATGCGCGGCATACGCGTCGCTCTTGGACATGACACTGGCGGTACGGGGCGGGTTTCCACCCGAACCGACGATTTCCTCAATCTTCGCCAGCGGCTCACCACCCTGGTCGAGGAGGGCAAGTCGCTGCCGGCGCGCAACACTGCGTCGACATCGTCATCGCAAGGTTTCAGCGGCATTCTGGGCGGTGATGTTCGTCTGGAAGAAGCGCTCGCCCGATTGAGCCGGGCAGGCCGCGCGCCGATGGACGAGGAGATTGCTCGTCCACCGCTGGCGCCCGAGGCAACGACCGCCCGCCGTCGGCTGGATGCCGCGGCGATCGAGGACCTGGCCGGGCGAGAGCTGAGACCGGCCATCAGGGATGCCATCGAATCCGAGCTGCGCGAGCTGCCCTCACGCGCCTATGAACCGCACGGCAGGCCCGCTGCAGAAGCCGCGCCGGACTATGATACGGGCGACTATGCGCCCGAGGCCGAATCCACCTATGACGGTGAGGCGGCGTATCAGGATGCACCACCCGAGGCCTGGGACGATACGGCTGTGACGCCCGAGGAGGCCCACGTCGAGCCGCTCGCCCGATATGCGCCCGAGCCGCACCACGACTATCGGCGCGAACCGCCTCCGCCACGCCATGAGGCCCCGCCGCCACGCCATGAGCCCCCGCTGCAAGACTACGCACCCCCCATGCTGGCACCGGAAAGCGCCGAGCAGGCATCCAGCGCCTTTGAGCGGCTTGCCGATACCATCATGGCACAGGCCACCGGCGGCGAGCGCTCGATCGAGGACATCACCCGCGAACTGCTGCGGCCGATGCTGAAATCATGGCTCGACCACAACCTGCCCAAGCTGGTGGAACGGCTGGTGCGCGAGGAGATCGAGCGGGTCGCCCGCCGCGGCAACCGATGAGCGGTTGAAACCCAAGGCGCACTGGTGTTTATACAGGCGCACCAGTCGTCCTCCAGCTCAAAATCCGGTCATGCTCGACAAACACTACGACCCCTCGGCCATCGAGACGCGGCTTTACGATGAATGGGAGAAAGCCGGCGCCTTCAAGGCCGGCCGCCGCCCCGACGCAAAGCCCTTCACCATCGTGATCCCACCACCCAACGTGACGGGTTCGCTGCACATGGGCCATGCCCTCAACAACACCATCCAGGATATCCTGTGCCGCTTCGAACGCATGCGGGGGCGCGATGTCCTGTGGCAGCCGGGTACCGACCATGCCGGCATCGCCACGCAAATGGTGGTCGAGCGGCTTCTCGCCAAGGAAGGCAATGTCGACCGCCGCACCATGGGGCGCGAAAAGTTCCTCGAGCGGGTGTGGGCGTGGAAGGAGGAATCCGGCGGCACGATTTCGCGCCAGTTGCGCCGGCTGGGTGCTTCCTGCGACTGGTCGCGCGAGCGCTTCACCATGGACGAAGGGCTGTCGAAGGCGGTGCTCAAGGTCTTCGTGCAGCTTTACAAGGAAGGCCTCATCTACAAGGACAAGCGCCTCGTCAACTGGGACCCCAAGCTGCTGACGGCCATCTCCGACCTCGAGGTACAGCAGGTGGAGATCAAAGGCCACCTGTGGCACCTGCGCTACCCCATCGAGGGCACGGATGAGGTGATCGTCGTCGCCACTACGCGCCCTGAAACCATGCTGGGGGATTCGGGCGTTGCCGTGCACCCGGACGATGAACGCTACAAGGCACTGGTCGGCAAGCATGTCATCCTGCCGCTGGTCGGTCGCCGCATTCCCATCGTGGCGGATGCCTATTCGGACCCGGAAAAGGGCACCGGCGCCGTCAAGATCACCCCCGCCCACGATTTCAACGACTTCGAGGTCGGCAAGCGCCATGATCTGAGGCAGATCAATGTCTTGGATTCACACGCCAAGATGCTGCTTGAAGACAATGCCGACTTTCTCGACGGCGCCGACGTGCCGCCGGAGACCTTGGCGCTGCATGGCCTCGACCGCTTCGAGGCGAGGAAGCGCATCGTCGAGATGCTGGAAGCGCAAGGGTTTCTCGAAAAGATCGAGCCGCATGTGCATCAGGTGCCGCACGGCGATCGCGGCGGCGTGCCGATCGAGCCGTGGCTCACCGAGCAGTGGTACGTGGACGCCGCCACCCTCGCCAAGCCCGCCATTGCAGCGGTGGAAGAGGGCAAGACCGTCTTTGTCCCGAAAAACTGGGAAAAGACCTATTTCGAGTGGATGCGTAACATCCAGCCCTGGTGCATCTCGCGCCAGCTCTGGTGGGGCCACCAGATCCCGGCGTGGTATGGCTCCGACGGCACCATCTTCGTGGAGGAAACCGAGGAAGAAGCCCTCGGCGCCGCCGCCCGCCATTACGGCGCGCGGGTATCGCTGACCCGTGACGAGGACGTGCTCGATACCTGGTTTTCCTCCGCCCTGTGGCCGTTTTCGACGCTGGG
>CAZMSA010000183.1:0-1422 GCA_964568825.1 uncultured Rhizobiaceae bacterium | reverse complement strand
GTCGCCCGCTATTATCCCACCGACGTGCTGGTCACCGGCTTCGACATCATCTTCTTCTGGGTGGCGCGGATGATGATGGCGGGGCTGCATTTCATGCAAAAGGAGCCCTTCCACACTGTCTATATCCACGCCCTGGTGCGCGACGAGAAGGGCCAGAAGATGTCGAAGTCGAAGGGCAACGTCATCGATCCGCTCGACCTCATCGACCAATTCGGCGCCGATGCGCTGCGCTTTACGTTGGCCGCCATGGCCGCACAGGGCCGCGACATCAAGCTTTCCACCTCGCGCGTCGAGGGCTATCGCAATTTCGGCACCAAGCTGTGGAACGCGGTGCGTTTCGCCGAGATGAACGGCTGCCGCCGCGTTGCCGACTTCGACCCGCTGGCCGCCCGCGTCACCCTCAACCGCTGGATCGCCGGTGAGGCCGCGCGCACCGCTGAGGCGGTCTCCAGGGCCATCGAGGAGTATCGCTTCAACGACGCCGCCGGCGCCATCTATGCTTTCGTCTGGCACATCTTCTGCGACTGGTACCTGGAATTGTCGAAGCCGGTTCTGGCTGGCGGCGACGAGGCAGCGGCGGAGGAAACCCGCCGCATGACCGCCTGGGTGATCGAGCGCATCTTGTTTTTGCTGCACCCCTTCATGCCCTTCCTCACCGAGGAGTTGTGGCAACGCACCGCCGAAGATGGCCCGGCACGCGACGGCTTCGTGATGGAGGCAGACTGGCCGCGCTTTGACGGGTTGGGCGATGCCGCAGCCGATGCCGAGATCGGCTGGGTGGTGCGCATCGTCTCCGAGGTGCGCTCGGTGCGCGCCGAGATGAACGTCCCGGCGGGCACCAAGATTCCATGCGTCATCGTCGGCGGCGATGCCGAGGTGCGCCGGCTTGCCGGTCAGTGGGAGAACGAAATCTCCCGCCTTGCCCGTCTCGAATCGATCACTTTCGCCTATGCCGTGCCGCAGGGCGCCGCCCAGGTCGTGCTTGGTGAAACGGTGGTGGCGCTGCCGCTGAAAGGCGTCATCGACCTCGCCGCCGAGCAGGCCCGTCTGCAAAAGGAACTGGAAAAGATCGGCAAGGACGTCGGCACCATCGAGGGCCGCCTGAAAAATCCCGGCTTCATCGCCAAGGCGCCCGAAGAGGTGCTGGAAGAAACGAAAGAGCGCCGCGACAGCCTGCTTACCCGCAAGGCGCAGGTGGAAGAGGCCATGGGCCGCCTCGCGGCAATGGGCTAATGTCCAGCATGCGCAACAACGAGGGTTGAACACCGTGATCGTCGATACCCGCACCCCAGACCCGAAAACCTTCATCCAGGGCTCAACCGGCGACTGGGAGATCGTCATCGGCATGGAGGTGCATGCCCAGGTCACCTCGAAGTCAAAACTGTTTTCCGGCGCCTCGGCCGAATATGGCGGCGAGCCCAA
>CAZMSA010000182.1:0-6917 GCA_964568825.1 uncultured Rhizobiaceae bacterium | reverse complement strand
TGAATCCCATCACGAATCGGAAAACGCCGAACCCGCTCTAGAAGGTGCAACATGAGCCAGGAACGCCTTCACCGCGTCATAGCGCTGATCGATGCCGCCAACGCCGCCGATCCCCATGTCATTGCGACGCCCGATGGCCCGCGCCCGGCTGAACTGGTCTATGGCGAGCGCATGAGCGCCGAACTGGCGCGCTATCGGCCCCATGCCGGCGACCACCTGGCCATCGCCGTGCGTGGCCAGCATATCGAGCGCTGGACCTCTCCGCGTAGCAGTTATCCCCAAGGCCGCACTGGCTATCTCAAGTGGCGCAAGGATCTCAAGGACCATCACGCTGCGCGCGTCAGTGCGCTGATGGCCCAGGCCGGTTATGCGACGCCCGACGTCGAACGTGTTGCCGCCTTGATCAGGAAGGAGCGCCTCAAGTACGACCCCGATGCCCAGGCGCTGGAAGATGTCGTGTGCCTGGTGTTTCTCGCCCATTATGCCGGCGCATTCATCGCAAAACACGACGACGAAAAGGTCATTTCCATCCTCGCCAAGACCGCCTTCAAGATGTCACCGGAAGGTCTTGAGGCGGCATCACGCCTGGCGCTGCCGGAGCGCCTGGGGCGATTGCTCGGCGAAGCCTTGCGCATCGCATCGTGAAGACCGGTGGCCGGCCTCAGGACATGATACCGCAGAATGGAAACCCCACCTAGCGGCGGGTGAACAGCGGGCGAAAAAGTGGATCCTTTTCCCCGTGACCTTCGTCGTCGGGCAGGGCGGCGGGGCCGCCAGCATCTGTACCGCGGTGCCAGCGCAGACGGCCAACCGGGTCGTCAAAAGGTGAATTCGAATGGTGGGCCTCGCCTTCCAGCCAGGCCCCCTTGTCGATCAACAAGGTGGTGCTGATTACGTCGCCCTCAACCTGGGCGCCGGTGAAGATATGGACATCGATGCCGCGAATTGGCCCGACCACTCGGCCGCGCACCACAACTTCTTCGGCCACAACGCAGCCGTGCACGACCCCATTGACGTCGATCACCACCGCGTGCGCCCTGACGTCGCCATGCACATTACCGTCGATCTGCAATTCGCCGACTGAGTGGAGATGGCCCTCGATATCGACATCCGCGGTAATGATCGAGGGAGCGAGCCCGACATGTCGTGCCGGCTCGACCCGCTTGACGGGTGCCCGGCGCCTAGTCAGAAATCGCCTGAAGTTCATCACGCACCTTCCAGAAGCGCACAGGATTGATGGGGCGCCCATTAACGCGCGTTTCGTAGTGCAGATGATAGCCGGTGCTGCGCCCGGTATTGCCGAGAAGGCCGATGACTTCGCCCCGCTTGACGTGCTGGCCGACCTTTACCTTGATGGCCTTGAGGTGGGCGAACCGGGTGCTCACCCCGAAACCGTCGTCGATTTCCACCAGACGACCATAGCCCCCGTCCCAGCCGGCCATCACCACCTTGCCCGAGGCGGTAGCCAGCACCTCCGAGCCGTAGGGTGCCTTGAAATCGATGCCGGTATGCAATGCGGCGACATGCAACAGCGGATCCGACCGCACCCCGAACGGGCTGGTGATGCGCTCGACCTTGTGCAGCGGCAGCCACACCGGCATGCGGCTGCCCTCGTAGCGGAGCTTCTCGATTTCGGCGAGATTGCTGGTGACCTGGCCCATCAGGTCGGCAATCCGCCCGGGCCCCAGATCGGCCGCCGAGGCGGCGACCAGCGGACCGCCCGTGTTGGCCTGGCTCAAGGACGATCCGGCGATAACCGCCTTGGCATCGATGCCCAGCCGGGCAAAGACACGGCGGGCATTGCTGGCCTCGCGGGCCGTTTCGGTAATGACGTCCTCGAGCAGGCTGGCTTCCTTGTCGTCGTAGGCCTGAAACAGGCGATGCATGTCGGCAAGCGGCGCCAGAGCCTCTTCGGGCGTGCGGAAGGCGGCGGCGTATTTCTCGCGGAAATTCGGCTCCTTGAAACTGTCATCGGGCACGTTGAGGAAACCCTGCTTGTTCTTTGGCGGCTGCTTGTCGCCTGTGGACTTTGTTGCAGGTTCGGGCTGCGTCGGCATCCAGCCCTGGTGGAAGAACTCGCTCAGCAGCCGTTGGCGCTTGACCAGCTTGTCGTAGTCGGCGCGGACCGCATCGACCTTGTCGAGATATTTACCCTGATCGAGCAGCAGCTTGTCGTTCATGCGGTCGATGGCGCGGCGCAACTGGGCGATTCGATCCTCGTACTCAAGCCGCGCCTGGTAAAGCCGGCGTTCCTTGACCACCAGAAGCTGGTCCTTGAAGGCGACGTTGATGCTGGCATAGGCGACCCAGAACAGTCCGGCCATGCCGAACACCAGCGCGGCCACCTGGTGCCACGGTTTCAGGGTGAAGAACCGGACATGCCCATCGCTGCGCAAATAGATCTGGCGAGCGCGGAAGATGCCGGTGATTCGTGAAATCAGCCCCCTTCGTCGAAGTTTCCCGTGATGGACGTGGCGATGCCGCATCCCCCCTCCTTTGACCTGCGGCACGCAATGCCCCTGCCGCGCATGCCTGGGTTTACTTTTCGGGCGAGTCTTTGTTCATTTTGCGGCATCATCGAAGTTCTGTGCCATCATTGTCCCGATGAACCCGATGAAGATGAATTCCTGGGCTCGGCAGCGCACCATCGCGACCCCGCCGCCATGCTTTTGACCATTTCTCGACGTTGTGTGCGCCGGTGCCCCGTCCTGGCGAGGACGGCAGCCGACCGCAGCGAACAGATGGCGGCAAATTATGAGGGTCGGTTGCGATGGATCCGGCCGGCGGTCCTGTACAATGCCAGGGCCAACGGGCAAAAGAATACCTTGAAGCGGTAATGTTATTGCAGGGAAGGCTTGATTGCACCGCAAAGTCGCCAAGGCTGTGGGACTAACGTTCGCGGTGGCGTTGCTGCTGACGATGGCGCTCGCGGTGTCGGTCATGTGGCGGCTGTCGCAAGGACCGGTGTCCTTGGCCTTCCTGAAGCCTACGGTACAGCACACCATCAACTCCAGCCTCGCCGGCATGCGGGTCAAGATCGGCGATGTGATCATCGAGCGCGACCAGGATACCGGCCGCCCCCGCATTCGTCTGCGCGACATTAGCGTCCACGATCTCGACGGCAACTTGATCGCCAGAGCGCCGCGGGCTGCCGTCGTCATGAATACCGCCGCATTGCTGACGGGCAAAGTGGTTCCCGAAGAACTGACGCTGATCGGCCCGCGCATCATGGCGCGGCGGAAGCTGGACGGCGCCCTGCAGTTCGGGTTCGGCATCGCTTCGAGTGATCAGAAGACCGCCACCAAGGTGGGCAAGCACGATCGCGTCGATACACCACCCAATGTCGCGATACCTTCGGACCAGCCGCTGGTCAACCTGATCGGGCTGCTGCGCAAGGAAATAGCCGCCGACCGGGACGGCACCTCGCCGATATCCTCAGTGATGGCGGTGCGCATTACCCATGCCTCGATATCGCTTTATGACGAGGCCAACAACGCCTTGTGGTTCGCCCCCAAGGCCAATCTCGTCATTCGCCGCATGCCGTACGGCTTTGTCCTGTTCGCCGATGCCTCCATCGCCTCGGGCAAGGAACCATGGCGCACCGAGGTGGTTGCCAACTACCGCATTGCCGATCACCGCTTTACCGTGTCGGCCCGCCTGTTCGACCTGGTGCCGGCCGACATTTCCGACCAGGTGTTCGCGCTGTCGCAACTGGCGCAAGTGCGATTGCCGCTGTCAGGCCATGCGGAAGTGGAGTTCACCGACACCGGCCGGTTGACCAAGGCCAGTGCCGAACTGACGGTGGCCGCCGGAGTCGTCGGCTTTCCCGGCTATATCTCCGATCCCATCGTCGTCGACGAAGGTTTGTTGCGTTTCGATTACCAACCCTCCACCGGCGACATCGTGATCGGCAATTCGGCGATCTTCGTGGGCGGTTCGCAGGCCCAGCTCGATGGCCGCATCAAACCGGTGCGCGACAAGGACGGACGGCTGAAAAGCTTTGATTTGTCGCTCAATGCCCACAATGTGGCCATCGATGCCCAGGGTGCGGTCAAGAACCCGTTCATCTTCGACAACATCAAGTTCATCGGCGTTGCCTCGGTTGACGATGCCAGACTAGAAGTCAAGGACCTGGTGCTGCGTTCGGGCAATGCCGGCATGCGGATACGCGGCCGCTTTGTCGGCGAAGACGGGGGCATTGGCGTCTATATCGCCGGTGCCATGCGCGACGTCAGCTTCGACATGATCAAGAAGCTGTGGCCACCGGTCGTGGCGCCAGGGGCCAGGGAATGGATCAATGACAACGTCATAACCGGGCACATTCCCGACGGCACCTTCCAGATCGCCTTGCCTGCCAAGGTGATCGCCGCGGCGCTGCGCGACAAACCGGTTCTCGACAAGCTGGTCGCCTCGAAATTCAGTCTCGTCGGCGTAAAATTCCGCTATTTCAAGACCCTGTCGCCCATAGCTGGCGCCAGTGGCAATGCAACAATGAGCGGCAACAATTTCCACATTGATGCCCAGGGCGGGACCATCAACCTGCCGTCCGGCAAGACGATCTATGTGCCGAAGGGCAGTATCGACATCACCGATCTGGCGGCGCGGCAGTCGCCGGCACAGATCAGGGTGGAGGCGAATGGCCAGGCTGGAGAGTTTCTCGAATTGCTGGACGAAGAGCCGCTGCACCTGATTTCGAAGCAGCAGATCAACGCCGATCGACTTACCGGCAAGGTCAACGTGCTGCTGGCCGTCAACGCACCCCTGTCGCGCTTCATGAAGCCCCGGCAGGTGAATATTTCCGCCAAGGCTCACATCGACAACGGCAGCTTCAAGAAGGCCGTGGAGCAGGCGAACGTGACCGACATGAACCTTGACCTGACGGTCGACCGCAAGGCCATGCAGGCCACGGGCACGGCAAAGATCAAGGATATCCCGGTGAAGTTGTCCTATGTCCGCAATTTTACCGGAACCGAACAGTTGGATTTGCGTGCCAGCCTCGATGCCGACGGTCGCAACAAGCTTGGTGCCGATCTGTCCGACTATATTGTCGGAACGACGCCGGTGAAGGTCAGGGCCATGATCGACAATGGCAAGGTGATCTCCGCTCATATTGACGCTGACCTGTCGGATGCCATTCTGAAACTCGACGCTATCAACTGGCAGCGCATCGCCGCCAAGGGCACCACGGCCAGTCTCGACCTCGATCTCAGCGATCCGAAAGCCATCAAGATCACCGACCTCGCCATGAGCGGCGATGGAATGAAGATCGCCGGCGATATTGCATTGGGCGCCGATGGCAGCTTCCGCAGTGCCAACTTCTCGACATTCAAGCTGGACGCCGCCAACGATTTCAAGGTGTCGCTCAAGGACAAGGACGGCCTGCTGCTGGTCAACGCCACGGGTAACAGTTTCGATGCCCGTCCGCTCATGGCCAACCTGTTCACCGGCAGCAGCGATGTCGGCAAGGCCTCTGAGGCCAGCCCGCGTCCGGTTCAGGTCTCGGTCAATATCGCCCGTGTCTATGCCAATCGCGGCGAGGCCTTTACCAACGTCGCGGGCAGCCTGCAATTTGTCGGCGGGCAGGTGCTGCGCGCCGAACTACAGGGGACCCAGTCCAGCAAGTCGCCCATCACGTTGCAGATTTCCCCCGATACGCAAGGCTTGCGCGCCTTGCACATCGTCAGCCGTGATGGTGGCGCGGCGCTCAGGGCCTCGAATCTTTATTCCAAGATTTCCGGCGGCACGCTCGACTTCGAGGCGTTGCTGACCGCCGGCACCGACGGCTCGATCCAAAAGGGCAGGCTGATCATCCGAAACTTCGAGGTGCTGGGCGAACAAGCCCTCACATCGATCAATACCAAAACCCTCGGCAAGCAGCAAAAACCCACGAAGACCGGGCCTCGCAGCAATGGCTATTACTTCACCAAGCTCACGCTGCCGTTCTCGACGGATCCGAAGTACGTCCGCATCGGCGATGCACTGGTCCGGGGGACGGACCTGGGCGCATCCGCGCAAGGCGTGATCCGCAAGGCTGATGGTGCGCTCGACATCGGCGGCACCATCATTCCCGCCTACGCCCTCAACGCGGCGCTGGGTGAGGTGCCGGTGTTGGGCGAGATCCTGGTCGGCGGCAAGGGCCAGGGGCTTTTCGGGCTCAACTATGCCCTGAAAGGCACCATGCATAACCCGCAGTTCCTGATCAATCCGGTCTCGGCGATCGCCCCCGGCTTCCTGCGCAACCTGTTCGGCATCGGCGGGGTGAGCGGCATCAACGCCGACGGCACCGTCGCGCCCCCGACACCCCCGAGGACGATCGGCACCGACAAGTAGCGTTGCGCCTTCAAATCGTCTTCAGGAGCACGTGGCGCTTCTTGCCCATGGAAAGCTTGATGAGGCCGTCGGATGTCACGTCGGCTTCGCTGACGCTGCGGCGCGGGTCGGATATGGGCTCGTCGTTGATGCGCACGGCGCCGCCATCCACTGCCCGCCGCGCCTCGCCGTTGGAGGCGGCAAGGCCGGCTTTCACCATGGCCGTCAACAAGCCGAAGCCGGCGGAAATCTCGGCGTGGGCGATTTCCACCGTCGGCAGCCCCTCGGCCATGCCGCCCTTCTCGAAGGTTTCGCTGGCCGTGGCAGCAGCGGCTGCTGCTGCCTCGCGCCCATGCATGAGGGCGGTTGCCTCGGTCGCAAGCACCTTCTTGGCTTCGTTGATCTCAGCCCCGCCAAGGGCCTCCAGACGTGCGATCTCGTCCATCGGCAGCACAGTGAACAGCTTCAGGAAGCGTCCGACGTCGGCATCCTCGGCGTTGCGCCAGTATTGCCAGTAGTCGTAAGGCGAGAGCAAGTCGGCGTTGAGCCACACGGCGCCGGCGGCCGTCTTGCCCATCTTGGCGCCCGAGGACGTGGTCAACAGCGGG
>CAZMSA010000181.1:0-6935 GCA_964568825.1 uncultured Rhizobiaceae bacterium | reverse complement strand
CGGTGGTCGAATCGGTGAAGGCGGCGAGCGAAGTCTACGCGCCGGTGTCCGGCGAAGTGATCGAGGTCAATTCGGCGCTCGATGACGAGCCCAGCAAGGTGAACGAGGACGCCGAGGGCGCTGGCTGGTTCATGAAATTGAAGCTTACCGACAAATCCCAGCTTGACGGCCTCATGGACGCCGAGGCCTACAAGAAATTCGTCGCCGAACAGCACTAACCGAAAAAGGCAAAGATCCATGAGTGTGCCGCGCCTTCGCCTGACCGACCTGCAGTCGGGAGCCAATTTCATCCACCGCCATATCGGCCCGCGCAACGGTGAAATCACCGCCATGCTGGAAACCGTCGGCGCCACCTCGCTGGATGATCTGATCGACCGCGCCGTGCCCAAGGCCATCCGCACCAAAGGCCCGCTCGAGTTGCCCGAGGCGCTGAGCGAGCGCAACGCCCTTTCCGACTTGCGGCGCATGGGCGGGCGCAACCGCGTTTTCACCGCCATGATCGGCATGGGCTACTACGGCTGCGTTACGCCCAAGGTGATCTTGCGCAACGTGCTGGAAAACCCCGGCTGGTACACCGCCTACACCCCCTATCAGGCCGAGGTCAGCCAGGGGCGGATGGAGGCGCTCCTCAACTACCAGCAGATGGTCTGCGACCTGACCGGCCTGCCGCTGGCCAATGCCTCGCTGCTCGATGAGGGAACGGCTGCCGCCGAGGCCATGGCCATGGCCCACCGCCTGTCGAAGTCGAAGGCTCAAGGCTTCTTCGTCGATGCCGACACCCATCCCCAGACCATCAAGGTGATCGAGACTCGGGCTGCCAATTTCGGCTTTGAGGTGATCGTCGGCGATCCGGCGGCCGACCTCGATGCCGCCAAGGTGTTTGCCGCCCTCATTTCCTATCCCGGTTCATCCGGGGCCGTTCGCGACTATCGCGCAACCATCGCTTCGCTGCATCAGGCCGGCGCCTTGGCCATCATGGCGACCGACCTTATGGCGCTCGCCCTCATCACCCCGCCGGGCGAACTGGGGGCCGACATCGCCATCGGCTCGTCACAACGGTTCGGCGTACCCATGGGCTATGGCGGCCCGCATGCGGCCTTCTTTGCCACCCGCGATGAATTCAAGCGCTCCCTCCCAGGCCGCATCATCGGCGTCTCGGTGGATGCCCAGGGGCACCCTGCCCTGCGCATGGCCCTGCAGACCCGCGAACAGCACATCCGCCGCGAGAAGGCGACCTCGAACATCTGCACCGCCCAGGTCCTCCTGGCGGTGATCGCCGGCATGTTCGCCGTCTATCATGGCCCAGAGGGCATCGCCAAGATTGCCGCGCGTATCCACCGCTTCGCCGGCATCTGCGCCCGCGCCATTGCATCCTACGGCTATGAGGTGGAGACCTCCGCCTTCTTCGATACCATCACGGTGAAGACCCCGGGCCGCGCCCGCGCCATCGCCGCCAGGGCCCGCGAACAGCAGATCAACCTGCGCATCGTCGATGCCGACCATCTCGGCATCTCGGTCGACGAGACCACGCGGCGCTCGGAGGTGGAAAGGCTGCTTCAGTGCTTCAAGACGGGGGCGCTGAAGGGCACCAACCTCGATGAGATCGACGCGGGCGTCATCGAGTGCATCCCCGATGCCTTGTGCCGAACATCGGATTTCCTCACCCATCCGGTGTTCTCGCTCTACCGCAGCGAGACCGAGATGCTGCGCTATCTGCGCCGCCTGCAGGAAAAGGACATCGCGCTGGACCGCGCCATGATCCCCTTGGGCTCGTGCACCATGAAGCTCAACGCCACCACCGAGATGATCCCCATCACCCAACGCGAATTCGCCCAGATGCACCCCTTCGTGCCGCTGGAGCAGGCGCAAGGCTACCAGCAGCTTTTCGAGGAACTGGAGGCGATGCTGTGCGCCATCACCGGTTTCGATGCGGTGTCGCTGCAACCCAACGCCGGCTCACAGGGCGAATATGCCGGTCTTCTCACCATCCGCGCCTTCCATGCCTCGCGCGACGAGAGCCATCGCAATGTCTGCCTTATTCCCGTATCCGCCCATGGCACCAATCCGGCTTCGGCGTTCATGGCGGGGCTTGAGGTGGTGGTGGTCGCCTGCGATGCCCAGGGAAATGTCGATGTGGCCGATCTGAAGGCCAAGGCCGCCGCCCATGCCGAGCACCTGGCGGCGCTGATGATCACCTACCCCTCCACCCACGGTGTCTTCGAGGTGGCGACCAAGGAAATCTGCGACATCGTCCATGCATCGGGCGGTCAGGTTTATCTCGACGGTGCCAACCTCAATGCCCTGGTGGGCTTCGTCAAGCCGGCCGAGATCGGTGCCGATGTCTGCCACATGAACCTGCACAAGACCTTCTGCATTCCCCATGGCGGCGGCGGCCCCGGTGTCGGCCCCATCGGCGTGAGGGCGCATCTGGCGCGCTTCCTGCCCGGCCACGCGGTGATCGACGGCGTCAACCCGGCCGCCGGCCGCAACCATACCATCGGCCAGGTGTCGGCCGCCCCCTGGGGCTCGGCCTCCATCCTGCCGATCTCCTGGGCCTATATCGCCATGATGGGGGCCGAGGGACTGAAGCAGGCGACCCAGGTCGCCATCCTCAACGCCAACTACATCGCCAGGCGCCTGGCCCCCCATTACCCCATCGTCTACACCGGTCCCGGCGGCTTCGTGGCGCATGAATGCATCATCGATCTGCGCGGCATCAAGGAGGCCTCCGGCATCAGCGTCGACGATGTGGCCAAGCGCCTGGTCGATTACGGCTTCCATGCCCCCACCATGTCGTGGCCGGTGCACGACACACTGATGGTCGAACCGACCGAATCGGAAGGAAAGCGCGAGCTTGACCGGTTCTGCGATGCCATGATCGCCATCCGCGCCGAGATCGCCGAGGTGGAGGAGGGCAAGGCCGACAAGGCCGACAACCTGCTGGTCAACGCCCCCCATACCCAGAAGTTGCTGATCGCCGACTGGCACAAGCCCTACAGCCGCGAGCGCGCCTTCTTCCCGTTGAAGGGCCAGAGCGAGGACAAGTACTGGCCCCCGGTCGGCCGCGTCGACAATGTCTACGGTGACCGCCACCTGGTCTGCACCTGCCCGCCGCTGGAGGCCTATCGCGAGGCCGCGGAGTAGGCGGCACGTGCCACCTTCCTTCCCCGTGTCATCGTCGGGCTTGACCCGGCGACCCAGGACACCTGCGCAAGTCCTTGCCGTTGACCTCTTGATCCTCGGTGTCAAACACGAGGACGCCAAACGCCGACGATGTGGTGGGATCAGTTGAGTTGTGACTTGACGGTGGAAATCGAGGTGTCCACCAGCTTGGCGGCCTTTTCGCCCTTGACCTCAGAAGCGATGATCCGGGCGGCCGCGGCGATCGCCAGATCGCTGGCAGTGGTGCGTACTTCCTTGATCGCCTGGGCTTCGGCCTGGGCGATCTTCTGTTCGGCATTGGCGGTGCGCCGCTCCACCGTTTCCGCCATCTTGCGCCGCGTCTCGACGGCATAGGCCTCGGCCTCGGTCTTGGCCTGGGCGACGATGTCGGCGGCGACCTGTTCGGCTTCCTCGCGCTTGCGCTCGTATTCGGCAAGCAGCGCCTGGGCTTCCTCGCGCAGCTTTTGCGCTTCGGCCAGTTCCTTGGATATGCGTTCGGCGCGCTCGTCCAGCGCCTTCGTCATCATCCCGGGAACGCCCATGTAGATCAGGACGCCCACGAAGATGAAAAAGGCGACGCCGACCCAGAATTCAGGTTCTGAGAACATGTCCTGCGCGCTCCCTCACTTGCCGCCGCTGCGGGCGAGGGCCTTTTGCACCTCGGCCTTCGATACCTTGAGGCCGGCAAGCTGGGCGACGATGTCGCCCGCCACCCCGGCGGCGACGTCGCCGACCTGGCCCAACGCCTTTTCGCGGGCGGCCTGGATGGCCTTTTCCGCCTTCGCTACCTTGGCAGCGATCTCCTTGTCGAGGCCGGCGCGTTCTGCGTCGATCTCGGCCGTCAACGCATTTCGCCGCTCCTGCACGATGCCATGCGCCTTGGCGCGGGCCTCGGCCAGTTCGCTCTCGTAGGTAGCGATGGCCCGATCGGTATCGTCTTTCAGCTCCTGTGCCCGGTCGAGGTCGGAAGCGATACGCCCGCGCCTTTCCTCGATCATGCCGCCAATGCGCGGCAGCGCCATGCGCAGCATGATCTGGTAGAGGATGACGAAGACGATCAGCAGCCAGAAAAGCTGTGACGGGTAGGAGTGGAAGTTGAGCTGCGGCATGCCCTCCTTGGGCTGCGCCAGACAAGGCGTAGCAAGGAAGAATGACAGCGCAAGTAATCTGAGCCGTAGCATGCCGGGTTCCCGTTCTAGGCGATGTGCCGATCTTTTTGCGTTTCAGCGGCCACGAGGCCGGAAAAGATGGCTGATCAGAACACGAACAGGATGATCAGCGCCACCACCAGGCCGAACAGGCCGGTGGCCTCGGCAAGGGCAAAGCCAAGCAGCAGGTTCGGGAACTGGCTCTGGGCCGCCGCCGGATTGCGCAACGCGCCGGAGAGATAGTTGCCGAAGATCAGGCCGATGCCGATACCGGCGCCGGCGAGAGCGATGGCGGCAAGGCCGGCACCGATCAATTTTGCAGCTTCTGCGTCCATGAGATCGAACTCCTTTTTGGGTTGAATTGACTTGATAAGGGGCTTTGCCTGACGCCTCAATGATGCATGTTAAGGGCGTCGTTGAGATAGATTACAGTGAGAACCACGAAGACATAGGCCTGCAGGAAGGCAACCAGTGTCTCCAGGCCGTTAAGCGCCACCATGATGGCGAGCGGCCCCCAGCCGCCGAGGAACCCCAGGCCTACCACGAAGGCGCCGAACACCTTGAGCATGGTGTGGCCGGCCATCATATTGGCGAACAGACGCACCGAGAGTGACATCGGGCGGGTGAAATAGGAAACGATCTCGATCACCACCAGCAGTGGCAACAAGAAGATGGGCACGCCGGAGGGCACGAACAGCTTCAGATAGCCGGTGCCGTGGACGATGAAGCCCACCACGGTGGCGCCGATGAACACCACCGCGGCCAGCGCGAAGGTGATGATGATGTGGCTGGTGACGGTGAAGGAATAAGGCACCATACCGAGCATGTTGCTCGCCAGCACGAACATGAACAACGTGAAGACGAAGGGAAAGAAGCCGCGGCCGGTATTGCCGAGGACGTCGCGCATCATGCCGGAGATGAACTCGTAGGCAAGCTCGCCCACCGACTGCAGGCGGCCCGGCACCAGCCGGTTGGGACCGCTCAACAGCACCAGGCAGACCAGCACCAGACCAATCACCATCCACAGGCTGGAATTGGTGAAGGAGAGATCGAGGTTGCCGATCTTGATGGGGATGATCGGTTGCACCACGAACTGATGCATCGGATCGATGTGGAGGCCACTCGCGGCATGCTCCGCCGCTGCTGCTGTATCGGTGGTCGCCACTTTGTCCCGTTCCCTCTCGAACCTGCGCCTCAGGGCGTCTCAGTCGTCATCATCATCTTTGACACCGGGCACGCCATTGGCCCGGGTTTCCCGCAGATAGCGCTCGGCTTCGGCCGACTGCGCTGCCCGTATCACATTCAGAATCCCCGCCGCCATGCCGATGGGCGTGAAGATCAACAACAACCATGGCGAAGTACCGAGTAGTTTGTCCAGCCCCCAGCCGATAAAAAACCCCGCCATGACCCCGACCACCAGATCGGCGATCAGCCGGAATCCGAACCCGTACGCGGAACCACGGCCCCCCGTCTTGTTTTCGCGCGCCTCGATCGAGGACCTCTCGGCGTCAAGACGTTTTTTGAAGCCCCTCAGTCGATCGGACGAAGGACCCTTGTCATCGTCCATTGGCGGCCTCGAGAAAACACATCGTAATGCCCCGCCGCAGCCCCCGCGAAGCCGGCGCCAAAATAGATACGCCCCGGTTTCCTGTCAAGGCGCGAGAGCGATATTTAATGCCTTGATATTGTTCCTATTTTTCAATCGGCACGACTTAACGGCAGTTTGCCCGGCAAAACCCGGTAGCGCCCTCAGCCGGCCTCGCGCAGGGTCTCGGCGGTCTGCAGGTCGACCGATACCAGTTGCGATACGCCCCGCTCCATCATGGTGACACCGTACAGGCGATGCATGCGCGCCATGGTGAGCGCATGGTGGGTGATGATAAGAAAGCGCGTGTCGGTGCGCTGCAGCATGGCTTCCAGCAGGTTGCAGAAGCGCTCGACGTTATGGTCATCGAGCGGTGCGTCCACCTCGTCCAGCACGCAGATCGGCGACGGGTTGGTGAGGAAGACGGCAAAGATCAGCGCCATGGCGGTCAGCGCCTGCTCGCCGCCCGACAAAAGCGACAGCACCTGCGGGCGCTTGCCGGGCGGGTGGGCGAGGATTTCGAGGCCCGCCTCCAGCGGATCGTCGGACTCGACCAGTTGCAGTTCCGCCTGCCCGCCGCCGAACAGCGTGGCGAACAGCGAGCCGAAATTGCCGTTGACCATCTCGAAGGCCTCGATCAGCCGCTGCCGGCCTTCGCGGTTGAGGCTCGAGATGCCCTGCCGCAGCTTGGCGATGGCGGCCACCAGGTCGTCGCGCTCGGCGGTCAGCCCGTCGAGTTGCGTTTGCACCTCGCTTGCCTCTTCCTCGGCCCTCAGGTTGACGCCGCCGAGACGCTCGCGCTGGTCCTTCAGGTCCTGCAGCTTGCGCTCCACTACTTCCGGTTCCGGCAGCTTCGATAAATCGATGCCGGCCTGTTCGGGAATGTCGGCGGGCGCGCACATGAGCTGGTCGCGGATGCGTGCTTCGCTTTCGTTGAAGCGTTCGTGCGTCGCCTCCAGCCGCGCCTCGGCGCGGGCATGGTCCTCGCGCGCCGTGGCCAGCCGGTCCTGGGCCTCGGCGAGGTCGTCCTCGGCGGCCTT
>CAZMSA010000180.1:0-6940 GCA_964568825.1 uncultured Rhizobiaceae bacterium | reverse complement strand
CCGCGACACTTATCAGGCGCTGGCCGTGACACACGCACTTTTCAAACACGCTCTCGGAGATTTCGGCGCGCGCCAGTTCTGCGGCGGCATAGTCCTTCACCCAGTTTGCCCGTGAAACAGAAATTCCCTTCGCGAAGTAGTACCGGTCCTCGGCATTGCCCCATGACCCGATAGGCGGGAGCGCTAACTTAAGTCCGCTTTCAATGAGATCTTGGACAGCAATGGCGATCGGCTTCGATACCTCACCAGCCTTCCCGAGCAAAGAGACTGCTTCCAACCGACTCTCAGCATTACCTGCTTCAGCGATTGCTCGTCCAAGTATTCGAATTGCGGCGTCCGTTGCCGGTTCTTCAAGCTTCTCTTTTCGGAAGGTACGAGAAGTTATTAGCGACCTTACCAGTGCCGCCGCACTCGATAAATTTTGCGGCACTATTTCTGTCTGAGGAGCTTTGGTGTTTTCGGAATCGGCCATTCGATGTTTCAATGTGAGGTGAAATGCAACCCGTTCATCGTATCAGGCTCCGACGGTAGTCGGCCATGCACAAATTAGGTTCGACCACTCTCCTGCCATTTGAGCGGTAACAATCAATCGATCGAGATCATTGCAATTATCTCTCTGCCTGGTTGATCTGTAGCATCCGTCTGGTTAATCGGCATCCGCGAGGCCGATTTCACCGCCACTCGCTTCGATCGCGCTAGTGACAATTCGGCGAACTTCCGTAAGAAACTGCTTCGATGGTGGTGGCATAATGACGTCGGGTGTTCACGAATTCAGTCTGATCTGCGGTTAGATTGTGCTTGTCGATAAACACCCCGAAGGCGCGTTTTGCTGCTTCGCGATAGCACGCACCGAGGCCCCGCAGTCAGAGGTCATGGTTGCAAGTCCTTCTCGTAGATGATCTTGGCATCGCCCGGACCATAAAAGTTCGCCAATTTGGCGGCTTTGCGGTAGCCGGCGCGTTCGTAAAAGGCTCGGGTGGGGGCATAAGCGGGCTTGCCGGCTGTATCAAGCCATACGGTGCGCGCGCCTTGCGCCCGCATCAGCGCTTCGGCGCGAGCGAGGATGTCGCGGCCCAGACCACTGCGCTGACGATCGGGGTGGACGGCGATCCAGTAGAGGTCGAAGCCCGCATCGGTGCCGTCAATGCGCCCGAAGCAGGCATAACCGTCAAGCCGCGAGCCGCGCTCAGCGAAGAGGAAATGATAGCCGGACTTGGGCCCGCGGGCGATACGCTCGGTGACCAATTCCTCGGCAATTGCCTCCTCGGCGGCGGAAAAGGAGCCGGTTGCCGCCACCAGGCTGCGCACCCCTTGCGCATCGCCGGGGCGCACCGTCTGGCGCCAGGTGATCGCCGCGGCCTTGGGGCTCAGAGTGTTCACCGGCTTGCGCTTGCGCAACCGGGCCTCGGCGGAGGCTGCATGCAGGCCCTGGAAGAAGCGCTTCACATTGCTGCCGAGGGTGCGTATGCGGTAGCCGCCCTCCTGGACGATGAGGGTTGGCAGGCCCTCGGCGCCGATGCGGGCGCCCAGGGTTTCGAAATCGGCGGCGCTGTTGGACCAGGTGCCGGTCGGATCGCCCTTTGCGGTGTCGAATCCGGCGGCGACGACGAGGTAGTCGGGCTCGTAGCGGCGGATGCGCTTGAGGCCTGTTTCCACCGCAGCGAGATGCTCGCTCGCCGTCACCTTTTCAGGCAGCGGCAGGTTGAGGTTGAAGCCGGCGCCCCTGGCCGTCCCGGTTTCGTCCTTGAAGCCGGAGAAATAGGGATAGGCAAAGGCCGGGTCGCCGTGGACCGACACGGTCAGGACGTCGTCGCGGCCATAGAAGATGTCCTGCTGGCCGTTGCCGTGGTGATAGTCGATGTCGAGGATGGCAACGCGGCCGTAGCGGCTGAGGTGGTGGGCGGCGATGGCGGCGTTGCAAAGGTAGCAAAAGCCCCCGAAGACGCGGGATTCGGCATGATGGCCGGGCGGGCGCACCAGCGCATAGGCAAGACGCTTGCCGGCCAGCAGACTGTCAGCCGCCGTCATGGTGCAGTCGGCGGAGAGGCGGGCCGCCTCCCAGGCGTTGGCGTTTATGGGCGTGAAGGTGTCGATGCAGTAATAGCCGGCAAGCACCGAGCGCTCGCGGGGTCGGCGGTCGGCATTGCGGATGGGAAAGACGTAAGGGTAGAGCGACTTCTCCCCCGCCTCGCGGCAGGCCCGGCGCAGGTAGTCGACGAGGCGGCGGTCGTGGACCTCGTTGATGTGGCGGTCGGCGTAGTGCCTCGGCTCGTGTCGCTTGAACAGGCCGGTGGGCTCGATCTCGGCGAGGATGGCGCGGACCCGGACGGGCGCTTCCACATAGCCGCGTTCATGGATGTGGTGGACGTCGTGGCGGTGGTTGACGACCAGCACGATGGCCTCGCCCGCGGTTGGCGGCTGCTGCACGACCTTGCCCGGCCTGGCCTGCCGGAGGGGCCGCAAGGCGACGGGATCGGCCTTCACCGAGGCCACCACCATGTCCACATAGGCGGGTGGGCAGACGGCGGAATATTTTTTCTCCAGAATGGCGCGTATGACCTCACGCACCTGGCGCCTGGAGGGCGCGGGGGTGAGGCCGAGGCCGTCGAAGACGAGATAGGGCGGGTCGCTGTCGCCGGCCGTGAGGGGGGTCTCGTAGGCGGTGCCGGCGAGCGGCAGGGCGCCGTAGCGTTCGTAGAACCTGAGCCGCGCCATATTCTGCTTGCGGATGGCGGGATCGGGGCTGAGAGCGGGATCGTCGGGCAGGCATTCAAGATAGATGCCGTGCGCCCCAAGGGCGAGTGCTTCCTCGCGCACCCGGTCATAGAGCAGGGCACCAATGCCGCCGCCGGTGCCGCCGGGGGCCGCCGACAGCAGCTCCAGATAGCAGAAATGCTCCTTTGGGAAATACAGCAGAAGCGCTACTCCGGCCACCTTGCCGGATGCCCTCTCGGCCGTGAATAACCGGGAAATGAACTGGTATTTCAGCGGGTTGTGGAGCTGGTCGGGCAGCTTGTCGATGTCGGCGGGATTCATGCCCGGGAACTGGAGTTTCAGGATACGCCGGGCCTCGGCGATGGCCGAGGCATTGGACGGTGTCACATCGTCGAGGACTTTGCGGATGCGCAGCATCAGGCGGCAACGAGGTGGCGTACGCTCGGTATCTTGCCGATGGTCCTGAGGCCCGCCGCCATCACGATGCGGGCGATGAGACGGTCGTAATCCATCCCCGCCTCGGTGGCGGCCGCAACGAAGCCGGAATCATGGGCGATGCCGGGGTTGGCGTTGGCCTCGATGATGAAGGGGTTGCCGGCGGCATCGATGCGAAAGTCGATGCGGGCATAGCCCGAAAGGCCGAAGAGTTCATACGCGGCGAGCGCCAGCGCCCTGATTTTCCTGGCCAGCGGCTCGTCCGAGCCTGACTTCAGGAAACAGCGCGGGGTGTTGTCGAAGGCAAACGAACCCTCGATCCACTTGGCCTCGTAGTCGACGATCTTGGGGCGATCTTGCGGATAGTCGTGGAAATGAATCTCGGCCAACGGCAGGACTTCGGGCCCTTTGGGACCGTCGATTACCGAGACATTGAACTCGCGCCCATCGACAAAGCTCTCGGCGAACCAGTCGCCACCGAACTGGCGATGGCGCGCCCGGATGAGCCGGTCGGCCTCGCCACCCGCGACGACCGAATGACGGTCGATGCCGATGGAGGCATCCTCCCATACCGACTTGACGATGACGGTGCCGGTGGCTTTGCGCGCCTCGGCCGCCGGCCAGAAGGCCGGGGTCGGCAGGCCGGCCGAGGCCATCATGCGCTTGGCCAGCAGCTTGTCGGTCGTGACCAGCAGGCCGGAGGTGCCCGAGCCGGTGTAACGCAAGCCCCTGACGGCCAGCACGGCCGGCACCAGATGACCCAGGCGGGCATCGCCGTCGAGGGTTTCCACGAGATTGAAGACGGCTGCAGGCTTGCCGAGCGCCAGTCGTTCGATGGCGGTCAGATCGAGGCCGGTGGCGACGATCTCGGCGACGGCGCCAAGCCGCTCGAGGGCTGCGGCCACCTGGCCGGCCTCGATTACCGTATCGGCCTCGTCGGGGCGCGATGTATCGAGCGCCCCGTGCAGGACGACGACATGGGGGCGGGTGCGTTCGCGGCTCATGCTGCGTACTCCACGGCTTGCGCATCGTCGAGACCGCTGCGGCGGGCGGCGGCCTCGACGATGCCGGCGATGAGGGCGCGATAGTCCATGCCGGCGGCGGCGGCCAGCATCGGCAGGTCGGAATGACCCGGGTTGAGGCCGGCCAGCGGATTGGCCTCGATGAAGCACGGGCGGCCCATGGCATCGCACCGCACATCGATGCGGGCCGCGTCGCGGCACTGCAGGGCGTGATAGGCCCTGAGCGCCACATCGCCGGCGGTCAGGGCCGTCATGTCGTCGGCGAGGGCATAATCGACGCGATCCTCGCACTCTTCCTTGTTGGTCCAGGAATAGACGCCCGGTTCGGCCGAGGCGCGCAGGGCAATCTCCATGACCGCGATGACGCGGGCCTCATCGCCATTGCCGATGATGCCGACGGTGAACTCGCGCCCCGGCAGATAGGTCTCGACCAGCGCCGGCTGGCCGAAGCGGGCAACCAGGGCCAGGCTTGCGTTCCTCAACTGGTCGGCATCATGCACGATGGAGGCCAGCTCGCAGCCCTTGCCGGTACCTTCCGCAATGGGTTTCACGAACAGCGGATAGGCCAGATCGACGGCATCGGCATCGGCACTGCAGGCGATCACCGCATGACCGGGCGTGGGGACGCCGGCCTCGGCCACCAGACGCTTGGCCACCGCCTTGTCGAGGCTGACGGCCATGACCAGCGGGTCGGAGAAGGTATAGGCGATGCCGTAGGCCTCCAGCAGCGCCGGCACCTGGGCCTCGCGCGAGCGGCCCTTCAGCCCTTCGGCGATGTTGAACACCAGATCCCAGCGCGAACCGGCCACCAGCCGGGCCGCCAGATGGCGGATGTGGCCGATGGGTTCGACCTCATGGCCGAGGCCGGCAAGGGTACCGGCGAGGGCGGCGATGGTCACGGGTGAGTCGAATTCCGCAACCTGCTCATCGCTCATGCCCATGGCAAGGTAGTCGTCGCGCAAGTCGTAGACGAGGCCGATCTTCATTGTACCGTTCTCCCCACAATGCCATCCGGATCGGGATAGCGATAAATGTTGCCCTCGAAGTTCTTGAGGATCAGGTCGTCACCGTCGCGGCCGACCACATAGTCCGGCAACAGCGGAATCTTGCCGCCGCCACCGGGGGCGTCGATCACATAGGTGGGGACCGCATAGCCGGTGGTATGGCCGCGCAAGGCCTGCATGATCTCCAGGCCCTTGTCGACGGGCGCCCGGAAATGCGCCGAACCGGTAATCGGGTCGCACTGGTAGAGATAATAGGGTTTGACCCGGCGCTTCAGCAGGCCGTGGAAGAGGCTCTTCAGGACGTCGGCATCGTCGTTGATGTCCTTCAGGAGCACCGTCTGGCTGCCCAGCGGAATGCCGGCATCGGCGAGGCGCGTCACCGCCTCGGTCACCTCGGGTGTGAGTTCCGAAGGGTGGGTGAAGTGGATAGACATCCACAACGGGTGGTGCTTCTTGAGGATGCGGGTGAGTTGAGGCGTGATGCGCTGCGGTAGCACCACCGGCACCTTCGAGCCGATGCGGATGAATTCCATATGCGGGATGGCGCGCAGCCTCGTCAGGAGTTCGTCGAGGCGCTCGTCATGCAGGGTGAGCGGATCGCCGCCCGACAACAGCACATCGCGGATCTCGGGATGGGCGGCGATATAATCGATTCCGGCATCCCACTGCGAGCGCGAAAAGTGATAGTCGCCGCCTGCCTCACCCACCATGCGCGAACGGGTGCAGTAGCGGCAGTAGGTGGAACAGAAGCCGGTCACCAGGAACAGCACCCGGTCAGGGTAGCGATGCACCAGCCCGGGGACGGCGGTGTCATGGTCCTCGCCCAGCGGGTCGTCAGCCTCGCCGGGGGCCTTTATGTATTCCTGGCCGACGGGGATGTGGGTGCGGCGAAGCGGCTCCATGGCATCGTCGCGCGACATGAGGCTGGCGTAATAGGGCGTGATGCCCACCGGCAGCGAGCCGGAATGGGCGCGGGCGGCCTGGCGCTCGTCGTCGGAGAGCACGAAAACGCGCTCCAGCATGTCGAGGGTGCGAATGCGGTTGCGGGCCTGCCAGCGCCAATCGTTCCATTCGGCCAGCGTGGCAGCCGGATAGAGGCGGCGCATGAAGGCACGCGTGCGATCGCTCACCGGAAAGCGGTGAACCGGATGGCGGCGCGGCGCCTGAACCCGAGGCAATCGAAAACCGCCCGCTATCGCAGGGGCGCTCGACGGGTCGATGGAGACAGAATTGTGAAGTGAGTAGATCGTGGGTGTTGCCGTCAGGCAACTGGGAGGCTCAGCGGCCTCCTCTCGCTCCAAGGTTGTCATCGTACAACGTGCACCTCGAGTCCGGGAGCGTTTCGCGCGACAACCGCCGTGTGCGTTCCCAACGATGCGCAACTAGGTTCAATGGGCCGACACTTCAAGTAAATAATTTTTGTCGGTGGATGCGGTGTTTTCACTTGGTATGCCCTATGGAGGTCACAAAAGGTGGGGGTGCCTCCGAGGTGATTTTCCGGTTGCTGATTCCACGGCCAGCGGCAAAGGTCACCGGGGCCTGATTCCGGGCGGATAATTGGGATTTTTCATGCCAATTCACGACAGCGACTGGAGCCTGCAATTCTTCGAGGGCGTGGCTTGCCCGGCCGATGTCGACATTCCCGCCGCCGATGCCGATGCCTGGCAATGGAACACCGGCCATCGCTGGGTCTACGACAAGCTGGCGGTGGCGGCGAGCCAGGGCATCCGGGCCGCGCCCTTCGGGGTTGAGCCGGACAGCTAT
>CAZMSA010000179.1:2704-7046 GCA_964568825.1 uncultured Rhizobiaceae bacterium | reverse complement strand
GATTAAGCCGAATCCGCTCTAGAGCGCGTCTTGCGTGTTCCTGCCGTTCCCGGTGCCACGCCTTCCAGCACCCGCTCGTTCGGCAGGCTCCGGTTGGTGACGATGAAGCCGACGCGGGGAAAAGCGTATTGCCGCGCCAGATTTCCGCTGTCGGGCAATCGTGCAGCACCATGTTCATCTTGGCCAAGGCGCGCGTCGCGACGTCCTTCTCTCCACCAAATTTGATGATTGCATGGCGATCTAGATCCTCCCGCGTTGCGGGCGACTGCGGCGTCGCGCGTATGACCTGCTTACATAAATGACCCAAGGTACATTGCGATCTGTCATGATGAGATCAACGTGGAAATCTGGGCAATTGCGCAGAAATTGACTCCAACGGCGGAACGGCATCATGCCGACTGTGCTTTCTTGACTTAATGTCATCGACAAGGTTGGTTATTTTGTGCATGATCAAACATCTGGCTGCGGATCAGGATCATCTTTCGCGCGTTGTGACAGAGAAAGAGGAGCTTGGCTTTGGCCACCACCACCGCGACCCGATTCTGCCAGTCCTTCATCCAGATTGCACGCTACCGCCAGTCGATTGTAGGCCTTGCGGTCGCAATGTTGCTTTTCCTGGCAGCGATCCCCGGCGCCATTGCCCAGGACACGGGTCCGCAAAAGGGCGATGCTTTTGTCACCAGGTTCTCCGGGACGAGGGATGTCGCGACCGATACGGGTACGCTGCGCAGCGTCATCGATCTTGAAGGCATAGTTGGCACCATGATCGGCCTGCGATCGCCCGGTGCCCCCGGCAACGGCAGCCGCGTCGATCTTGCCGAACTAGCCCCTTCGGTTACCGCTGGCCAGGTCGGACAGGTCTTCGGCATCGCTTTCGACGATGCCCAGCCGCCCAACATCTATCTCATAGCTACTGCCGCGTTCGGGCTGCACAGGACGGCCGATAACAGCGCATGGCTACCGGGCATGTGGGGCGAAGGCGGCGGTCCCGGAACGGTCTGGAAACTCAATGCCGCCAACGGCTACGCGCCGGAGATCTTCGCAGACATCTCGCTTTCGGGACGGCCTAACAGTGCTGCTGGCCTCGGCAATATCGCCTTCGATCCCTGGAACCGGCAGTTCTACGTGTCCGACCTCGAAACGGGCATGATCCACCGCTTGCGCGCCTCCGATGGCGCCGATCTCGGCCAGTTCGATCACGGCACGGCAAGCGTCCACTTCGTCGATGCCGCAAGCGGCGAGCCGGGCAGCCGGGCGGCGGTCGCCTTCGATCCCGATTCCGCACCCGCCTTTGACAACTGCACGTTCGGGCCGTTTGATAGCAGCCCCCAGTGCTGGAACCTGGCCGATTTCCGCCGACGGGTCTGGGGCCTCGGGGTGCGCCGCGACGACGCAACGGGCGCGGTGCGGCTCTACTATGCCTCGTGGGGTGGCCAGGGTTTCGGCAATCCGGATTTCACCAACGCAGCGCAGGAAGAGAAGGCCAACGCCATCTGGTCGGTAGCTATCGCCGAAAACGGCGAGTTCGATCCCGCCGACATCCGCCTCGAGTTCACGCTGCCAGCCTTCTTTGCCCATGAGGCTGACATTGCGCGGGCTGGCAAGAGCCAGCCGGTGAGCGACATCGCCTTCGGCCGCATCGGCGCCAAGGACGTTATGCTCATGGCCGAGCGCGGCGGCATGTTGAATCGCGGCGCGGCTTCGAATGACAGCTTCACGCAAGCGAACGAATCGCGCATCATGCGCTACGAACTCGACGACGCCGGTATATGGCAGCTGGCCGGCCGCTATGATATCGGCTTCTACGATCGCAAGAACGAAGGCCCGCCCTTCGTCCGTGCCGGCGCCTCCGGTGGGGTGAGTTTCGGTTTCGGCTACACGCCTGACGGCACGCTGGATGAAGACCAGTCCGACGGCTTCGTGTGGGCAACTGGCGGACACCTGTGCAGCCCGCTCGGCCCATGTGCCGATGAGGCAACCGGACAGGACAGCGACACCACCGACATTGCCGGCCTCGAGGGAACACCATCCTCGGCTTACGAAGCGGTTGCTCCCCTTGACATAATGCAGCCGTATCCGGAACCGGGTCCGGCCTATCTGCCGACGGGGCTGCACCAGAGCTATCTGGTCGCCGCCGCCGAGAACAGCTCGCCCGGCGACATGGGCGATGTCGAAGTTTACGCCCCGGTGCAGGCGCCGGTGCAGGCGCCGGAGGGCGTTCCTTCCGCCTGGATGCCACCGGGCTGGACGCCGTCGCCCGACTACCCGCCATTGACGGAATGGGCGCCGCCGCCGGGCTGGCAGCCGCCTCCTGACTGGGGACCGCCTCCCGGCTGGCAGCCGCCGCCCTGGTGGGGCAACCCGCTATTCCCGCCGCCGATACCCATCGATGAACCCGAATTGGCGCTCATCAAGCTGCCCGGTTTTGCCGGCAACCTGCCCGCTGGAGCCGGGGCGTTCCAGGTTTGCGAGCCCGGCAAGCTGTGCTCGTTCCTGATCCGCATCGTCAACAATGGCCCCGCCCCCTATGTCGGTCCACTCAAGTTCGAGGACCCGTTGCTGGCCGGGTGGAGCTATGTCTCGTCCACCGGCCCAGGCTCTTGCCAGCAGGTCGGCGTGGCCGTCACTTGCTCTGTCGGGCAGGTGACGCTTGCGGCAGGCCAGTCCGTGGACTGGACCATCAACCTCCAACTGGCGGCATCGGCGGCGAACGTCTCGCAGATCCAAAACTGCGCCGCCATCGATTGGCAGGGCGCGCCGGGAGATGGCAATCCGGCCAACGACAAGGACTGCATGTTCGTCAACCTGAAGCCCGGCACGCCGGACCTGCTCATCGCCAAGACAGGTCCTGCCCAATGCCAGCGCGGCTCGGGCTGCACCTACCAGATCATGGTGTCCAACCTTGGGCCCGGCATCCACAAGGGGCCGGTAGCCGTGACCGAGCGCAACTTCCAGTTCGCCGGCCTGAAGCTGAAATCCTATTCGCCGCAGACCGCCTGGTCCTGCGCGGACGGCACGATCGGCAAAATCATTTGCAAGCACCCCGCAATGGACCTTTTGCCGGGTGCCTCTCTGCCGGTCCTGACGCTCACCGTGGATCTGCCCTCAAACCTTCCGCCAATCCTCGATGCCCTCAAGGATTGCGCGAAAATCACCTCGAGCCAGGGCGATCCCAACACCACTAACGATGAAAGCTGCATCACCACGCCGCTCAAGGCCAATTTCGATCTCAGGGTCTGGAAGAAGGGCCCGGCCAAGTGCAAGCGCGGTGCGGCTTGTACCTACGAGATCTGGGTGCGAAACGTCGGTTCGTCGCCCTACCAGGGCGGTATCGTCATCGACGAGAGCAATTTCAAGTTTGCCGGCCTGAAGCTTGCCAACTACTCGCCCCACCCGCCATGGTCGTGCAAGGACAACGGCCTCGGCAAGATTCGCTGCGAGTATCCGAGCGTGCTTCTGCCGCCCGGCAGCCTGCTGTTTCCCCTAAAGCTGTCGGTGGCATTTCCGTCCGGCCTGCCTGACCTGCTCACCCACATGAAAGACTGTGCCACGGTGCTCTACAAGGGGGGCAAGCCCGATGCCAACCCGGCCAACGACAAGGCTTGCGTAACGGTCGAGCTCGAAAAGGCGCCAACCACGATCACCGGCCACGTCGACTGGGCCCTGGCTCTTTCTGAGCTTGCTCAGCCGTGGTGCTGGTTCACCAACTGCACGACCTACGAGTTCCTCATCAACAACCGGGGGCCGGATGCCTACGAAGAACCGATGGAACTACGGGTCGAGATGCCCGAGGGGTCGGCCTACACCGGCATGACTCCGACCCGCGCGGCCAAGGCCTGTTCGGGGTCGGACTGGTCGTGTGTGGTGGAGGGCAACGAGATAGTCTGCAAGCCGCGCGCCTGTCGCCTCAACGGCAACGAAACCGTCGGTCTCAAGTTCGACCTGCGCTTGTTGCCCAACCCGCCGGCTAGCCCGCCGCCGCCCGGCACGACCAAGACCGTGTGTGGCACGCTGACTTGGCTCGCGCCGCCCGCCTCTGGCGATACCATCGAGCAGACACCGAGACAACACACCGAAAGAGTGTGCGGCTGGACGGAGATCCGAGGCCCGGTGCAGGAGCAGGTGACGCCGCCACCGCCGCTGCCGACACCGCGTCCCAAGCCCGAGTTGCGCTGTGACAATGGCAATGTCGTCGGTGGGCAGTGCCAGTGCCGGCGCGGCTGGAGGCTGCAGGTTTTGGGCCCCAACGCCTACCGTTGCGTCCCGCCTCCGCAACCGCCGCGCGTCCGCTGTGACAATGGCAATGTCGTCGGTGGGCAGTGCCAGTGCCGGCGCGGCTGGA
>CAZMSA010000179.1:0-2604 GCA_964568825.1 uncultured Rhizobiaceae bacterium | reverse complement strand
GGCTGCAGGTTTTGGGCCCCAATGCCTACCGTTGTGTCCGACCTCCGCAACCGCCGCGCATCCAAAGGCCGGCGCAGCCTCAACTGAAAATGGTTCCCGGCCAGATCATCTGCCCGCGGGGCACGAAGTGGGTCGAGAAATACAAGAAGTGTTTGCCGATCGTGCAATGACAGTACTGGCAACGCCTGATGCAAAAGAGGGGCGCCAGCAGGCGCCCCCTTTACGTTTCGCCCGGTCGAGCCGGCCCCCCCGGCGGCGGAAGTGCGCGTCTATGTGCGCGGGAGCCTGTTAGTCAATTCGCTCCTCGCGTACCAAGTCGAATTCGGGCATTCCGATAATCGGAAGGACGCAACTCTCGCCAAGACGGCAAGTTCGCCCGTCATGACGCGTTCCCACGCGATTGTCCGCTCCGTCTTTGCTAACAGCAGCTCTTACAGGTGGTGACGACTACGAAATCTTGTTCACCGCTCCACCCGATGCCGCAGGCGCACTTGCGCGCCTTGCGCAGGACTGCGCGGTACCCATTACCGAGATCGGCCGCATCGAGGCGCCAGGCGATGGCGGACGCCCCGATGTCACTTTGCTGAATGACAAGGGCCAACCACTGATGCTCGCTCGCGGTGGCTGGACCCACTTCTGAGGCTTATTCTTTGAATTTTTGAGGGTTGCTGCGTATCCCTTGATGCAGATGAAGGATCTCAGACGTGCGACCCGGCGGGCGAACCCCACCGCCTCCACATGCTTATAGGCGCCGGGCACTTCTTCGGCCACGCCACGTTGCGACGGACTGCGGATGTGCTCTCGCTATGTTGACACGATTTCCACGACGGCATTCTGCAGGCGGCGATAGAGTCTCTGCCGCCGCACCAATGGCAACCAGTCATAGAGAAAGGTCTCGATCGGCTTCCAGTTGGCGACCCAGCCGACGATGATGAAGCTTTCCTCGATCGCGCGCGCGACTGGTCCGACGCCCCAGGTGCCCCTGACAAACTGACTGGCGCCAAGGCAAATGACGAGGACCGGGAGACCCACAGACAGATAGAGCCGGCCGGTACGAAACAGTTCCCTCAGATCACGGGCATGCGTTTCGGCGCGGCCGGCAAAATAGTTGGAGAGGGCGCCCGCAAGATCGATGCTCGCCGCCTTCGCGGCCTCGGCGGCCGGTAGGTGAATCAAGATACTAAAACTAGCCCTCGCCGGGTACTCGCGCGCCCAGCCGACGATGTACTGTTCGGCATCGTCATCAAGGTCACGCTCAACAAAGGGCGAGGGATCGAGCGAGTTGAAAAGCTGGGCAAGTTCTCTCACCCGAATTTCAATGACGCCCGTTGTTACATTTCCATTGCCCATCGGCCACCTCTTTGCGCGACCGTTCGACCTAAATCGGCCCGGCGAACCGGGCAATGCCGCAACCAATGCCACCCGTACTGCTTGCGGCCGTTGACACAAATCAAGGCCCGCCCTGCCAATCGGCCAAAATATAACAATTCACAATTGATGGCGTTCTGCCGCAGCCATAAGGCTGATGGAGGAGTAAATGGCCCTAAGACTAACTTCGAACGCTTTTGCCAACAATTCGGCGATCCCTTCTGTCTATACCTGCGAGGGGGAGGACATCTCGCCGCCGCTGGCGTGGTCCGGCGCCCCGGTCGGCACGAAGAGCTTTGTGCTCATCGTCGATGATCCCGATGCACCCGACCCGCTGGCACCGAAGATCACTTGGGTGCACTGGATACTGTGCAACCTGCCGGCGGAGACGACCGGAATCGACGAGGCCATGAAGAGCCTGCCACCAGGAACACTGACAGGTCTCAATGATTGGAAGCGCCCCGATTACGGTGGTCCGTGTCCACCGATCGGGCGCCATCGCTATTTTCACAAGCTCTATGCCCTCGATACGGTGCTGACGGGCCTGTCGCGGCCGACAAAAACCGAGATCGAAAGGTCCATGCGGGGACACATCCTCGCTCAGGCGCAGCTCGTCGGAACCTATCAGAAGTCTGGTTGAACTGGGCGTGGGAGGCACGGGAGGTGAGCATGGGGTATACGGCCAGCGCCGCATAAACTTCCATGAGCGCGGATAAAAGGGTGAAGGGCCAGGAAGTCGAACGCTATTCATCGTTCATGCTCTGATCGCAGGGAAGATTGCCGTGCAACCTTAATGCGATTCAGGGATTGAGTGATAGCTTGCGCCTTCAAGCCACCGGGCATCTCGTGCAAGGCCCTTTCCGCCGATAACCCGATGCCGGCGGCCTCAGAATGCAGCGAATCAATCGCGGAGGTTCGCCATGCATGACACCACTCGCCTCTCCCAGCTAATCCGCCTCCTTGGTAGCGACCGCGACGGCGAGCGCCTCGCCGCCGTCGCGGCTATCGATCGCTCGCTTAGGGCCGCCGGTTTCGACTGGCACACCCTGGCCGATGCCATCGAACGCGGTTGGCAGGCAGAGCCCCAACCGAAGGCGGCAGAGCCGAAGCCTTGGCAGGCGGTTGCCATGGACTGCTTGTGCCGTGGCGCCAACCGTCTGTCCGCTGCCGAACTCGATTTCCTCAGCGCGTGTTTGAAAAGTGCGTGTGTCACGGCCAGCGCCTGATAAGTGTCGC
>CAZMSA010000178.1:0-7215 GCA_964568825.1 uncultured Rhizobiaceae bacterium | reverse complement strand
GCGACACTTATCAGGCGCTGGCCGTGACACACGCACTTTTCAAACACGCGCTGAGTGAAAGGCGCTGCTGACGGCAATCGAGTGAGAGACCCGCCTGACTCCACGGGCCAAAGGCGGAAAATCTGTAGCCTGACGACGAATTGCTTTTCTGTGCTGGTTTTGGGACCTTGGCTGAATGCATCCTCGTTGTTAGCTTAGCAGCCAAGCAAGCTAGAGGAATGGCCGCATGACCGTCGAAACGCTGACCGCCCGCGATGGCGGCCGCAAGCCTAGCAGCCTGCGGGAATCGGTAGTGGGACCGGGCGTGGTCCTGGTGTTCCTGGGCATCGTCATCGACGATACGGTTGCGCATGCGGGCAGGGCCGTCCGGTGAAGATGGTTTTCGTCGGCCATGAGATCATCATCGATAGCGACGAAGGCGACAGACAGATCGAACGCCCCCATACCAGTGTCCGCAAGTACGCCAGCATCTCGAACACTGTTGCCGAAGCGACTAAACCTCTTCACGCTAGAGCGCCATGCGTGACGATGACAGGCCAGCGACAGGAGTGAAGGTATGCATCCCGGCATTAAGGTTCTGATCGGCCTGGCGGCCATTGCCGTGCTCGCCGTCGGCGGCGGATACGCCTACTGGCAATGGCGTGGCGGCGTGCCGTCGAGCCCCGATCAGCTCGTGCTTTATGGCAATGTCGATATCCGTGAGGCCGATCTTGCCTTCAACATCGCCGGCAGGGTCGCAACCATGCAGGTGCAAGAAGGTGATACGGTCAAAAAGGGCCAGCTTCTCGCCACCCTCGAAACCGAGATCTACGACGCCGACGTTGAAGCCGCCAGGGCCGATGTGGGGGCACAAAAGGCCGCCCTCGACCGGCTGTTGGCCGGCAGCCGCCCCGAGGAGATCAAGAAGGCGCGCCAGAATGCCCAGGCCATCCAGGCGCAACTGGACGATGCGCGCGCCACGCTGAAGCGCACCCAGAAGCTGGCCAGCGACCGCTTCGCCCCGTTGCAGCAACTCGATGCCGACCAGGCCCGCGTCAACAACCTGCAAGCCTTGTTGCAGGCCGCGCAGGAGGAATTGTCGATGGCCGTCCAGGGGCCGAGGACGGAAGACATCACCCAGGCGCGCGCCCAGTTGCGTGCCAGCCAGGCGCAGCTTCTGCTCGCCCTCAGGCGTCTCGACTACACCCGGCTCTATGCCAAGGAGGCGGGCGTCATCAACACCCGCATCGTCGAGCCAGGCGCCGTCGTGCAACCCAACACGCCCGTCTATACCGAGGCCCTTACCGATCCGGTGTGGGTGCGCACCTATGTCAGCGAACTCGATCTCGGCCGCATCCATTCAGGCACCAAGGCTGAGATCTTTTCCGATTCAAGGCCCGATCACCCCTATGAGGGCTGGGTCGGCTTTATCTCGCCGGTCGCCGAGTTCACGCCCAAGACGGTGGAGACGCCGCAATTGCGCACCAGCCTGGTTTATCGCCTGCGGGTATATGTGAAGAACGCTGACAGAAGCCTCCTGCAGGGCATGCCTGTCACCGTGCGCCTGAAAACCGAAGCCGCTCATGAATAGACCAACCGCGCGGGCAGGCGATCAGGCTTTGGCAGAGTCCATACCCATGACCGGGCCGGTGATCGAGGTCGAAGGCGTGGTCAAGCGCTTTGCCTCCGGCACGCGCATGGTCAAGGCGCTCGACGGGCTCTCGTTTTCTGTGCAGGCCGGCCGCATCACCGGGCTCGTCGGCCCTGACGGTGCCGGCAAGACGACGCTGATGCGGGTGCTGACTGGCCTTCTCAAGCCCGATGCGGGCACGGTCAGGGTTCTTGGCTACGACGTGGTGGCCGAGCCCGATCTGGTGCAGGCAAACATTGGCTACATGCCGCAACGCTTCGGTCTCTATGAAGATCTGTCAGTGGCTGAAAACCTGGATCTTTATGCCGATCTGCAAGGGCTGGTCGGAGCGGAACGGAACCGGCAGATCGGACGACTCATGAGCTTCACCGGTCTCAAGCCGTTCGCGCAGCGGCTGGCCGGCAAGCTCTCCGGCGGCATGAAACAGAAACTCGGCCTTGCCTGCACGCTGGTGCATCCGCCGCGGCTTTTGTTGCTCGATGAGCCAAGCGTCGGTGTCGATCCGGTGTCACGGCGTGAATTGTGGCAGATCGTCCAGGGTCTGCTCGAGGAAGGGATCAGCGTCCTGTGGTCAACCGCGTATCTGGATGAGGCCGAACGTTGCCACGAGGTCATGCTGGTGAATGAGGGCCAGCTCCTGGCGTCGGGTCCGCCGGCAAGCTTCCACGACCGCCTCAAGGGCAGAACCTTCGTGCTGAAAACGCAAAAGGCCAATCGCCGTCTTGTCCTGCGCGAGGTGCTCAACCTGCCGCAGGTGGTCGATGCCATTGTCAAGGCCAGCGACATCCGGGTGCTGGTCACCAGCACCGCAGGCAAGAACGAGCTCGCAAAGTGCTGCAAGGACCTGAAGGCCGGCCCGGTTCGCGTCAAGGCGGTCGAGCCGGTGTTCGAGGATGCTTTTGTTTCCCTGCTCAAGGAGGGCGGCGGCGCCGTCACGGCCGCAGCTAGGCAGGCGCCGCATCCCGCTGTCATGCCACCCCCGGCTGGTTACAAAGGCGCGGACGGCGTGCCCGATACCGTGATCGAAGTGCAAGGCCTGGTACGTCGTTTCGGGGATTTCACGGCCGTCGACTGCATCGACTTCGTCGTCAGGCGGGGGGAGATTTTCGGCCTTCTCGGCCCCAATGGCGCCGGCAAGTCCACCACCTTCAAGATGCTTTGCGGGCTGCTGCCGCCGAGCGATGGCAAGGCGCTCGTGCTCGGCATCGACCTCAGGCGTTCGGCGCCGCTGGCCCGCGGCCATATCGGCTACATGGCGCAAAAGTTCTCCCTTTACGGCAACATGAACGTTTTGCAGAACCTGCAATTCTTTGCCAGCGCCTACGGTCTCAAAGGGAGGGCGCGCAAGGACAAGATCGCATCGGAGCTGGCCGATCTTGGCCTTGGTGCCTATGCCGAGGCAATCAGCGGCGACCTGCCCCTCGGCTACAAGCAGCGCCTGGCGCTGGCGTGTGCCATCATGCACGAACCGGGCGTGCTGTTTCTCGATGAGCCGACCTCGGGCGTCGATCCCCTCGTGCGCCGCGAGTTCTGGGGACGCATCAATGCCATGGCATCGGCCGGGGTAACCATCATGGTGACGACCCATTTCATGGAGGAGGCGGAATATTGCGATCGCATCGGCATCATCTACCGCGGCCGGGTGGTGGCCGCCGGAACCCCCGATATGCTCAGGAAGGAGCACTCCAGCGCCAGGTTGCCCGAACCGACACTTGAAGATGCCTTTGTCGATCTCATCGAACATTATGACAAGGAGCATCCGCTATGAGCGCGCATCCCCCGCAACGCCAGGCGGCCCGCAGCGGCAGTTCCATGCGGCGCCTCAGAGGTCTGATCCGCAAGGAGGCGCTTCAGATCCTGCGCGACCCGAGCAGTATTTCCATCGCCTTCGTGCTGCCAGCCATATTATTGCTGCTGTTCGGCTATGGCGTTTCGCTCGATGCCAAGCACATCCCCCTGGCCGTGGTGGTCGAGAACCCGAGCAGCGTGACGGCAAGCTTTAGCGCTTCATTGCTGAATTCAGACTATTTCGCCCCGCGCCTGATGGTCGGCCGTGGCGCTGCAGATCAAGCCATGACCGCCGGCGATGTCGATGCCATCATTGTCCTGAGGAGTGATTTCGCTCGCCGCGTATTCTCCCCGACGGGGAGCGCCATTCAGGTCATCGTCAACGGAACCGACGCCAATACCGCCAGTATCGTCTCAGGTTATATCCAAGGTGCCTGGCAGAAATGGCTCGGGCAATATGCGCTTGATCACGGCCGCACCCTCAGCCCACCGGTCAGCGTCGAGCAGCGGGTATGGTTCAATGCGGAGGTCAGAAGCCGCAACTTCCTGGTGCCCGGTCTCATCGCCATCATCATGACGCTGATCGGCACCTTGTTGACCGCCATGGTGGTGGCCCGCGAGTGGGAACGGGGCACCTGGGAGGCGCTGATGGTCACCCCGGTGCGTGTCGCCGAAATCCTGCTCGGAAAGATCATCCCGTATTTCGTGCTCGGCATGGGTGGCATGGTCCTGTCGACGGCCATGGCGGTGTTTCTGTTCGGGGTGCCGCTACGCGGTTCGCTCATGGTGCTGCTGACGATATCGGCCCTCTACATGCTGACGGCTCTCGGCATGGGCCTTTTGATTTCCTCGGTGGCACGCAGCCAGTTCGTTGCCGGCCAGGTCGCCATCATCGTCGCCTTCCTGCCCGCCTTCATTCTGTCCGGCTTCATCTTCGACATTTCCAGCATGCCGACAATCGTCCAGTGGCTCACCCATCTCATACCGGCCCGGTATTTTGTCTCCGCGCTCCAGACCCTGTTTCTCGCCGGCGACGTATGGCCGATCGTGCTCGCGGACGGTGCCGCGCTGATCCTCATGGCGGCGATCTTCCTGGCCCTTACCCGTGCCAGGACCCGCAAGTCGCTGGAATAGGAGCTGGACCATGTGGGATCGGGTGCTGGCTCTGATCGTCAAGGAATTCCTTGCCATATGGAAGGACAAGAAGAGCCGCGTGGTCGTCATCGTGCCGCCGCTCATCCAGCTTGTGGTGTTCGGATACGCGGCGACCTTCGAGGTGAGCCATGTCGCCACCGCCATCTACAACGAGGATTCCGGTCTGGCTTCGCGGCAATTTCTGGCGCGTTTCGAGGGCTCGCCCACTTTCGACATCGTGGCGCGGCTCACGCGGCAGTCGCAGATCGCCGAAATGATCGATCCCAAGCGTGCCAGCCTCGTCGTGCATGTCGGCCAGACGTTCTCGCGTGACCTTGCGGCCGGACGCACGGCGAAGGTTCAGCTCGTCGTCGATGGCCGGCAGTCGAATACGGCGCTGATCATTCTCGGCTATGCCAACCGCATCGTTGCCGGCTTCAACGCCGACTGGATCGGGGACCATGGCCTGGCCCCGCCGCCGGCCAGCCTGGTGGTCAGGTCGTGGTTCAATCCCAATCTCAAGAGCCAGTGGTTCATCGTTCCGGGTATCGTGGCGCTGCTTACGCTGGTGGTGACGATCGTCGTCACCTCCCTCACCGTGGCGCGCGAGCGCGAGGTGGGCACGTTCGAGCAATTGCTGGTGACGCCATTTCGACCTTTCGAGATTCTCATCGGCAAGTCGGTTCCCCCCATGGTCATCGGGTTGGCGGAGGGCAGCGTCATCATCGCCGCCGCCGTGTGGTGGTTTGGTGTGCCGCTGCGCGGGACCCTGGGGCTCTTGTATGTGGCGCTGTTCTTTTATCTTCTCGCGGTGATCGGCGTCGGCTTGATGCTGTCGTCGCTGGCACGTACCCAGCAGCAGGCAATCCTCGGCGCCTTCCTGTTCGTGGTGCCGGCCATCATCTTGTCCGGCTTCGCCACGCCAATCTCCAACATGCCGGCCGTCATCCAGGACCTGACCCTGGTCAACCCGATGCGATACTTTCTCATTATCGTGCGCGGCACGTTCCTTGAGGGCCTGCCACCGGCCCTGATCCTGGCTCGCCTGTGGCCGATGATGATGATAGCCGCGGTCAGCTTGACAGGTGCCGCCTGGCTGTTCCGTCACCGGCTTGATTGAAACGGAAACATCTCTGGCCGCAAGATCAGGATGACTTTGGATCGAGTTGATCCAAAGTCATGAACCTGATCGATTCCAACAAGATAGAGCATGATCCGAAAAGTGCTTACACTTTTCGGATCATGCTCTAGAATTCGACCTGTTGATCCTGAACAGCTGCAACGGCTTGCAATGAGACTGGTATGGCTAATTTGTGTTTTCATGCTGTTTGGTTGTCCTGGTGCCAACGCCGCCGAGCTGGTGGACCATTTCAATAATCCCACGGCGGACGAAAAAGTATGGGACTTCTGCCAAGCGGATCCGAAATTGATCGGCTATGGCGTAGAGCCCGGCAGCGGGCGGACCTACATGGTGCTGCGCATCGACGACAAGCGCGAAGACGTGGAAATCTGCACCAGCGCCAGCGAGCGCAATGCCATCGACGAGTGGGATGCCCTCGGGCCGAAGCTCCTCTCAGACCTGCCTGACGTGAACGAGATATTGCCGGGCCGTCGATGCGTGTCGGCAGAACTCAGAAACGGCAAGCCCATCGTGCAGCGCAACGAACTGCGGTTTGCATCACCGGCGCTATATCCGCCGGTCGAGAACGATACCTGGTATTTCATCACCTTCAGACTGAAGGGTTATGACGGCGATCGCATTCCCGAATGCGGCTCGGCGCGCTGGGTCGTCGGGCAGTGGAAGTATGAACACATCGCGCCGAACGCTGACGGCAGCCCGTTTCTTGCCCAGCGCTTCGATAACGGGGTGCTGCATGTGACCATGGACGATGGCGGCTGCCGCTGCATGATCGCCAAGGCCGGCGGTGATCCCGACCTGATGCGGTTGCGCCAAAAGCTCGTACCCCTCGCACAAAACCAGCTCACCGACGCACTGCCGCTCGAATGCCGCTCGTCTTCAGGCACCGGTGCCGACGTGCGCTGCATGCCGGCGCATCTGATGCTGAAGGCCAGGGACATGGAGGATCTGTCAACCCTGCCTGACCCCAAGGGGGACTGGGTGGAGATGGCCTACCACATCCGCGCCGGCGGCCCCGAGGGTGCGCGTATCGACGTCTACGCCAATGGCCGCTTCATTGTCAGGGCGGAGGGCGACATCGATCCGCACCTGCCCGGGAACCGCGTAAAGTTCAAGATCGGGCACTATCGCGACAAGATCCCGGTGAAGGCCGAATTGCTGCTGAACGATTTGTGCGTCTCCAGAAGGCTTGCCACCTGCGTCCTTTCAAGCAAGCCGTGAGAACTGTCGGCAGCGGTTGACCATCGACCGTAAACCTGGCGGCCTGGGCGAAAGGGCCATGCTTTGCCGGCCCTTGCAGAAAATCAGTCAGGCCTCTTGACGTATATCAAGACCTCGCGCGCAATGGTGTGGTGAATTGCCATCACATTCGATCTCATTGACGATACTTGCGGGCGGACAGTGTGGCGGACAGCGCGTGCGCGGGGGAGATGTCCGACTTCATCAGCAAGGAGCAAGAAAATGAGCATTTCACGCAGGGCCTTCTTTGAACGTTCAGCAGCGCTTGGTGCCCTTGTTGCGATGC
>CAZMSA010000177.1:0-7217 GCA_964568825.1 uncultured Rhizobiaceae bacterium | reverse complement strand
TAAGCGGACATTCATCGTCGATGTCCGCTTTACCTCGACTTTTGTCGGTTGTTGGGGGCAGAGCAGTCATACTAGCTGGCTTTCAGAATGTCCGAGTCTTACTCAAAGCAGCCATTTGGCACGCCTCTGGAAATGGTGACGCTCGGGTGTCTTGGGAACATCTCACCTTGGCCGCCATAGAGGCCTTTTGCGGATAACGAGATGCCCCTTCGATCACCTGCAAGCTACATTGGTTCATCAAACAAGCTGACCCGTTCGATGCCTCCGATAGCGCCGGGCCCAAAGCCCAACCGAGAATGGCCGTCGAGGCGCTGCAATGCCACTTGATTGCTAGTGGTCGACAATCACGCCCGGGTTGAGGATCCCCTTCGGATCGAGCCGCTTCTTGGCGGCGGCAAGCACATCGCCAAACAGCGCCGGGCGCTGCTGCTCGTACCATTTCTGGTGTTCGCGGCCGACGGCGTGATGGTGGGTGATGGTGCCGCCTTCGCGGATCACGGCGTCGGAAACCGACGCCTTGATGGCGCGCCACTGATCGAGAAGCGCGCCCTTGCGGCCCTGGCCGTGGAAGGCGAAATAGGGCGCCGGTCCATCCGGATAGGCGTGACTGAAGCGGCAGGAGACGGCGCCCGCGGTGCCGGTCGCCTCGCGGATCGCCTTGGCAGTGCTGTCGCGGATCGCATGGTAGAACTTTTCGAAGCGGTCCCAGGTGATCGCTGTCTCGAATGTGTCGGAGATGATGCCGCGCGGGGTGAGTTGCTCGCGGTTGTAGGGCATGCGGATGAAAGCCGTGCGCCAGGCGCCCACCGCGCCTTGCAGGTTGGCGTCGGGATTGTCCCGCCAGTCGACATCAACACGACCGCCATGATCGAGGCAACACTCGGCGGCGCGCGTCATCCAGGCGTCGACCGGATGGTCGGCGTTTTCGAACGACACCACCATCAGTGTGAACGAGCCATCGCCAGCCCCGTTCACCTTCAGCTCGACGCCGTCGACAATGCGCACATTTGCCGGATAGAGCCCGGCTTGCGCAACGGCGCGCACCGCCCGGGCGGCGTCCAGGAAATCAGCGAAGCGAAAGCCGGCAGTTGCCTTGAAGCGCGGCTTTTCCTGCAACCTCACCCAAGCCTCGGTGATGATGCCGAGCGCGCCCTCCGAGCCCATCATCAAGCGATCGGGGCTGGGCCCGGCACCGGAGCCCGGCAGCCGGCGCGAAACGATGCGGCCCGCCGGACTGACCATGGTCAGGCTTTCCACCAGATCGTCGATATGGGTGTAAAGCGTGGCGAAATGGCCGCCCGAGCGGGTGGCGATCCAGCCGCCGAGGGTCGAATGCTCGAAGCTTTGCGGAAAATGCCGCAATGTCAGGCCGGAGGGCTTGAGCTGTGCTTCGAGCTCCGGTCCATGCGCACCGGCCTCAATGCGAGCGGCGCGGCTGACATCGTCGATTTCGAGAACCTTGTTCATGCGGCTCATGTCGACGGTAACCGCGCCGGCAAAGCCATCGCCCACATCACCCGTCACCCCGCCCGCCACCGACGAGCCGCCGCCGTAGGGGATGAGCGCCGCCCCCTGATCGCCGCACCAGTCACAAAGGGCTGCAACGTCGGCGGCGCTCTCGGGAAAGGCGACCACGTCGGGCGCGGGTGCGAAGTCGCCCATGTAGATGCGGATGGAGTCCGATTGCGACTGGCCGAAGGCATGCAGAACCCGCTGGTATTTCTCTGTGGTGCAGATGCGGGAAAGACCTGGCGGCGGCGTCAGCCGCGGTGTGCGGAGCTCGATGGCATCGAGGGCGGGAAAGGCGCCATCATCGACAGGCCGGATGCCGTAGCCGTCGGCAAAGGTGGCCAGCAGCGCTTGGGTCTCGCGTGCATCAAGGCCCTCGCCCTCATTGCCCCAGCCCCAGTATTTCAGCTTCTTCATCGTCGTCCTCGCGTGCATCGAACCGGGCAGATCGCCTCGCACATGAACCTTAGCCCATCAGCGCCGCCCGAACAGCCCCGTCGCCAAGATGCCGAATGCCCTTGTCGGGGCTGCCCGATAAGTTGCGGATACCTGGTCAGGCACATGGTGGTTCTGACCCTGGTGGTAATACCGGGACCTGCAGCCTCCTTTCGACCCGGGTAAAGCGCTTCGCCCCTTTACCCGAAGTGCCAAGTGCGCCAAAAGGACCAACGCCCCTCAGGCACGTGCTTCCGACATGGCCACCACTGTGAGCAACCTCTCCCCGCCGCCCATCGCCACCGAAGCGTTTACCGATGCCGCTGCTGCGGTCACCCGTCTTGATGAAATCTACGAGCGCAACACCGGCTTCCTGCGCGATCGCTTCACGGCATTTGCCAACGGCGAAGCGTTCACCACCCGCGTGCGCGCCACCTATCCAGTCGTGCGGGTCACGATCTCGAGCCATGCCCGGCTCGATTCGCGGCTTTCGTATGGCTTCGTCGCCGGCCCGGGCGTGCACGAGACCACGGTAACCCGGCCCGATCTGTTTCGGGCCTACCTGACGGAGCAGATCGGGCTGCTGGTCGAAAACCACGGGGTGGCCGTCGAGGTCGGCGAGTCGAGTGAGCCGATCCCCATTCATTTCGCCTACCGCCGCGACATCAACATCGACTGGATGAAATCGGGAGGCAAAAAGCCGGGCATCGAACGGCCGCTGCGCGATGTGTTCGACACGCCCGATCTCGCCGACATGGACGATGCGATTGCCAATGGCATGCTGCAACTGCCGCCCGGCGCGCCGGAGCCGCTGGCCTTGTTCCGCGCCGCGCGCATCGATTATTCGCTGCACCGGCTTTTTCACTACACGGGCACCGATCCGGAGCACTTCCAGAATTTCGTGATCTTCACCAACTATCAGTTCTACGTCGATGCCTTCGCGCGCCTGTGCCAGGAACGCATGGCCGCGGGTCATCCTCACGGCGATGCCTTTATCGAGCCCGGCAATGTCATCACGCCCAACAAGCGCCTGGGCAAAGACAGGTCCGGCACCTCTCTTGAACGCATGCCACAGATGCCGGCCTTACATCTCGCCGAACCCGACCATCGGGGCATTACCCTCATCAATATCGGCACCGGTCCCTCCAACGCCAGAACCATGACCGACCATGTTGCCGTGCTGCGGCCGCATGCCTGGCTGATGCTTGGTCACTGTGCCGGCCTCAGGACCACGCAGAAGCTTGGAGATTATGTCCTCGCCCATGGTTATGTGCGCGAGGACCACGTCCTCGACCAGGAATTGCCGCTCTGGGTTCCGATCCCGGCCCTGGCAGAGATGCAGGTGGCGCTGGAGCAGGCGGTCGGCGAGGTGACGGGGCTCTCCGGCTTCGAGCTCAAGCACGTGATGCGCACCGGGACAGTGGCGAGCGTGGACAATCGCAACTGGGAGATCGGGGACCCGGCCATCATCCGGCGGCTGTCGCAGTCGCGTGCCATTGCGCTCGACATGGAATCGGCAGCCATCGCGGCCAACGGCTTTCGCTTCCGGGTGCCCTATGGCACGCTGCTCTGCGTGTCGGACAAGCCTATCCATGGCGAAATAAAGCTTGCGGGAATGGCCGGTGAATTCTACCGGCAGCGGGTTGGCCAGCATCTCGAGATCGGATTGCGAGCGCTGGAGAAGCTCACGTCTCAGGGGCGGGAGCGCCTGCATTCGCGCAAGCTGCGAAGCTTCGCCGAGACCGCATTCCGCTAGCAACCCCATCATGACACAGCCACCGTTTGTTGGCCTGGGTTGAAGATTCGAAGTTGACCGAAAAGCCACTTTTACTCTTTTGTCGGGTTCTGACAGGTGACCGCCTTCAAGCGGAGTCCCTTTCGATGATGACCAGGTCGCGCTTCGCAGTCTTCAATGCGAACTCCTTCGCTTTTTGGTAGGCCGGATCTTCGCAACAAGCTTTGGCGACCTCGTACGAGGGAAATTCGACAACGATGACTCGCGCGATGTTCGTCTCTGATATCGAGACGGCTGCGGATTTCGTGCATCGTATCACCTGCGAGGCCGAGCGCTTGCTGTCATGCTGGTCCGAGGCGTCAACGTTGCCGGCTGCCTGACCGACCCAGGCACGGCGCAGGTCATCGCCGGCCCTTGGCACTCAAGCATACCGCCAGGGGACGTTTGCCTTGGCTGACCTTGCCCTCCGTTCTTGTGCATCCCTGCAATCTGCCCGGTCCGTCACCCGTATGCTTGCCGAAACTTGGCCAGCCCCATCGAAGGGTCCAGATTGATTGTCAGCGTTTTGGCCCACAGGATGCCTGCTTCTTGACCCCTTCCGGACAGAGTGGCGACTGAAGGCATTAGCCAAATCGACAAACACGTGTAGTTCGAGCTCTCTTTATGAGATTGTCATGCGGCAATTCGAGGAGTTCCAATGACAGATTATGACCTGGCTATTGTCGGCGGCGGACTCGCCGGTTCCGCGCTTGGACCGGTGATGGCCCGTCTCACACTGCCTGGGCCAACAGCCGCCTTCTTCGAACAAGCCGCAGTTTCGGCCACTTGGGATCAACGACGATTGTTACTCCGGCAGCGGTAGTCCGAGCGCGGCGCGCGCTACTGCTGGACTGGCAACTTCTCGGTCATATTCCGCGCAAAGCGAGGCGACGCGAGCCACCAGTTCGGCGTTGGAGCGAGCAAGGCGTGTCTTGTCAAAGCGCACATTATCCTCAAGCCCGGTGCGGCAATGACCACCCAGTTCCAGCGACCAGCGGTTGAGGAGGAGCTGGTCGCGGCCAATACCCGCGCCAGTCCAGGTTGCACCCGGCGCAATACGGTTGAGAGTTGCGACGTAGAACTCGAAAACCTCACGGTCTACCGGCATGGCGTTCTTGACTCCCATGACGAATTGCACATGGAGGTTTCCCACGATACGGCTATCGGCCACCATTTCAGCCGCTTTGAATAACATCGACAGATCAAAGACCTCGATCTCGGGTTTGACGTTGTATCGGCGCATCTCGCCGGCCAGCCAGTCGATGAGGTCGGGGCTGTTTTCGTAAACACGGGTTGGGAAGTTGCACGAGCCCGTAGCAAGCGAGGCCATGTCGGGGTGAAGGTGCAGCATGCCACCGCGCTCGCGCCCGGCGCCCGAGCGTCCGCCGGTCGAGAGTTGGATGATCATGCCCGGGCAATGGCGCCGGATGCCCTCCATCAGCCGGCCAAATTTCTCTGGATCGGATGTCGCAGTCTGATCGTCGTTGCGCACATGGCAATGGACCAGACTGGCACCCGCCTCGAAGGCCTCGTGGGTGGATTCGACCTGCTCGGCGACGGTGATGGGCACCGCCGGGTTGTTTTCCTTCTTCGGCAGCGAGCCGGTGATCGCCACCGTGATGATGCAGGGCGCACCCATCCTCGACACCTCCTAGATATCGAAGAACACCGTCTCGTCTTCGCCCTGCAGGACGATGTCGAAGCGGTAGGTGGTTGCCTTGGCCGCCGCATCGCGCCGGGCAATGAGCGTCTGGCGCATGGCTTCACCCGGCACCTGCTTCAACACCGGATCGGCTTCATTGGCGGCGCTCTCGTCATCGAAATAAATCCGCGTATGCAGATGGATATTGATGCCGCGCGCGAAGATGACGGCCGTGATGTGCGGCGCCTGCGGGCGCCCGTCGCGCCATTGGATCGGGCCGGGCTTGACGGTCTCGAAGCGGTAGAGGCCGGTCTTGAAGTCGGTGACGGCGCGCGCCCAGCCGCTGTGGCCGCCGGCATCGAAACGGCCCTTGGCATCGGCCTGCCAGATCTCCAGCATGGCATCGCGCACCAACTCGCCCGAACCGTCGCGGATGCAGCCCTCGATGACGATGGCCTCACCGCCCTTGAGGCCGGTGATGTTGAGCTTTTCCTGCGTCCTCACCTGGAGGCCGGCCGCGGCCGGCACCGTGCCGATATGCACATACGGTCCCGCCGTCTGCGAGGGTGTTTCCTTGAGGGTCTTCACCGTCATCTCAATTGCCCTCCCGCTTGTTCTCGAAGAAGGTCTGTCGCCAGCCCCTCAGGACGATGTCGAAGCGATAGGTGAGGCAATCGAACGGCACCATGTTGGCCATGTCGAGTTTGGCCACCAGCATGTCAATGGCTTGCGGATCAGCGATGGTGTTGACGATCGGGCACAAGGCGATGAGCGGATCACCCTCGAAATAGAGCTGGGTGATGAGCCGCTGGGCGAACGAAGTGCCGAACAGCGACAGGTGGATATGGGCCGGGCGCCAGTCGGAACCGTTGTTGCGCCACGGGTAGGGGCCGGGGCGGATGGTGCGGAAGAAATAGTTGCCGTCGGCATCGCTGATACAGCGCCCGCAGCCGCCGAAGTTGGGATCGAGCGGGGCCATGTAGCCATCGTTGATATGGCGGTAGCGCCCGCCGGCATTGGCCTGCCAGATCTCGATAAGCACACCGGATTGCGGTCTTGCATTCTCGTCCAGCACCCGCCCGTGCACGATGATGCGCTCGCCGATCGCCTCGCCATCACTGGCGTAGTTGGCGATGAGGTCGTTGTCGAGATCGTCCAGCATCGAATGCCCGAACACCGGACCGGTGAGTTCGCTGGCCGATTGCTCCAGCCCCAGAAGGCCGCGGCGCGGTGATCTGAGGATCGTCGACTTGTAGCCCGGGGCATAACCCGGCGGGTGCCAGGCGCGGTCACGGCGTATCAGTTCGGGCGGTGTGGTCATGGCAGCGTCTCCTTCAGCGGTCACTATTTGCGTGGCACAGCGAGCGGCTGGGCGCTGCGCGTCTGCGCGGCCAGCCGGATGGGCGCGTTGACCGCCCCGAACCCGTCATAGCCGCGCCGCTCGACGATCTCGAAGAAAAAACGGTCGGCGAATGTGCGGGTATAAATCTGGAAGTACTCGCCGTCGCCATCGCGATCATAAAGGACATTGTGCGCCCGCAACTCGTCGATGAGGCCGGGTGCAAGCTCGAACCGCGCCTCCAGGTCGTCGTAATAGTTCTCCGGGATCGTCAGCATCTCCACCCCCTTGGCCTCGATGTAGCGCACCGTGGCGAAAATGTCGCCGGTGGCAAAGGCGATGTGCTGCACGCCCGAGCCAAAGAACTCGTTCACGAAGCGCGCCGACTGGGTCTTGGGGCTCTGCGAGCTGTTGAGGGTGATGCGCAACCGCCGGTCGGGCGATTCCACCACCTGGCTCTGCACCAGCCCACCCGGATCGGCGATGTCGAGTTGGGTGGTCTTTTCCAGCTCGAACAG
>CAZMSA010000176.1:0-7268 GCA_964568825.1 uncultured Rhizobiaceae bacterium | reverse complement strand
TATTGCGTGGGCGGCGATGTGTTCTCCACCGTCATGGCCTGGAACACCGCCACCTATGGCGACAACCATCCCAAGAGTTGGGCCGATTTCTGGGACGTGAAGAAGTTCCCCGGCAAGCGTGCCTATCGCAACAAGGTGGCGGGCGCCCTCGAGCCGGCGTTGATGGCCGACGGCGTGCCGCCCGACCAGGTCTACAAGGTCCTCGACAGCGAGGAAGGCATCAAGCGCGCCATCAACAAGATCCGCCAGTTGAAGCCCAACATCGCGGTTTGGTGGAGTTCCGGCGCCCAGCAGGCCCAGTTGATGAAGGACGGTGAGGTCGACATGACCACCGGCTGGAATGGCCGCTTCGATGTGGCCGCCAAGGACGGGGCAAAGGTCGCCTACACCTTCAACCAGGCGCTGCTCGATTACGACTGCTTCGCCATCCCCAAGGGCGCGCCGCATCTTGCGGCGGCCATGAAGTTCCTGGGCGAGATTTCCATGGCCAAATATCAGGCCAATCTGCCGAAATACATTACCTACGGCCCGACCAACAAGAAGGCCTTCGACCTCGGCACCATCGACGAGAAGACGGCCAAGATGCTGCCGTCTTATCCGCCCAACGCTGCCATGCAGCTGCCGATCAATCTCGAGTGGTATGAGAAATGGGAACAAAAGGCCGCCGAGATGTACCAGGAGATGGTCACCGAATAAGGTGACGGAAACGCATGACGGAGCGATGCCTTGAGGGCATCGCTCCCATCTTCGTTGCGGCCGGGGGAACCCATGAACGATGCCACGCCGGCAAAGGCGGCGCTGCCCATCTCGGTCGGCGGGCTGACCAAGACCTATGGCAATATCTTTGCGCTCGAGAATGTCTCTATCGACATCAAAAGCGGCGAGTTCCTCACCCTGCTGGGACCATCGGGCTCCGGCAAGACGACGCTTTTGATGGTGCTTGCGGGCTTCACCCGGCCCGATCACGGTAGTGTCAAATTCGGCGATAACGAAATCGTCCGCCTGCCGCCGCACAAGCGCGATGTCGGCATGGTGTTCCAGAACTACGCCCTGTTCCCGCACATGAGCGTTGAGGGAAACGTCGGCTTTCCCCTAAAACTGCGCAAGGTGCCGAAACCGGAGATCGCCACCCGGGTGGAACGCGCCCTGGAGACGGTGCAGCTTGGCGGCTACGGCAAGCGCGGCATCGACCAGCTTTCCGGCGGCCAGCGCCAGCGCGTCGCCCTGGCCCGCGCCATCGTGTTCGAGCCGCGCATCCTGTTGATGGACGAGCCCTTGTCGGCCCTCGACAAGAAGCTGCGCGAGCACATGCAGATCGAGTTGCGCCACCTGCACGAAAAGCTCGGCATGACCACCGTCTACGTCACCCACGACCAGCGCGAGGCGCTGACCATGTCGGACCGCATCGCGGTCATCAACCACGGCCGGCTGATGCAACTGGGCGAGCCCAAGACCATCTATGAGCGCCCTGCCAATCGCTTCATCGCCGACTTCATCGGCGAATCGACCTTCCTGCCAGTGGAGGTGAAAGCCGGCAAGGCGATGCTCGGCGGCCGCCAGATCAGGACCGCCACACCGCCCGAGGGCGAGGGCAGGCGGCTGGTGCTGTTGCGCCCCGAGCGCCTGCACATTCTGGAGGGCAAGCCGCCGGCCCGCCTCAACGTCTTCGAGGCGACAGTGCGCGATGTGGTCTATCAGGGCGACAGCTTTCTGATGGTGGCGGTCATGGCCGACGGCCGCGAGATCGCTGTGCGCGGCCTCACACGCGGTGCCCGCGTCTCCGCCATTCCCGCCGCCGGTACGTCGGTAAAGCTCGGCCTCGATCCCGACGAGACCGCCCTCGTTCCCGATGACGAGGGCTGATGCCATGAACGATGAAAAGCTGAGCGATGCCAAGCTGAGCGATGCCAAGCTGAACGATACCGAGTGTGGCGGCGAAAAACTTCATGCCCGCGAACTGGAAAGCGATGCCCGGCGCGAGCGCCTGGCGCTGCTGGGCCTCACCTCGCCGGCGCTGCTGCTCATCATGATCATCATGGTGATCCCGGTCGGCTGGCTGTTCTGGCTGTCGTTCATCGGCCAGGATGGCTCCTTCTCCTTGGAAAACTACGCGCGGATGATCCACTACAAGACCTATTTCCGCATCTTCCGCACCACCTTCGAGGTGAGTGTCCTGACCACCGCGATCTGCTGCCTTATCGGCTATCCGCTCGCCTATTTCCTCGCCCACCTGCCGCAGCGCATCGCCAACCTGTGCATGATCGCCGTGCTGTTGCCGTTTTGGACCTCGCTGCTGGTCAGGACCTATGCCTGGCTGGTGCTGTTGCAGCGAAAGGGCCTCATCAACGATCTGGGCATCAGTATCGGGCTGTGGGATGAGCCGTTGCGCCTCGTCAACAACCTCACCGGTACCCTGATCGGCATGGTGCATATCATGCTGCCCTTCCTGGTGCTGCCGGTCTACGGCTCGATGCGCGCCATCGACCGCGACTTCGTCAAGGCCGCCGCCAATCTCGGCGCCACGCCCACCCAGGCCTTCTGGCAGGTGTTCCTGCCGTTGTCGCTGCCCGGTGTATTCGCCGGCAGCCTCATCGTCTTCGTCTTGTGCCTTGGATTCTTCGTCACCCCGGCCATCCTCGGCGGCGGCAAGGTGGTGATGGTCTCCATGCAGATTGCTTCCAATATCGAGCTGTTCTTCAACTGGGGCGCGGCAAGCGCGCTGGGTGTGGTGTTGCTGGTGGTGACCATGGCCATCCTCGTCGTCGCCTCGAAGTTCGTACGTTTCGACCAGATCATCGGGGGCGGGCACGGGCGATGAGATGGCTCGACCAACCGGCGTCGGAAACCCAGATCACCCACAAGCATCGCCTGTGGCTGTACGGCTTCGCCATCCTTGTGATGGTGTTCCTGTTGGCGCCCACCGTCATCGTCATCCCGATGTCATTCTCCCAGTCGCAGTATCTGGAATTCCCGCCGCGCCACTGGTCGCTACGCTGGTACGAGCATTACCTTTCATCGCCCGCCTGGATGCTGGCGACGGCCACTTCGCTGAAGGCCGCAAGCCTCACCATGCTGGTGGCGACGCCGCTCGGCACCATGGCGGCTTACGGACTTTATGCCTCGCGGATGAAGGTGGCGGGCATCGTCTTCCTCATCCTGGTGACGCCGATCATCGTGCCGGTCATCCTGGTCGCCATCGGGGTGTTCTACGTCTATGCGAAGATCGGCATGGTCAACACCCTGACCGGCCTGGTGCTGGCCCATTCCATCCTCGCCATTCCGCTGGTGGTGGTCGTTGTATCCTCGGCCCTGAAGAGTTTCGACCTCAACCAGGAGATGGCGGCGCGCAGCCTGGGGGCCAATCGCTTCAAGGCTTTCTTGATGGTGACGCTGCCGCAGATCAGGTTCGCCGTCCTCACCAGCGCGTTGCTGGCGTTCCTCACCTCGTTCGATGAGGTGATCATCGCCCTGTTTGTGTCGGGCGCCCAGAACTCGACGCTGACCCGCAACATGTTCAACGCCCTGCGCGACCAGATCGACCCGACGATCGCCTCCATATCGACCATCATGATCGTCATCTCGTCGGGACTGCTGGCGGCCACCCAATTGCTGGGCCGGGCGCGCAAGTCGTGACCCAAATCTTGACGCCGCAACGAGAGAAGGCCCCCGCCGCTATGGCAGGGGCCTCCTGGATATAAAGCTCCGGACCGCGGTCCGGGCTTGCTACTTCCTGCCAGCCGCCTTCTTGGCCGCAGGTTTCTTGGCAACGGCCGCTTTCTTGGCCGGGGCCTTTCTGGCGGCAGGCTTCTTGGCGGCAGCGGCCTTCTTGGCTGGCGCCTTCTTGGCAACAGCTTTCTTGGCTGGTGCTTTCTTGGCAGCGGCTTTCACCGCAGGCTTCTTGGCGGCAGCGGCCTTCTTGGCTGGCGCCTTCTTGGCAACAGCTTTCTTGGCTGGTGCTTTCTTGGCAGCGGCTTTCACTGCAGGCTTCTTGGCAACAGCAGCTTTCTTCGCCGGTGCCTTTTTGCTGGCAGGTTTTGCAGCCGACTTGGCTGGCGTTTTGGCCATAGTACGATCTCCATCTGTTTCCCGGGAAACGCTTGGGACGACTAACCGTCGACATCCACCGGCCATGCCAATAGCGAGAAGTCAGGGCCGGGCTCGCCAATACGCCACAATTTTCCGGAATTGCCGATTCGGCAACACAGATTCGTCACACAAGCGACCGAAGATATGACAACCGCATGGCAATTAAGCATGTCATCAACAAATGTGCCGCTCCAGCGGCTTGTAGGTTGAAGTTGGGCAGCGCCACCTTTAGCCTGCCATCACATGGCGCAGCAACGATGTAAGCGTACCGTTGGCATGAAGTTCGCCTGTCGAAACAGTTACTCGAACTCGGTGATACTCCGAATACTGACGAACTGCCGGGGAGCGCTCGTGGGCACCATCGTCTGCCTGATGATCGCTTTCATCCTGCCGGCGCACGCCGATTCCCAACCGAACTTCGAGACCGCCGCCGACTACATGATCCTCATGGACTCGCGCACCGGAAAGGTGTTTGCGGAAAAGAACGCCGACGAGCTCATGGCACCGGCGTCCATGAGCAAGATAATGACCATGCTGATGGTCTACGAGCGGTTGCGCTCGGGCCGCCTCAAGCCCGACGACACGTTCCTCATCACCGAGGATGCATGGCGGCGCGGCGGCGCGAAGTCGGGCGGTTCGACGATGTATGCCGAGCTCAATTCGCGGGTCAAGCTCTCCGACCTGATGCAGGGCGTCATCGTGCAGTCGGCGAATGATGCCTGCATCGCCATCGCCGAGGGCATCGCCGGCACCGAGAGCGCCTTTGCCGACATGATGACCAAGCGGGTGCGCGAGCTTGGCCTGACAAAGACCACCTTCAAGAACTCGACCGGCTTGCCGGAAAAGGGGCATGTGACCACGGCGCGTGAACTGGCCATGCTGACGCGCTACCTCATCGAGGTGTTCCCCGAATATTTCAAATATTACAAGGAACGCGAGTTCACCTGGAACCACATCACCCAGCAGAACCGCAATCCGCTCCTCGGCACCTATCCCGGCGCCGACGGCGTCAAGACCGGTCACACCTCGGAGTCGGGCTATGGGCTCATCGGCACCGCCAAGCGCGACGGCCGGCGGTTGATCGTGGTGATCAACGGCCTGAAGACCGCCAAGGCGCGCGCCACTGAGGCGCAGAAATTGCTCGACTGGGGTTTTAGGCAATTCCGCTCGGTCGAACTGTTCGCCGCCGGCCAGACCGTTGGATCGGCGCGGGTATGGGGCGGCACCAAGTCCTTCGTGCCGCTGGTGACGCGCCAGAACGTCAACTTCATGCTGTCGGATGCCGAACGCGCCAGCGCTAACGCCGATATTGTCTACAAGGGGCCGCTGAGGGCACCGGTCGCCGCTGGCGCCAGGGTTGGTGTATTGCGCTTCCGGATCGGTAAGCGCATCGTTGACCAGATGCCGATCTATACCGCTGAAAATATCGCGCCGAGCGACAAGATGTGGCGCCGGGCGCTCGACAGTCTGCTCTATTACGCCTTCGGCGGCTAGCAGCCGATGACCCGGGGGCTGTTCATCACCTTCGAGGGCGGGGAGGGGACCGGCAAGTCGACGCAAACCCGCCGCCTTGCCGAACGGCTTCAAGCTGAAGGCATGGACGTGGTGCTGACCCGCGAGCCGGGCGGGGCACCGGCGGCTGAGGATATCCGAAAGCTTCTGGTGAGCGGTGAGCCTGAGCGCTGGTCGGTAACGGCCGAGGCGCTGCTCAATTACGCCGCCCGCGATGTCCATCTCAACCAGACTATCCGCCCGGCGCTGGCGCGCGGTGCCGTGGTGGTGTGCGACCGCTTCATGGATTCGACCCGCGCCTACCAGGGCCTCGCCGGCGGCCTCGATGCAAGGCTGATCGATGACCTTGAAGCTTCGGTGGTGGGCGCGAGCCGCCCCGACCTGACGCTGATCTTCGACCTCGACCCGCAAATCGGCCTGGCACGGGCGAAAGCCCGGGCGGGCGAGGGGGTTGAGGATCGCTACGAGAAAAAGGGCATCGGCTTCCACCGACGGCTCAGACAAGCCTTCCTCGATATCGCGGCATCCGATACTGGGCGCTGCGTCATCATCGATGCTGCCGATCCCGCCGTCGACGTCGCCACGGCCGTGTGGATGGCGGTTGCGCCGCGCCTTTCACGCTGATATCGCCTTCACGACATGAGCGACGATCCCGATCCACGTGAGACGAAACTGCATCCGCGCCTCAATCCGCGGCTCATCGGCCATGGCGAGGCGGAAGCTGCGATGATCGCCGGCTGGGCATCGGGCAAGCTGCATCATGCCTGGCTGATCAGTGGGGCGAGGGGCAGCGGCAAGGCGACGCTTGCCTACCGCTTTGCCCGCTTTGTCTTCGCCCATCCCGTCCCGCCTCCCACCGGTGCCGGCCTGCCGCGCGATCTGGCGGTGGGCGAGGATCAGCAGGCCTTCCGCCACATGGCGGCACGAAGCCTTCCAGACCTGCTGGTGATCGAGCCTTCCTACGATCTGAAGAAGAAAGTGGTGCGCGCCGAGATCGGCGTCGACGAGGCGCGCAAGACCACCGAATTCTTCGCCCGCACCGCGGTAGGCGGCGGCTGGCGGGTGGCCATTGTCGATGCCGCGGACGATCTCAATCCCAATTCCGCCAACGCGCTCTTGAAGGTCATCGAGGAGCCGCCGCAGCGCGCCGTGTTCCTCATCGTCGCCCACTCGCCCGGACGCCTGCTTGCCACCATCCGTTCGCGCTGCCGGCGGCTCGACCTGCCAGCGCTCACCACCGGCGAGGTCGAGGAGGTGCTGTCGGGCCTGCCGGACGGCGGGAAGAAGCGAGCCGGCAAGGCGATCGATAGCGCCATTGCCTTGAGTGGCGGCAGTCCGGGCAGGGCGCTGGAGCTTGCAGGTTCCGAGGCCGCCAAGGCCTTTTCGGCATTCGAGGCCGCCATGGCCTCGGCGCGCCACCACGACACCGAACAGCTCGTTGCCATTGCCACCAGTCTGGGCGGGCGCGTCAGCCTCAGGGACTATCATCTCTTCGCCAGCCTGATGAGCGATTGGGTGGCCCGCCGCGGCGTCACCGAGGCAAAGGCCGGCCACTCCCGCCTGGCGCAACGCTGGGCCGAGGCCCATGCCGGCATCGGGCATTCCCTTCGCGAAACAAATACCCTAAACCTCGACCGCCGGGAGACGCTGGTGCGGGCCTTTTCGACCCT
>CAZMSA010000175.1:0-7289 GCA_964568825.1 uncultured Rhizobiaceae bacterium | reverse complement strand
TGCTCTTCATCTACCTGGAAATCGGCGCCATGGTCGGCATCTACTTCAAGACCAACCACATGCCGGTGCGGTTTCTCATCTATGTGGGTATCACGGCGGTGACGCGCCATCTCATCGACATCGTCAACGTCGAGCACCAGACGGGCTGGCCGGTACTGATGCTGGCGGGTGCCATCTTGATGCTGGCCGTGGCGGTGGTAGTGCTGCGCTATGCCTCGTTCCACTATCCCATGGACACAGCGCAAAAATTTGGCCCCGGATTTTCCGGCGAAAGCGACTGAAACGGCGCGATGACGACGCCTGAGCGAAGCGCTATGATTGTCGCATGGCAAGCCGACGCTCGGTTCTTCGCGCAACACTGGGTTTGGCAGCATTACTGGCGCTGATGGCGCCGGCGGGCGATGCGGTTGCGCAGATGCGCACCTCGGTGGCGCTGGAACTGGTACTGGCGCTCGATGTCTCGGCCAGCGTCGATTCCGACGAGTTCGCCCTGCAGATCAACGGCATTGCCGCAGCCTTTCGCCATCCCGATATCATTGCGGCCATCCGCGAGGCGGGTCCCGGCGGCATCGCGGTGGCGATACTGGAATGGTCGGAGGCTGACAGTACCGGCGTGGCGCTGTCCTTCCAGCAGCTTGTGGATGCCCGCTCGTCGCGCGCCTTTGCCTTCCTTGCCACCCGTATTCGGCGGGTCGCAGATTCCAGCTACACCAGCATCGGAGCAGGGCTGTTGGCTTCGCTGGCGCTGCTTCAGACCAACAATTTCGCCGGGGCGCGGCGGGTGATCGTTGTATCGGGCGACGGGCGCAACAACCGCGCGCCGTGGCCCGATCAGGTGCGTCCCCGGCTGGCAGCGGCGGGAGTGACGGTCAACGGTTTGGCGATCGAAACCGACGACGACAAGCTCGCCGAGTACTATCGCGACAACGTGATCCTGGGGCCGGATGCCTTCGTCGAGCGGGCGCACGACTATAAGGACTATGCCGAAATGATCCACCGCAAGCTGTTGCGCGAAATCCTGCCCGTCGTGTCGGATCTGCCGCCGGCCACCGCCCTTGCCGCTGCCGGTGACACCCGTTGAAGCTCCTTGCCGCCGCCCTTTTCATGTTGATCGCCGTCCTCGCCGCGCGGCCGGCGATGGCGGGCGAACCGGTATCGATCGAACTGGTGCTGGGCATCGACTGCTCGTTGTCAGTGAACGATGCCGAGTTTTCCCTGCAGATGCGCGGCATCTCCGCCGCCCTCAGGAACCCCGAGGTCGTCAGCGCCATCCTTTCGCATGACAAGGGGGTGGCGTTCGCGCTGTTCCTGTGGGCGGGGGTGCCGCAGGATACCCCGGCGGTGCCATGGCGGGTATTGCGCACCAAGGCCGACATTCAAGCCCTCGCCGATGAAATCGACAAGGTGAAGAGGGATAACGTTGGCTATCTCACCGCCATCGGCTCGGCCATGGCACAAGCCATGCATTTCCTCGCCGACAACGGCTATGACGGCGACGCCAGCCGTATCGACATCTCCGGCGACGGCCGCAGCAATGCCGGGCCGGAGCCCGCCCTGGTGCGCGCCGCAGCGCTCGCCGCTGGCATCACCATCAACGGGCTTGCCATTCTCACCGACGATGCCAACCTTGCCCTTTATTACCGCGCCAACGTCATCGCCGGCCCGCATGCCTTCGTTGAACCGGCGCTCGACTACGGCGCCTTCCGCCAGGCGATGCTGAAAAAGCTGTTGCGCGAACTGCAGCTGGCGCTGTCGGAAATGTCGCCGCCGCCGGCCTTGCGCCGCACGGCGCGGCTGCCATAATCGAGCGTCTGCGTGGCGCCGGAAAGGGAGAGGGTATGAACGAAAGTTTCGGGACCGACAGCGAATTCGAACCCTTGCGCGAGGTGGTGGTGGGCACCGCAGAAGGCTTGCACCTGCCGCCCTTCGGCAAGGACCTGTCGCACTACAACGACGAATTGCGCTCGGCCCTCCTCGCCAACGGCAACCGCCCGCTCGACGTTGCCAAAAGCTTCCCGGAGCGATACGAGCGCACCGTCGAGCAGATCGAGGGAGTGGCGGCGACTTATGAGGCTTTCGGCGTCAAGGTGCATCGCCCGCGGCCCTTCACGGCCGAGGAGCGCGGCTATCTGGATGCCCTGCAGCAGGGCCACTCGCAGCTCTATCCGGCCGATCCGGTCTATGTCGTCGGCAAGCACTACATGGAAATCTCCATCCGCCGCGCCTATCGCCGCAAGGAAGTTTTTCCATTGCGCGACCTGATCCTGCCGATGATCGAGGCGGACCCCGAAGCGCGTTATGTCGCCATGCCGCAATCCGTGCCGTGGACGCCGTCGGGCGAAGGGCCGGGACCGTTCCTGGAAGGCGGCGACATCTTGATCAACGGGGCCGACATCATGGTGGGCCAGGGCGAACTGTGCTCGAACGCCGCCGGGCTCTCCTGGCTCAAGCGCTATATCGAGTGCTGGGGCTACCGGGTTCATGCCGTCCCCATCAAGGGGCCGATCCTGCATGCGCTGGGCATCATGTGCCTGTTACGCCCCGGCCTCCTCATGGCCTACATGCCGGCGCTTGCCGAAGGTTTGCCGGCACCCCTCAAGGGCTGGGAGGTGATCGAGATCACCGAAGAGGAAATGCTGCATCACGCCACCGTCGGGGTCTCCCTCGATGAACGCCACTACATGATCGATCCGCGCTTCAACCGGGTGATGGACGAACTGGGACGGCGCGGCATCGAGCCGGTGCCCACCCCTTGCGACCAGATCGGCTTCTGGGGCGGCGCCATCCGCTGCATCACCCTGCCGCTTCGACGCGACGCGGCCTGAGGGAACGTAGCGATCGCCGCCTGCCTCAATCCGTCACCCCGGGACTTGATCACGGGGTCCATGCCGCCAACCTCGCGGCACGTCGCAGCGCCAGCGGAATGGATGCCGGTATCAAGTACCGGCATGACGGTTGAGACTATGCTTATTCCCCTAACCCCCGTCACCCCGTGACTTGATCACGGGGTCCATGCCGCCACGCCATCAGCACGCTCGGACCGAGCGATGCCCCGGTGTGCCTCAACCCAGCATCGACCAGCTATGGTCGGTCTGGTCGAGCACATGCAGTTCGCCCAGCCCGATGTCGTACCAGGCGCCGTGCAGGTGAAGCTCGCTGCGGGTCTCGCGCGAGCGGATCCACGGGAAGGTTCTGAGATTGGCGAGGGAATGTTCCACCGCGGCGCGCTCCACTGCAGTGTGGGTGTGGCCGCTGCCATCTCCGGCCTCGCCCACAATATCGCGAACCGTCGACATCCACTGGCCGATGAAATCGCCGCTCGACAGGGGTTGGGCGGGCGTGATCAGCGCGGCTATGCCGCCGCAGCGGCCGTGGCCCATGACCACAACGTGTTCGACCTTCAGCGACAGGACGGCAAATTCCAGCGCCGCGGAGGTGGAATGATGGCGCCCGTCCGGCGCATACGGCGGCACCAGGTTGGCGACGTTCCTGACCACGAAAAGCTCACCCGGATCGGCATCGAACACCATTTCCGGGGCGGCGCGCGAATCGCAGCAGGCGATCACCATGACGCGCGGGTGCTGGCCCTGGTCGGCGAGTTTGAGATAGCGTTCCTTCGCCGCACCGTAGCGGCCGCTGCGGAAATTCAGATATCCGCTGACTAGGCGTTCGGGAAGCATGGGCGGCGGCAAGTCCTCTGGGGGTCGGGTTGGCGATAGCGGCCAGTATCGAGGCACAGGCCACCCATCACAAGCCTCGATTCCCATGCCGAAGATGGCGCGGTGCACTTGCCCGACTAGGGTTCGGATTCTAGGGCTTCATGCCCGGGTCCATGGGCCGTTCGACGTTGCCGCCGCTTTCGACCCAATCCTTGAAGCCGCCAAGATTGTGCACCTTTTGATAGCCCATTTCCTTGAGCCGCTTGCCGGCCAGCGCCGCGCGCCCGCCCGAGGCGCAATAAATGATGATGGTCTTGTCCGGTGAAAACGCCGCGTTGTGGTAGGGCGAGGCGGGGTCGGCGCGAAACTCCAGCATGCCGCGCGACACGTGCAGCGCGCCCTTCACCTTGCCGCTGGTCTCCAGTTCGGGAGCGTCGCGGACGTCGACCACCAGGGTATCGGGGTTGGCCATCGCCGTCTTGGCCTCGGCCGGGGAGATCTTCGGCACCGCCGCGTTGGCGGCCGCCATCAGGTCCTTTACGCTCGTTACCACTTCAAAGCCTCCAGGGTTTGTTTCCGCACCGGCAGACGCCCCAGGCGCCCGCCGACGCGCACCCTACGGCTCCATGCCGCGCCAGGCGAGAGGTCAAATATTCGCAACTGCAAAAAAGAGGCTGGGTCATGGCGCGATGCGACTGGTACAACCTTGACTTCGCGATCAGGTATGCTCACGGCTTTTCGCAGGCAACGGGAGAAACAATAATGTCAATCGAACGCTTCCAGCTCGGCACTAATGCGGCCTCCGTCTACGAGGCGCAGAAGGTGCCGAACATGTTTCGACCGCTGGCCGAGGCGGTGCTGGCGCGGCTGGCGCTCAAGCCCGGCGATCGGGTGATCGACATCGCCTGTGGCACCGGCATCGTGGCGCGGCTCGCGGCACCCATGGTGATGCCGGGCGGGGTGGTGGCCGGCGCCGATCTCAGCCGACCCATGCTGGAGGTGGCGCGAGCGCTTGCCGAGACGCAGCGCTATGGCATCGACTGGCACCTTTCGGACGTTGCCGCCCTGCCCTTCACGGATGGCGCATTCGATATGGCCATCTGCCAGCAGGGCCTGCAGTTCTTTCCCGACAAACCGGCGGCGCTTGCCGAAATCCTCCGCGTGCTGGCGCCGGGCGGCCGGCTGGCGCTCACGGTGTGGTCGAAGCCAAGCCCGCTGTTCGTAGCGATCTCTGAAGCCATCCGCCAGCACATCGGTGACGACGCCGCAAAGGTGGCGCTTTCGCCGTTCGCCTTCTGCGATGCCGAACTCATCGGCCGGCTGATCGCCGGGGCCGGCTTCATCGATGCCGAAGTTTCGAAGATCACCATCGACCGCCGCCTGGGCCCGGCCGCGCAATCGCTGCCGCGCGAGATTATCGGCAGCCCGGCGGGCACCCCCTTCTCGAAGGAAGCCCCCGCCGTGCAGGAACGTATCGTCGCCGATGCGACTGCCTTGCTTCAGCCCTACGCGCAGGGCGAGGGGCTTGTCATTCCCCAGGAGACCAGCCTGTTTGAGGCGCGCGCTGGCTAGATCAGGTCCAATATCTTGAATCTTGAGCATGATGTTATCCGAAAAGTGACATCCACTTTTCGCACAGCATGCTCTGAAGGACGGCACGGCCTTTATGGGTTCGATGAGAATTAGCGGCCCGACCAGGTGGCCCACAGGTCGACGGCGCGGGCGCCGCGGCGGCTTTTGGCCACGCTGAAGCCGAGGCGCTGGCCTTCGGCGATCTGGCCGAGACCGGCGCGGGTGACCGCGTCGCAGTCGATGCGGATGGGCCGGTGGCCCGCCTCGGGGATGATGATGCCGGTCTGTCTCACCGGGTCGAACGTCTTTACTGTACCGAAATGCATTTCTAATGCTCTTTCTTCTTGTTGCTTGGTATGGGAGCCCACGTCTGTGCGGGGCGGTCGTCTGGAAATTTCATCAGCCGCTATGAAATCAGGCGGCCGTAACAGGAATATGACAGATTTCAAAATTCCAATCCGCCGGGAACCGGGTCGAAACCCTGAGCCCGGCGGTCGATCACTGCTGGTGTCGGGTCTGCTTGTCGCAGGACCTTCAGGCCATCTGGATGTTGGTCGCCTGCTTGCCGCGGCCGCGACGATCGTCCTCGACCTCGAAGGTGACCTTGTCGCCCTCGTTGATCGAAGCGATGCCGGAACGCTCAAGCGCGGTGGCGTGCACGAACATGTCCTTGCCGCCGTCTTCGGGCTGAATGAAGCCGAAACCGCGTGCGTGATTGAAGAATTTAACCGTGCCGGTGTAGCGCATGGGGAGTCCTTTCCCTTAGCTGGCTTGGAATACGCCGAAAAGCGACGCGAACGGCGCCTTCAGGCAGGTCTCAGATTGTCCGGGAAAAGATCGTGTAGCCATCAGGCACGGGCGACTTAGCCAAACTCCGAGGATGTGCGGCCTCCAAATTTCTGCACATCATGGACCTCATACATAAGCAGAAAAGCAAAAATTGCAAGCTTTTTCAGGTGATGACCTGCTTGCCTCACCTCACCTGTTCATGGCAAATCCGCCTCAAGGACTGTTGAAAGGACACTGCGCGATGGTCGAATTCAGGCTTGCCGATGAAATTCTTGCCGCCGTGGAGGCCAACTTCGAGGCTCAGGTTGCCTTCACCCAGGACCTCATCCGCTTTCCTTCGCTGCGCGGCCAGGAGCACACGGCGCAGGACTTTGTCTTCACCGCCATGCAGCGCCGTGGCCTCGCCATGGACCGCTGGTCGATCGATGTGGCCGATATCGTGAGCCATCCCGGCTTTTCGCCGGTGAAGGTCGACTACACCAACGCTATCAACGTGGTCGGGACCCATCGCCCGCGCACCGAAAAGGGCCGGTCGCTGATCCTCAACGGTCATGTGGACGTGGTGCCGGTGGGCCCGCTCGACATGTGGTCGCGCCCACCGTTCGAGCCGCACCGCGACGGCGACTGGCTGTACGGTCGCGGCGGCGCCGACATGAAGGCGGGGCTGGCTGCCAATCTTTTTGGGCTCGATGCGCTGAAATCGCTCGGGCTGCAGCCCGCCGCGCGCGTGCATGTGCAATCGGTGACGGAGGAGGAATGCACCGGCAACGGCGCCCTGTCGTGCCTGGTGCGCGGCTACCGGGCCGAGGCGGCGATCATCCCCGAGCCCGAAGACGACAAGCTGGTGAGGGCCAACACCGGCGTCTTGTGGTTCCGCGTGCATGTGAAGGGGGCGCCTGTGCATGTGCGCGATGCCGGCGCCGGCGCCAATGCCATCGAGGCGTGCTTTGGGGTGATCCAGGCGTTGCGCCAACTGGAGGCCGATTGGAACACCCGCAAAGCCGGCATGCAGCATTTCGAGGCCCTCGATCACCCGATCAACTTCAACGTGGGAAAGATCGCCGGCGGCGACTGGGCCTCGTCGGTGCCGGCGTGGTGCTCGTTCGACTGTCGCATCGCCATCTATCCGGGGTGGAACCCGCGCGATGCGGCAAACGAGATCGAAGCCGCGGTGCGCGATGCCGCGCGAAAAAGCCCGTTCCTGGCCAACAACCCGCCGGAGGTCGAGTGGAACGGCTTTTTTGCCGAGGGCTATGTGCTGGAGGAAGG
>CAZMSA010000174.1:0-7303 GCA_964568825.1 uncultured Rhizobiaceae bacterium | reverse complement strand
CCAGCGCCATGCTCACCGAAGCGAGAATGTTGCGGTCGTCGTCAACGAGCGCGATTTTCGGCATTTTTTTCCCCATTTCGGTTGAGACCTTTGCGCGCTCTAACGGGTGAGTTAGCGTAAAATGTGGCGGAACAAGCGCCATGCAGCCGTTACGCCGACGGTCAATTATGGCAGAAATGTGGTAATCGTGGCAGACTGTTTCAAGGGCAAGGCGGATGAATAGCGATAAAGAGACCGAAATCACCAGTGCATCTGCGGTCCGGCGTCTGTTGCGCCATGCCGCAAGCGGCTGTCTGGCGACCCTCACAGCAGAGGGCGCACCTTATGCTTCGTTGGTGAATGTCGCCTGCGATCAGGCCGGGCGGCCGATCATTCTGATTTCGCGGCTGGCCTGGCATACCCGCAACCTGATGCACGACGAACGCGCCTCGCTGTTGATCGCCGACCCGGCGCCGGCACGCGACCGTCTGGAAAGTGCCCGCGCCACACTGATCGGGGGTTTTGAACAGATCGCCGAGGACGGCGTCGCACGGCGCTATCTGGCGCTGCATCCGGCAGCGGCCGAATTCGCCGGCTTTGCCGACTTCAGTTACTGGCGCATGACACCGGAAACCGTGCATGTGGTGGCGGGATTTGGCCGTATCCGAACGTTTTCAGGCGCCGACATGCTGATCAATGCCAAACATGCCGTGCTGTTTGCAGGTATCGAAAAGAGCGCCGTCGAACACATGAATGCGGACCATGATGATGCCGTTGCGCTGTTGTGGCAGGCCTGCGGCGGGCAACCTTCGCCGCAGGTCCAGGCCGTGGCCGTCGACGCCGAGGGCATCGACATCGCCAGCGATAATGAGCGCCGGCGTTTTGATTTCGAGCACATTCTCAAGGACGGCGCCGAACTTCGCCATGAACTGGCCACCATCACCCGGCGGTTACGGTTGGCAGACTAAATGCGACTTTTCACCCCGTGAACTTTCTTGTGGTGCCGGGTTGCGTCCTGCGGTGGTATTCTTTACGAGCGATGCGCATTCGTCGCGCCAGCCGGTAGGCCGTTGAAAGGCCATACATCCCGATTCGCGCCGGCCAGCGATGCCACATTCGAGCGGCAGCTGTTGGAAAAATGTTGACCGCAGGCTCCTCGATGCAGGGGGTCATTGCCGTGACAGGTTGCGGGAAGGCCGCAAGCCGGAGGAACAGGGAATGTCAGTTCACAAAGGCCGTTTCAATCAGAAGCGTCCCTTCGAGGCGACGGGCCTCACCGCCAACCACCCGATCCACTACAATCTCAACGAAGTGCAACTCTACGAAGCCGCCATCCGTCGCGGCGAAGGGCTGGTCGCCGCCAACGGTCCGCTGGCGGTCACCACCGGGGTGCATACTGGCCGCTCTGCTCAAGACAAGTTCATCGTGCGCGACGCAACCACCGAGGACTCGATCTGGTGGGACAACAACAAGGCCGTGACGCCGGCGCATTTCGCAACTCTCAAAGCGGATATTCTCGCCCACGCCGGCGGCCGTGAACTATTCGTTCAGGACCTCTACGGCGGTGCCGACCCCAGCCATCGCATTGCTGTCAGGGTGGTCGCCGAGCTGGCCTGGCATGCGCTGTTCATCCGCTACCTGCTGCGTCGGCCGTCTGCCGAAGAGGTGGCCGCGTTTGAGCCTGAACTTCATATTGTCAACATGCCGAGCTTCAGGGCCGATCCGGCCCGACACGGGGTGCGTTCGAATACGGTCATCGCGTCTGATCTTGCCGAGCGTCTGGTGCTCATCGGCTCCAGCGAATATGCCGGCGAGATCAAGAAGTCGGTGTTCGGCACCCTCAACTACTTCCTGCCCGCCAAGGGCATCCTCCCCATGCACTGTTCGGCCAATGCCGATGCCAATGGCATGTCGGCGCTGTTCTTCGGGTTGTCGGGCACCGGCAAGACGACCCTTTCCTCGGATGCGCGCCGCACCCTGATCGGCGACGACGAGCATGGCTGGGCCGACAACGGCATCTTCAATTTCGAAGGCGGGTGCTACGCCAAGACCATCCGCCTGTCGGCCGAAGCCGAGCCGGAAATCTATTCAACTACCCAGCGCTGGGGTTCGGTGCTGGAAAATGTCCTGATCGATCCCGAGACACGGGTGCCCGATTTCGATGACGCCTCGCTCACCGAGAACGGGCGCGTGGCCTATCCCATGCATTTCATCCCCAATGCATCGGAGACCGGCATGGCAGGTCATCCGCGCAACATCATCATGCTGACGGCGGATGCCTCCGGCGTCATGCCGCCGATTGCCCGGCTTTCGCCGGCCCAGGCGATGTATCATTTCCTATCGGGCTATACCGCCAAGGTGGCGGGCACCGAAAAGGGCGTCAAAGGCACCCAGGCGACGTTTTCGACCTGTTTCGGCGCGCCCTTTATGCCACGGCATCCGAGCGTTTACGGCAACCTGATAAAGGAAAAGGTCGCCCGTCACGGCGTCAATTGCTGGCTGGTGAACACCGGCTGGACGAGCGGGCGCTACGGCAAGGGTCACCGCATGCCGATCAAGGTGACCCGGGCCCTGCTGGCCGGGGCGCTCGACGGCAGCCTCAATTCAGCCCCCATGCGCATCGATCCATTCTTCGGCTTCGAGGTGCCCACCGAGGTGCCGGGCGTGGACAGCGTCATCCTCAATCCGCGCCAGACGTGGAAGGACAAGGCCGACTACGACGCCGAGGCGAAGAAACTGGTCGAGATGTTCGTTGCCAACTTCACCAAGTTCGAGACTCATGTGGACGCCGATGTGCGCGCCGCAGCCCCGGCGGTGAAGCAGGCGGCGGAGTAGCGTTATCTCCGCCCCCGTTGCTTAGTCCTCCCGGTCACTCACGCCGGCCTCGGCGAAGCTGGCCATGCCTGAATGCAGTTCGCAGGCAGCGCGTGCCAGCATGATGGCGAGGCCCGCCCCCGTGCCTTCGCCGAGGCGCATGCCGAGATCAAGCAGCGGTGCCTTGCCGATGCGCTCAAGCATCATCGCATGCGACGGTTCGGCCGAGCGGTGGGCGCAAAGACAGTGGTCGATAGTGCCGGGCGCCATGGCATGCACGATGGCAGCGGCAGAGGTTGCCACATAGCCATCGACCAGCACCGGTACGTGGCGGACACGGGCCGCGACGATGGCGCCGACCATGGCAGCGATCTCGCGGCCGCCCAGCCGTCTCAGCACTTCCATGGGATCGCCCAGGTGGGCCTTGTGCAGGGCGATGGCGCGGCCGACAGCGTCAGCCTTGCGGTCAAGCCCGGCCTTGTCCACGCCGGTACCCGGGCCGACCCAGTCGGCCGGTTTGCCGCCATAGAGCGCATGGCCGATGGCCGCGGCGATGGTAGTATTACCGATACCCATTTCACCGATACACAGAAGATCGCACGGCTCGGCCACCGCCTCCATGCCATAAGCGATGGTGGCGGCGCATTCGTCCTCGGCCATGGCCGGCTCGGCGGTGATGTCCTTGGTCGGCATCTCGAGCGCCAATTCGAAAACCTTCAGTGTTGCGTCGGCGACGTTGCATATCTGGTTGATCGCCGCACCGCCGGCGCGAAAATTGGCGACCATCTGGGCGGTCACGGCCTGGGGATAGGCGGCGACCCCTTGCGCCACGACCCCGTGATTGCCGGCGAACACCGCCACCAGTGGTAGTTCGATGCGCGGTGGATGGCGGCCCTGCCAGGCAGCGAGCCATTCGGCAATCTCCTCCAGCCGTCCCAGGGCGCCGGGCGGCTTGGTCAGGGTACCATCGCGCTGGCGCACGGCGGCGATGGCGGTCTCATTGGGGCCCGGCAGATCAGCGATGAGGGCGCGGATATCATCGAACGGGCGGCCGCTTGGGGGCTTGTTCATCATTCTCTCCGGGTCTATCGGGAACAGGTCGATGCCCCTCTTAGCGGCTGGGGGCGCAACCCGATAGGGACGACGATGGGCGACGGGGTGGGAAAAAGTGAAGCAGGCGAAAAAACCGACCACCCGGCTGGCGATGCCGGACAGTGGCTCATCGATCTCAAAGCCTCGATCGTCTTCCTGACGCGCCTGCCAATCACCATATCGGCGGGAAGTTTTCCGCCCCTGGCGGCGGCGGCGCGAGCCTTCGGTCCTGCCGGCGCCCTTATCGGGGCGGCGGGGGCGGCGGTTTATGGCTGCTTGCATGCGCTCGGAGTGCCGGAGAACGTTGCCGTTGCCGTTGCGTTGGGCGCACTGATCTTGGTGACCGGAGGCCTGCACGAGGACGGGCTGGCCGATACTGCGGATGGCTTCGGGGGCGGTCATGACGCCCGGCAGCGCCTGGCGATCATGCGCGACAGTCGCATCGGCAGCTATGGCGTCATTGCCCTGGTGCTGGCCTTCATCATCCGCTGGGCGGCCCTCACCCAGATTGCGGCGGCCAGCGGAGCCCAGGCCAGTGGCTGGCTTGTTGCCGGCGTGATGATCGCCATTCAATGCCTGTCACGCGCCGCCATGGTGGCGATGCTCGCAAGCCTGCCGGCGGCGCGGCCCGAGGGACGATCGGCCGAGGCGGGACGGCCCGGACGCGCCACCCTGGTGCAGGCAACAACTGTCAGCCTGGGCATTTTCGTTGCCGTTCTGTGGCCGTTCGCCTCGATTTGGGCCATGACTGCCGTGGCGTTGGCCGGCCTCGCCGCCACACTGGTCATCATGAGCCTGTCGCGCTGGCTGATCGATGGCCAGACTGGTGATGTGTGCGGCAGCGTGCAGGTTGCCAGCGAAGCGGCCATGCTGGTCGTGGCCAGCGCCACCATGGGTTGATGCTCGGCCGGGCCACAAGGTCCGTCGTTCATCCTCCGTTTGCAAACTGTTGCTAGTGTGGCACCGGAACATCCGCAACGATCGACGGAAACAGAGCATGTCTGGCGCACTCGGCGTAGTCTTGTCGCTATTGACCATCGCGGGGGTCTTCATCCTGCGTCCGGACCAGATGCTGGGTATTGGCGCCTCGGCAACGGCGGATCTTGCCAAGGTGGCGCTGCTGCTGTCCTTGGCGTCCCTGTCTTCGGTGCTTGGCCTTTTGTCTCCGGCCTGGTCAGCCTCGCGGGTTGCGGCGATCTGGGGCTCGGTCGTGGCGGCCATGTTCGTCATCGCGCTCAATATCAACACGATCAATCAGGCCGCATTCGGCAGCTTGCCGCATGCGGTGGCAACCAACCGGCAGCAGGATACGCCAGTACAGACAGGTACGGTGCGCCTGCGCGAGAGCGTGATGCCGACACAAGCCGAGACGCCGCAGAACAGCCCGCTGCCCTCGGTCCAAATGTTGGTGATGGCCGTCAGCACGGATATCAAGGCGGGCGCGAACGGGCATTTCTTCACCACCGCCCAGATCGACTACACGCCGGTCACAGTGCTCATCGACACCGGCGCCAGCATGGTCGCCATGAGCTACGCCGACGCCGACAAGGCCGGGCTGCACCCTTTCAGCCTCGATTACACGGTTCCTGTCTCGACCGCCAATGGCGTGGTCAAAGCGGCCCTGACGAAGCTCAAAAGGGTGGAAATCGACAATATCGTGGTCTACGACGTCGACGCGATTGTGATGCCGCAAGGGGTACTCAAGGGGACGCTGCTCGGCATGAGCTTTCTGTCCAGGCTGTCGGGGTTTGGAATCCACGACGGAGTACTGACGCTGGAGGAGTGACGCAATCGCGCCACCGTATGCCGCTTGGGGACTGCAAGAGTCCCGATGCGGCGCCAACAATGCGTTTGAAGTCACCATGGATGCTGAAATGAACGCCCCGTTACGCCTCGATATCGAGACGCCCTGCGTCAAGATTTGCGTGGTCGACCCCGAGACCGGCTATTGCATCGGATGCGGTCGTACGCGCGGCGAGATCGCTAGCTGGCTGGCCATTGAGGCAAGCGAGCGGCGCGCCATCATGCAAGACCTTGATGAGCGGGTGCGCAATCTCACTCTCTCCAAGCGCCGCAAAGGCGGGGCCCGCGCCCGGCGCGGCGGTGCGCTTTGAGGCGCCGCCAACCGCGGTTCCGCATCGGCACATTGCGAGAGCGTTGCAGCCCACCGCGTGATCGCAGTTGAATTTCGCCGCCAACCGGGGCAAACCCGTCAGCGATTAACCAATCGTCCTGCCATCGCGATTAGCCTGCGATGACCTTGCAAATCCGCTCCCGGAGACTTCCATGCTCGCCAAACCGCGTGCCGACCTCAAACCCAACACGCCCGACTATGAGCGCCTGCCGCTGGTCAAAGCGACCGGCTTTCGCGAATATGACGCACGCTGGCTGTTTGAAAAGGAGATCAACCTCTACGGCGTCGAGGCGCTGGGGCTGGGACTAGGCACCTATCTCCATCGCCGCGGGATTAAGCCGCATGTGGTCACCGGCCATGATTTCCGCAGCTATTCACTGTCGATCAAACAGGCACTCACCGTCGGCTTGATGGCTTCGGGCTGTACCGTCCACGATATCGGTTTGGCGCTGTCGCCCATGGCCTATTTCGCGCAGTTTGACCTTGATGTACCCGCCGTTGCCATGGTGACCGCGAGCCACAACGACAACGGCTGGACCGGCGTCAAGATGGGCTGCGAGCGGCCGATGACGTTCGGCCCCGACGAGATGACGGCGCTGAAGGAGATCGTGCTTTCGGGGGCCTGGGAGATGCGCCCGGGCGGCGGTCTCGTTCACGTCAGCGACCTGACACCGCGCTATGAGGCCCAACTGACGCGCGACGGCCCCATCTCGCGGCACTTGAAGGTGGTGGCGGCCTGCGGCAACGGCACGGCAGGGGCCTTCGCGCCTCAGGTGCTGGAGGCCCTGGGCTGCGAGGTCGTGCGGCTCGACTGCGACCTCGACCATACCTTCCCCAACTACAATCCCAATCCGGAAGACATGCAGATGTTGCATGCCATGGCGGCGGCGGTGAAAGAACACGGCGCCGATCTGGCATTGGGCTTTGATGGCGACGGTGACCGCTGCGGGGTGGTCGACGACGAGGGCAACGAGATCTTTGCCGACAAAGTGGGGGTGATGCTGGCGCGCGACATGTCAGCGGCGCATCCCGGCTCGACCTTCGTGGTGGACGTCAAGTCTACCGGACTTTACATGACCGATCCAGTGCTCAACGCCAATGGCGCCAAGGTCGATTACTGGAAGACCGGCCATTCCTATATGAAGCGGCGCACCAATGAACTTTCCGCCATCGCCGGGTTCGAGAAATCCGGCCATTATTTCCTGCGCCCGCCCTATGGCCTGGGCTATGACGACGGCCTCGCCTCCGCTGTGGCGATCATCCGCATGCTCGATCATGCGCCGC
>CAZMSA010000173.1:0-7380 GCA_964568825.1 uncultured Rhizobiaceae bacterium | reverse complement strand
GCGACACCACGATGTTGCCGCGGCGCTTGTCCATCTTGAGGATCTGGAAGGGCTGGGTGACGTTGAGCAGCGGGCCCACGTCGCGGATCGGGCGAATATCCACCTGGCTGCCCGGCAGGAACGCCACGGCACCGCCGAGATCGACGGTGAAGCCGCCCTTGACGCGCCCGAAAATGACGCCTTCGACCCGCTCATTGGCGGCGAACTGGGTCTCCAGCCGGTCCCATGCCTCCTCGCGCTTGGCCTTGTCGCGCGACAGCACCGCTTCGCCCATGGCATTCTCGATGCGGTCGAGATAGACCTCGACCTCGTCGCCGACCTTGAGGCCGGCGGGCTGGCCGCCGATGCCGAATTCCTTCAGGGGCACGCGGCCTTCTGTCTTCAGGCCCACATCGATAATGGCCAGATCGTTCTCGATGGCGGTGACCTTGCCCTTTATGACACTGCCTTCGAGGGCGGTTTTGTTGGAAAAGGATTCATCGAGCAGGGCGGCGAATTCGTCGCGGGTGGGGTTAAGGGAGTTCTCGGCGATCATTCAGTCCTCTTTAGCGGTCAATGGATGGGTTGGCCCACGGTAATTTCCGCAGGTCCTCCCGGCCGGGCGGCGGGTCGTTGGAATTGCCGCATGCGGCGGGCATACACCACAAAATACGCTTGCTCATCCGGAGGGCGGCTCCAGGCCAGACGCGTCTCCCTGTCAGCAAGCAATGAAGGGCGCCTCGCCTCATCGGCAGGGGCGCCCCGGTTCATAAGTGCCGCTCGACGATATCGATGGCGGCCCGGAACGCGGTTTCTATATCCAAATCGGAGGTATCGAGCAAGTGCGCATCGCTGGCCGGCCTCAACGGCGCCACGGCGCGCTCGATATCTCGCTTGTCGCGGGCCATGAGCGCGGCCAATACCTCGTCATAGTCGAGATTGAAGCCGGCGGCCTTCAACTCCGCATGGCGGCGCCGCGCCCTGACTTCGGGCGATGCCGTGACGAACAGCTTCACATCGGCATCGGGGCACACCACGGTGCCGATATCGCGGCCGTCGAGCACGGCGCCACCCGCCCGCGCCGCAAAGCGTCGCTGCACCTCCAGCACCGCCTGCCGCACCGCCGGCATGCCTGCCACCACCGATGCGACCTCGCCAGCCCGGTCGGAGCGCAGATCCTCGATGCTGAAGTTGTCGAGATCGAGGTGGTGCGCGGCGGTGACCGCGGCAGCCTCGTTGTCCGGCCGTTCTCCGGCCTGCAGCACGGCAAGCCCGACGGCGCGATAGATGATCCCGGTATCGAGATGTGCCAGGCCGAAATGCCGGGCCAGCCGCCGCGCCAGCGTGCCCTTGCCGGAAGCCGCCGGCCCATCGACGGCGATGATCATGTCGGTGATTCCATGGGGGCGCCGAGTGCCTGCATGATGGCGGTGAACTCCGGAAAGCTGGTGGCGATCATGGCGCTGTCGTCCACCGTGACGGCGGCATCGGCCGCCAGCCCCATGATCAGAAACGCCATGGCGATGCGGTGATCGAGATGGGTGGCAACCGTGCCGCCACCCAGCCGTGCCGGCATCGATCCGGTCACCTCCAGCCAATCCTCGCCGCTTGCGACGGTTGCGCCGTTGGCCTGAAGCCCGGCCGCCACGGCGGCCAGCCGGTCACTTTCCTTCACCCGCAATTCCGCCAGCCCCTGCATCCGCGTGGTGCCTTGCGCAAACGCCGCCGCCACCGCCAGCACCGGATATTCGTCGATCATCGAGGGTGCCCGCGAGGCTGGCACTGTGATGCCCTTCAAGCGGCTGGAGCGGACGCGGATGTCACCCGTCTCCTCGCCGCCGCTCAAGCGCCGGTTGTCGATGCCGATGTCGCCGCCCATTTCGAGAAGCGTCTCGATCAACCCGGTGCGTGTCGGGTTGAGCAGGACGTTTTCGATGACTACCTCGCTGTCGGCGGTGATCAGGGCCGCCACCAGGGCAAAGGCGGCCGAACTGGGGTCGCCCGGCACATTGACGCTGGCAGCGGTCAGTTCGCGCTGCCCGGTGACGGTGATTGCCAGGCCCTCAGGTGTTTCCTCCACGGCGATTTCGCCGCCAAAGGCTGCAAGCATGCGTTCGGTATGGTCGCGGGTCGCCTGCCTCTCGATCACCGTGGTTCGCCCCGGTGCATTGAGGCCGGCCAGCAATACCGCCGACTTCACCTGCGCCGAGGCCACCGGGGTGCGATAGACGATGGGCACTGGATGGCGCGCCCCGATGAGGGTGAAAGGCATGCGTCCGCCTTCGGCCGCCTCGAAGCGGGCGCCCATGAGCTCCAGCGGGGCGATGATGCGGCCCATCGGTCGCTTCGACAAAGAGGCATCGCCGGTGAAGCGGGCGGTCAGCGGCGTGGTGGCAACAAGCCCGGCGGCCAGCCGAGAACCGGTGCCCGAGTTGCCGAAATCAATTGCCGCATGGGGCGAGGTGAGACCGCCCGTGCCCAGGCCGCGCACATGCCAGGTGCCGTCGCGATGGCGCTCGACCGCGGCACCTAAACTCGCCATGGCACGCGCGGTGTTGATCACGTCCTCTGCCTCCAGCAAGCCGGTGATTACGGTCTCGCCCACCGCGGTGGCGCCGAACATCAAGGCCCGGTGCGAGATCGACTTGTCGCCCGGCACCTCGACCTTGCCCCTGAGGGCGCCGCAGCGGCGGCTTTGCAAGGGGCGGGGCGCGGTGCTGTTCAAGGGGGCGCTCGTGTTCATGGAAGATGGCTGAATTAAAGACTGGCGCGGGTGGTAGCATAGGGGCTATGGGCGTGTCATCAAGGCCAGCCCCGCAGGGGCTTTGACAGCGCTTGCAGCTTCTGGCATGGAAGCCGGCTAATTCCGATACTTTTAGCAAGAAGGAACGAGACCAGGTGGTCAACGCGGAACTTGGAACCAAGCGCGCATGCCCCAGTTGCGCCGCGCGCTTTTACGATCTCAACAAATCGCCCATCGAATGCCCCAAATGCGGCACGACGTTCTTCGCCGAGGTGATCCTGCCGTCGAAGGGCGATCAGGCCCCGACCCCGCCGCCGCCGCCGGCGCCGCGCGAAAAGGTCGCGGTGGAGGAAGACGAAGTGGCCGATACCGATACCATCAGCCTCGAAGAGGTAGAGGAGGGCGATGACGACGCCGCCGCCGCCGCCGATGTTGATGTCGAAGATGATGCCACCGCCATTGCGGACGACGATGACGATACCTTCCTGGAGGAAGAAGACGACGACGAGGCCAACGTCACCGACATCATCGTCGGGGGTAAGGGCAAGGACGAGGAAATCTGACGGCCACGACGCCGGGCGCAAAAGTTTCGCTTGATTGTTCTGCCTCGCCGCAATAGGTTCCGCACCGCTCGCGGCGGCCTTTGGAAAGGCTGCAGGGGCAATGACGCGCGGCGGGCAACGACCCGCCGGCAACGCTTCTGGACGCAAATATCCCTAGCGGACCGGATGGGGCCATAGCTCAGTTGGGAGAGCGCTTGAATGGCATTCAAGAGGTCGGCGGTTCGATTCCGCCTGGCTCCACCAAACCCCTCGCAACAAGGCGTTGACCGGCACCGAATTGCATGCCGATCGATTCCTTGAATGTGGGGCACGATGTTGTCCGAAAGGTGGTTTCCACTTTTCGCCCGGCATGCTCCAAGCCGCTTATTGGTTCTCGTCGTTGCGTGTCGCTTTGATGACGCGCGCCGCGGTGACCTGCAGCAGCCCCAGATAGAACTTGTATTGCTGCCGCGACAGGATGGCCTTCATCTCGCGCTTTTCGTTGGCCTGCACGGCCTGAAGTTCGTCACTGGCCTCCATCAGCTTGTCGAAATTGGGCCGCATATGGGGATCGATGCCGTATTTGTTAAAGATCGCCAGCATGGTCTGCCGGGTCTGCGAAAGGATGGCGCGCACCTTGGGCAACTGCTCCGGCGTGAACGTCATCTGCTCGATGATGTGGCTGTCGTAGATGGTGTCGGCGCGGGCGGCGGCGAGCGGCAGCGTCGCAAGGCTCAGGGCCATCAGGGTCATGGCCAGCACGCGGCCGGCGGGGTTTCGCATTGCAGTCAATGATCGATCCCTTCGGATGAAGTCAGGCCGTCCCGATGACGCCAAGCCATACTGTCCCGGCGCGACGTTTGCAAATCCGGAGCGTGATGCCGAAAAGTGGACGCCACTTTTCCGAAAAACATCATGCTCCACCCCCAGAATCGATCAGCTTGTCTGCAATTGGGTGTCGCCACCCGATTGCAGGCGGATCTAGCCCACCACAAGTTCCGCCTCGATGCCATGCACGCTGGAACTTTCGCCCATGTCGGTCTTCACCCCCGGGTTGAGGACATTGACGTTGCCGCCGCTTTCCGCTTCGAACTGCGGCCAGTTTCCCTTGTGGACGACAACCACGCCCGGCAGCGTTTCCGCCGACAGCTTCGCGGCGAGCCGCAAGGTGCCGGTGGCATTGCGCAAGATGACCGTCTGGCCGTCCGCGATGTGCCGCTCAGCCGCGTCGTCCGGGTTGATCAGCGCCGATTGCCGGCCGAGCCGCCGGCGGATCTGCGGGTCGTTGCCGTAGGACGAGTTGAGGGTCCATTCAGACGCCGGCGAGAGAACCCGCACCCGATCCTGCCCGGCTGGCGGATCGGCATGCGGGCGCGGCGAGCGCCAGCACCCGGCGGCGGCAGCGGCAGCACTGGCAATCTCGATCTTGCCGCTGGGGGTGTTGAACCTGAGGTCAGCGAACTGCACCCGCGGCACATCGAAGACCTTCTTCGTGCCGATTTCCTTCAGCACATCGAAACCGATGCCGGCAGCGCTGGCGGCCAGCACGTGATCGATGACGGCGCGGTCGCTCTCGAAAAGTTCCGGCTCATCGAACCCCATGGCGCCCGCCAGCCGGCGAAAGATCTCCGCGTTGGGCAGCGCCTCGCCCGGCGCCGGCTGCACCTGGGCGAGCGCCGACACGGTGTTGTTGAAATAGGGAAACAAGAGATCGTCGTATTCCAGAAAGCTCGCCGCCGGCAGCACGTAATCGGCAAAGGCGGTGGTGTCGGTGTGGAACAGCTCGACGCAGACATGGAAAAGATCCTCCCGCTTCAGGGCATGGATGAGCCGCGCCTGGTCGGGATTGGAGGCGGCGATGTTGTTGTTCCAGCAAAAAAGCGCAGCGGTCCGCGCGGCATCGCCCAGGTGATCGGCAAGGTCCATCTGGCTGACCGGCGCCGGTGCCGCCTTTGCCAGATGCGGGGCGGCCACGTAGTCGAGATGCGCACCGCGGGTACCGGCGCCGTTGAGGAACAGCACACCGGCGCCCGGCGTGGCGATATTGCCGGTGGCGACCGCGAGCAGGGCGGCGGCGCGATAGGCGTTGCCGCCCATGGGCTGGCGTTGCAGGCCCTGGCCCAGCCACATCAGCGAGGGCCCCGGCGCATAGAGCTCAACGGCGCGCTCGATGTCGGCGGCTTGAAGGCCGGTGAGGGCGGCGGTGCGTTCGGGAGTGGCGCTTTGAATGTCGTCTTGAACCTCGTCCCAGCCGAGCGTTGCCTTCGCCAGCAGGGCCTCGTCGATGAAGCCCCTGGCCAGCGACAGGTGCAGCATCCCGAAGGCCAGCGCCGCGTCGCTGCCGGGGCGCAGTTGCAAATGCAAATCAGCCCGCCGGGCGGTGGCATGAGCGATGGGGTCGATGACGATAACCGGGGCATCGCCGCTGCCCAGCCAGTGCTCGTCGACATGCGGGCCGGCCGCCGACGGATTGGCGCCCCACACCAGAACAGCGCGGGCATCCTTCAAGGTGTCGGGATCGAAGCCGGTGAGGCTGTCACCGAAGGTATAGCCGAGGGCGGCGTGGGCGGCCTTGTTGCACACCGTGTCGGGATCGACCTCGCTGGCCCCGAGGCGGTTGAAGAAGCGCATCGGAAAGGTCCCGCCGAGGATGGCGCAGGTGCCGGTATAATGGGTGTGGTAGATGCTGGCCGCCGAATCGGTCGCGGCAATGGCCTTGAGGCGGGCGGCGATATCTCTGAACGCTTCGTCCCAGGTGACGGGACTGAAACGGCCCTCGCCCTTGGCGCCTGATCGCTTCAGCGGCGTTGCGAGGCGCAATCCCGGGTCGCGCCAGGCGCCGTTGTAGGCAAGGGCGCACTTGCGGCACAGCTTTCCCCGCGCCATGTGATGGCCGGGATCGCCGATAATGCGCCGCACTTGGCCGTCCTCGCCGCGCTCGGCCACGATGCCGCAGGAATCATAGCAATCGCGCGGGCACGTGGTGCGCACCATGGATTCAATTTGTCCCGCCATCGCCAAGCCCTCCGGTGAATGCCGGATCATGCCACGCGGGCCACTGAGGCGGAAGCCCGGCGGCACTTCTGTCCACGCCCTATCGAGGTGCGCAGCAGGCATGGCTTTGCTGCCTCCGCTGGCCGTTTCGGCCGCGAAGGTCCCGGGGGGTGGGAAAAGCGCCGGTTCAGCGCTTGACTGTTTAGAGGATGCGCATTGCCGGCGCTTTCCCCGTGGCCTTGTGAACGGGCGGCTGGAGTCTTTAACACGCAAAAAGCTCGCCTGACGGGCATGCCGGATATGCCGCCCTTCCTTTTTGCTTCGTCAGGTCCGGCAATTCAACCGAGCAGGGAACGGGTTCTTCGCGCGAGCCCCGGGAGGGTGCCGATGCAGAAGGACGCCTCAACTGCGAAGCCCTCAACCATATCGGCCAATGGGCGCCTGTGGCGTATCCGGCGGGGAGCTAGTCGACCGGCGGTTCGTGGCGTGTCGAAAGCGCTGACCTTGGGCGTGACTACCAAGAAGACCTGGCGATCCATCCCGACGGTATTCAGGACTTTGGCCCGAGAACCAAGCTCACGCCGATCTGGCTCATCAGACGCGATTTTCGACTCACCGCCGGTGAGCCGGAGCTGAATGAGGTCGAGGACTGGGAGGAGGAAAGCCGAAGCCCCAGAGGCATGAGCGTGGACGAGGCGGCAATCTGGCTCGCCGAACGGCTTGGGCTTGACTGGGAGCAGATGAGGCTCGACGACGCCGGGCGCCATTTCACGAATGGCGAAGAACCGGGGGATGCTGATCAGGAGAGTCCCTCCGACGCTGAGGATGAAACGACGGCCAATGGCAACGGGAAAGCCTCGCAGGAAAGAACGCCGGATATGTCGGTCTTGCACCGGCATCAACTCCCGGCTCCGCAGTTGCCGCTCGAAGTGTTCGGCCCTTTTTGGGCTCCCCAGCTCGCCCATTGGGCCAAGGCTGCGGCGGCTCCCGTCGACTACGTCGCTGCCAGTGTGTTGACCGGCGCAGCGATGCTCATCGGCAATTCGCGCTGGGTATCGCCGCACTTCCAATGGGCGGAACCTCCGGTCCTGTGGACAATGCTCATTGGTCCTCCCAGTGCCA
>CAZMSA010000172.1:0-7506 GCA_964568825.1 uncultured Rhizobiaceae bacterium | reverse complement strand
GCGCACGTCGGGGAGCGCCCGCGACACGATCACGCTCATGGCGTAATCGAGGTAGGAGCGCCGCATCTCCTCTTCGATGGCGATGGGGCGCACGTCGCCGGCGGCGTGAGACGGATCGCCAAGGTCGGTTGCGTCGTCGATGTCGTCGGTCAAGTCTATGCGTTCCTTGTCACCTGGCAGCGCTTGTCGAAACAAGCCGCCGGCCCTGGCGACACGTCGCTGGACCGGACAATAACGTCAGCTATCTGATTTTGGGAAATCGGGCTGCCACAAATCACCTTTGATGCGCCTGACACTAGCAGATTCGGAACCTGCGGGCAAACTGGCAGATGTTGAAATAATCAAGCAAAAACAATGGCCAAAGCGCGCCGCCTGAGTTTTCCAGGCGGTCGCGGTCAAATGCAGTGGAAGACCCCTGGAGCGTAGCGCGAAGCAGCGCGGCGCGGCCGGTAGCCGCGCTTTGCCGCTTACATGCCGGCGAGCGTTGAGGTGCGTTGAAAGCGCACGTCGTCGGCGCGGTACCAATCGCCTTCCGCGACGACGGTGCTGCACTTGGTCTTGCCGTTCATCCACTTGTCGAGGACGATGCACAGCTTGCCGCCCCTGACGCTCCAGTGGCCCGTGTCGGTCGACGACATGTAGCGGCCGATGAGCCGGCCGCCGCGCCTGGCGGAGAATTGCACGGTTGTTCCCTGAACCACCGCATTGAAGTCGCCGGGGAAGAGGCTACGCAGCTGCCTGCTGTTCAATTCATCCGCGCCGGCCGGCGATGCGCACAAAACACCCATGGTGCCCGCCACGGCGAGCAGCGAAATCAAACGCTTCATTTGTCTGACCCTCACGCAGACCAAGCCCGAACCCCCGCTTGCACGGCAATCCGCCTGTCCGCTGATTGGAATTGAACGACGTTGGGCGCGGTGTTTCGCGGAACAATGTGCGCATTTCAAGGCGGCACGCCTGCGCCAGGTTGCCACCGTCGTCTGTCACGGCGGTGCCGGCGAGCCCGCGCCAAGCTCTGTACCGGCTGCGAAGCTACTGCGGGCGGAATTTCAGCCGCGGCGTACCGTCGGCGCGCATCAGGCCCAGATACCAATTGCCCGATTTCCGCACCGGGCCGCATTTGGGCTTCTTCCAGACCCCGAAGGCGATGCACAGGTTGTCACCATGCACCGACCATGAGCCGGTATCGCCAATGAACCATGTGTGGCCGTCGAGCCTGCCGTCGGCGCCGGCGTTCAGGGTGAGGTTGAGTTTGTCCTTCCATACCGCTTGGAACGCGCCCGGAAACAGCGCGCGCAGCTCGCTGGCGCTGAGATTTCCGGCATTGGCGTGGTGGCTGCCTGCGGCAAGGCAGGCGCCTGCCACCATAACCACGGCCAGACCGCGGGGCAAAAGGCCTGCAGGCGCTGGTGAAAGCTTTGGCGATGTCCTCATCATGACATCCTCCCTATCCGGCCCTCCCGGCGCCGGCAAGCCCAATTCTTTATCCTATCATGCGCACGAGACCATCGTCACCACCGGCCTGGCGTCGGCGATGATCGCTGCCGGCGGGGCCGCCATGCCGGCCCCGGCGCCTGCCACAGCAGGCTGTGCGAAAAGCGGAACCCACTTTTCGGACAACATCGTGTCCAACATCCAAGGAATCGATCAGATTTCATGCAATCGGGTGCCACCACCCGATTGCATGTTGATCAGCAGGCTCAGAACGGCACCTCGTCGTCGAGATCGCGTGAAAACGACTTGGGCGCGTCGCGGCGCGGTTGGTCCATGGGGCTCGACTGGCCGAAATCGCCGCTGCCGCTGGCGCCGGCATAGCCGCCCGACTGCTCGCCGCCGGGACGGCCGTCGAGCATGGTGAGGGCGGAATTGAAGCCCTGCAGCACCACTTCGGTGGTGTATTTCTCGACCCCGGCCTGGTCTTCCCACTTGCGGGTCTGCAACTGGCCTTCGAGATAAATCTTCGAACCCTTCTTGAGGTACTGCTCGGCGATCTTGGCGAGGCCCTCGTTGAAGATCACCACCCGGTGCCACTCGGTCTTCTCGCGGCGTTCGCCGGTTGCCTTGTCACGCCAGTTTTCCGAGGTCGCCACCCTGAGGTTGACCACCGGGCGGCCATCCTGCATGCGCCGCACTTCCGGATCGGCGCCGAGATTGCCGATGAGAATCACCTTGTTGACCGAACCGGCCATGTCTGCCTCCTTCGCTATCGGGAGCGCACGCGAGCGCCCTTCACCTTGCCCAGACCGTAGTCCAAGCCCGGAGGTGAAGCCAGCCTGCGGCCGGGCTTGTCCACACCGTGCCGCCGTTGCGGCCGCCACCAAGTGAATGTTCTTTTTTTGTTCTAGACGATTTCGGGTTGGTGCGCAAGCCTTCTTGTGTAACCTCTGGACCCTCACAACGAGGAGCGTGCCGCATGACCATTCGCCATCTTTCGACAGACACCGCGCCAAAGCCGTTCTCGCGCTACAGCCAGGCGGTGGAGGTCGCCGCCGGCTCGCGGCTCATCCTGGTCTCGGGCCAGGTGGGCGTGGGACTGGACGGGGCGCTTGCCGACAGTGAGGAGGCCCAGCACGAGACGGCCTGGCGCAATGTGCTGGCGATCCTCGCCGCCGAGGGTCTGGGGCCACGCGACATCGCCTCGGTCGAGGTCTACATCACCAATCCCGGCGCCGTCGGTCTCTATCGCGAGGTGCGCGACCGCATGCTGGAGGGCGCGGCGCCCGCCTCCACGCTGCTGATCGTCGCCGGCCTGGCTGATGCCCGATGGAAAGTCGAGATTGCCGTGACGGCCGTCGGCGGCGGCTGATCGCCGTCCGCCACGGCGATCACAGCGTGAGGGCCAGGGCGACGGAGGCGAGCAGCAATAGTGCGAAGGTGATGTTGATGATCCGGCTCAGGCGCGGGTCGCCGAAGCAACGTGTCAGGGCGGCGCCGCCTGCAAGCCACGCCACGTTGACGACGGCGAGGACGCCCATCAGGACGCCAAGCTTGACGCCGTTGTCGACCGCGATGCGCCCGGCGACCAGCACGAAGCCTGAGAACAGGGCGGCCATGGCGGCATAGGCCTTGGGGTTGACGAGCGACTGCAAGACACCGGCCGCAAAGCCCGGCCGCCGCCTCTGCCGCGATGCCTCGCCAATGGGCGGGGCGGTGGCGATGCGCCAGGCGAGCCAGACGAAATAGACGGCCGCGCCCAGCCCGATGAGCGCACGCGCGCCCGGCACGGCCAGCACCATGGCCGTCACGCCGCTGGCCACCAGGGCCATGACGACCAGCATGCCGGAGGTCAGCCCCACCATGTAGACGGCGCCCCCGCGCACCCCGAATGCCGCCCCGGCAGCGGCGAGGCTCAAGGTATTGGGGCCCGGACTGGCGGTCAACGCAACGGCGGCGATGAGAAAACCGGGGAGGTTCTGGAGCATGGCCGCAGTGAAGCGGTTTTACGGCAAGCCAGCAAGATCGAAGACGAACACCAGGCCAGCGGTCTCCTCATCGCAATTCATTTGCCTGCGGTCGCATTGCGTTTTCCGCGCTGTCATGAGGCGGGCGCGGCCGTTGTGGACGCAGGGTTAACTATTTAAATCAAACTATTGTAAATGCGCCACACCCCTCGCGGCTGCATCATAATGACAAACCACTCGAGAATGCATTTCTAAGCTACGAAACTAACTAAGAATAACCAACCTGCATATACGCCCGACGAATGCCAAGCCGGCGATCCGGCATCCACTTCCTGCAGCTATCGGCATTGTTTACAGGCATCGGCATACAGCCTAAAATTACCTATTGGTCAATTTAAGATCAATCAACAGGGATAGGGGAAAGTCAGATGCGTAAAGTGATCCTGCTGGCGTCGGTTTCGGCTATTGGTTTGTTTTGCGCGGCGAACGCGCAAGCGGCCGATTATACGCCGCCGCTGCAAATGTCGGTCGATCAATGGACCGGCCTTTACATCGGCGGCTATATCGGTGGTGGAGCCGTCATCAACGAGATCAAGATTCCAGGCCTTGGCTTCAACGGCATCGGCGGCGAAGGCATTATCGGTGGCGGTCTGATCGGCTACAACTACCGGCTCAACAGCAACATCGTGCTCGGCATCCAGGGCGACATTTCCGGCTCCAACCTCGAGACCAGTCTCAAACTCGGTCCGGGCAGTTTGAGCGCTCAGCCGGACCTGCTGTACTCTGTATCGGGTCGTCTTGGCTGGCTCTCGAGCGAAGACACGCTGCTCTATGTCATTGCCGGATATACCCACGCCGACTACAACGTAAGCTTCACGCCCGGGCCCAACTTCAATGAGCACTATGACGGATTTCATGTCGGTGGCGGCATAGAGACCCATATCACGCCGCAGCTGACGGCGCGCGTCGAGTATCGCTACACCCACTACGGCAGCGAGGACTGGGGAACGGGCGGCTTTCTTAAGGTTGCGCCATCGTCTCACGTGGGCCTGGTCGGGCTGACCTGGAAGCTGTGGGCGCCGGAGAACGGGACATACGTGCAGCCGGTGAGTTATCAGCAACCGATGGCAACCAATTGGACCGGCTTTTATCTTGGCGGGTACGTGGGCGGCGGCGGTATCGTGAACGAACTCAGCGCAATTGGAGCTCCGGTGAGTTTCAACGGCATCGGAGGCGAGGGGTTCCTCGGCGGCGGGTTCATCGGATATAACCATCAGATGAGCGACAAGTTGGTCCTGGGCATTCAGGCCGATGTCGCCGGTACCAATCTCGAAACAAAGCTCAACATTCCGTCGATCCCGCTGACGCTGAGCGCGTCACCGGATTATATGGTCTCGATCTCCGGTCGGGCCGGCTGGTTGGTGTCGCCGGAGACGATGCTGTACGGGTTGGCCGGCTGGACCCATTCAGAATACCGCACCAAGATCACGTTCATTCGCGGGCAGACATTGAAAGCCCACCAGAACTACGATGGCTTCCATGTCGGGGCAGGTATCGAGACGAAGCTGACGGAGAATCTAACGGCGCGTGCCGAGTATCGTTACGTCGACTTTGGCCGCGAGGACTGGGGGACTGGCGTCCTCAAGGTGGCTCCCTCGGCCCATATTGGCATGGTCGGCCTGGCGTGGAACTTCGGTGGTCTGAACTGAGGCGACGGGCAGGAATCTGGCAAATGGCCGCCCGTTCGGTGGCGAAGCGGTAGAGGTGGCGGGGACTGCCGCCCCCCTACTGCGGGCGGCGGCCCTCGAACAGGTCGCGGTCGGTCTGGATGGCCTTCGAGATGAAGTCGGTGAAGGCCCGCACCCGGGCTACCTGCTTGACGTCGGGGTGCGTGAGCATCCACAAGCCGAGTTTCTGTCCGCTTAAGGGTTGCGGGCTGGCGCGCGCCAGGCCTTCATCGGGATCGGCCATGTAGCAGGGCAGCACCGCCAGCCCGAGGCCAGCGCGGGTCATGGCGCGCATGGTCTGCAGATCATCGACCCGGTGCCTGATGCGCGCCCCGGGGAAGGCGCCGGCGATCATCAGGCGGTTATAGGCCTCGTCCTGCCAGCCGATCCAGCCCGATCCCTCCGACACGCCCTGCCCGGCATGGTCGCGCGCCGCATAGACCGCCAGCGCCACATCGGCGAGGCGGCGGCCGACCAGGGTGTCGGTCGGCTGGGCGCTCACCCGGATCGCCACGTCGGCTTCGCGGCGCGACAGATTGAGGTGCTGGAAGGTACACACCACGCTCAAATCGATGGCCGGATGCTCTTCCAGGAAGCCTGCCAGATGCGGGGTGAGATAAAGGTTGGCCAGCACCTCGGTGCAGGTGACGCGCAGCGGCCCGGTCAGGCGCCGGTCCTTGCCGAAGACGGTACGCTCGATGGTGTTGAGTTCGTCTTCCACGTGGCGCACGGTTTCGAGAATGTCCGCACCCGCCCCCGACAGCTCATAGCCCGCTGTGGTGCGGTCGAACAGGCGTACCCCGAGGCGGGCCTCCATGGCCGCAAGGCGGCGCGACACGGTCGGCTGGCTCACCCCCAGCGCCCGCCCGGCCGCCGATAGCGAACGGGTGCGGGATACGGCGAGAAAGATCTTCAGGTCATCCCAGTTCATGACTATTCATTTTTGCATAGTTACAATTCAAAGCCCCCTATAACGCTTCATTCCTTTAACAGTCTATGGCCTTGACCGGCAAACGGTTGCGGCACGGAGTGCTTTTCATGACCAGCTATGACGTTGTGGTGATCGGCCTGGGGGCCATGGGCAGCGCGGCGGCTTGCGATTGCGCCCGGCGCGGCAAGAAGGTCCTGGGGCTCGATGCCAATCCCCCCCACCACACGCTGGGCTCGTCGCATGGCGCCACGCGAGCCATTCGCGAGACCTATTTCGAATCGCCCGACTACGTGCCCCTGGCCCGCCGCGCCCATGACCTTTGGCGCCAACTGGAGGCGCAAACGGGCAAGCCGTTGCTGTCGACCCGCGGCGCGGTCTATGTGGCACCGCAAGGCCACGGCATGCTCAAAGGGGTTACAACCGCCGCCGAACGCCACGGTCTGGCGCTCGAACGCCTGTCACATGCCGACATGGAGAGGCGCTTTCCCGGCTTTTGTCTGCCGCAAGGCTGGCAAGGGCTGTTCGAGCCCGGCGGCGGCGGCGTGTTGCAGGCCGAGGATTGCATCGAGGCGCACAGAAACCTGGCGCGGCGCCACGGCGCCGACCTGCGCTTCGGGGTCGAGGCACGCACCTGGTCGCAAGGTCCCGGCGGCGGCATCGTCATCGACACCGATGCGGGAAAGCTGGAGGCAGCCAGCGCCATCGTCACCGTCGGCCCGTGGGCCTGCGATGCCCTCGCCGATCTCGACCTGCCGATCAGCGGCCGCCGCATCTGCATCGTTCATCTCGATGCCGCCGATCAAGGACTCTATGCCGCGCGTGACATGTCGGTCTATTTCTGGGCAACGCCTGAAGGCGTCTTCGCCGGCTTTCCGCATTTCGACGGCGAGGGCGTCAAGATCTTGCGTCACGATGCCGGCGAGATATGCACGCCCGATACCGTCCGGCGTGACGTGAGCGCCGCCGACATCGCCGAAATCACCGCTTTTGCCGACAGGTACATGCCCCAGGCCCATGGCGGCGTGCGCTCATCGCTGGTGGGGATTTACACCATGACGCCCGACAACCACTTCATCATCGACCGCCACCCCGGTTTCCAAAATCTCGTTTACGCCACCGGCTTCAGCGGCCACGGCTTCAAGTTCACCCCCGTCATCAGCGAAATCCTCGCCGACCTGGCGCTCGACGGCAGCACGCGCCATTCCATCGGCTTCCTCAGCGCCGACCGTTTCCAACAACCGGCGGCGAAGTTGGCGTAGGGACGGCCGCCGGGCCGCTGGTCAGGCGGCCGTATCGGTGTGGATTTCCTTCAGTTTGGTGATGCCCAGGAGATCGAGCGCCAGGCGTTCATAGAAGGTATCGCTCTTGCCCTGACGCATCTTGCGCAGGAAATATTTTTCGAAGCCGATCTTGGCGGTGTGCACCCATTTGCCCGAGGACGACCAGT
>CAZMSA010000171.1:0-7522 GCA_964568825.1 uncultured Rhizobiaceae bacterium | reverse complement strand
ATAAAAGCCGTGGAAAAGCAGGAACTTGCTTAACAATCAATGACTTGTGAGAGGGTTGGTAGCGGAGGAGGGACTCGAACCCCCGACACGCGGATTATGATTCCGCTGCTCTAACCAGCTGAGCTACTCCGCCCCAAGGCGACAAGGGGCTGAAGCCGCCCCCGTTGAATGTGGCGATATAGGGTGGGCGCAGCCGCCAAGTCAAGCGCCGCTGGTCTATCCCCTCACCTGCCTGATCTAGGGTCTGTTGAGAATCACGGTTGTGGTGCTGGCGTGGCCCATTTTGTTTCTGGCTAGCTTTGAGTGGCGCCGCAGGGTCCACCCCTTCAAGCCGCTCAAAGTGACGTCCAGAGGCAAAATGGGCCACGCCAGCACCACAACCGTGATTCTCAACAGACCCTAGGCGGTGGCGTCGCGGATTTCAGCACCGGTGCGCAAGCCCGCCCGGCGTGCCAGCTTGAGCGCCCGGGCGTTGCTCTCGGGTCCGGCCGGCTCCTTGATGAAGCGCAGCATCGAGAACAGCCCCAAGGGTTTCAGCGACTCGGCATCGATCAGCCGCAAGCCGGCATTGCCGAGCAGTGTCTCCACCGGGAATTCCGAGCGGAAGCCGAGCGTTTCGGCGAACCGCGCCATGCCCTTTTCAACCGCCCCGCGCACCCCGTGCTCCTGGCTGAAGTGGTTGACCACGACGACCTCGCCGCCCGGCCGGCACACCCGTTCCAGCTCGGCCATAACGCTGGCCGGATCCGGCACCACGGTGAGCACGAACATGGCAACCACCACATCGAACGAATTGTCGGCAAAGCGCATGGCGGATGCATCCATCTCGAGGATCGCCTCGACGTTTTGCAGCCGCCGCCGCGCGACGCGCTCGCGCGCCCGCTCCAGCATTTCCGGCGACAGGTCGATGCCGGTCACCTTGAGATGCGGGCGATAGCGCGCCAGCGACATGCCGGTGCCGACGCCCACTTCCAGCAAATGCCCCGACAGCCGGTTGATGTGCTCGACGGTGCGCATCCGCCCGGCGTCCGCGATCAGCCCGAAGGTCATGTCGTAGACGGGCGCCCAGCGTTTGTACGCCAGCCTGACAGCACCTTCGTCCATGTCGACGATCTTGCGCGCCGTCGCCTCTTGAATCTGCATAGCCGTAGTGATCCTTTCACCGCACCGCAATCAACCCCGACCCGCGGCACAAACACCGGGCCCCGTATCTTCGGCCCCGGGCCAGCCCTCACCCGCCGCCGCTATGAACCCGCCGCCGAGCACTGCCGCATCGGGACCGGGACGCTCATAAAATACACACGCCTGTCCAGGGGAAATACCGGCATCGCCATCATCGAGCGTTACCAGAATCTCTCCGCCGCTGAAGGATAAACTAGCAGCGACGGCCGATCTGGTCGAGCGTATCTTGACAAAAACTCTAATCCCGCCATTCAGGTCGCCGATGCGCCCCTCGCCCATCCAGTTGACGTCACGGAGAACCAGGTACCTGCGGAAAAGGGCGGATTTTGGACCGACCTCGACAGTGCGGCTTGCCGCCTCGATCCGGGTGACAAACAGCGGCTCGCCGGCGGAGACCTTGAGCCCGCGGCGCTGGCCGATGGTAAAATCGATGATGCCATCGTGGCGGCCCATCACGCGGCCGTCCATGTGCACGATGTCGCCGGGCTCGGCCGCTTCGGGCCTGAGGCGGCGGATGACATCGCCATAGCGTCCCTGCGGCACGAAGCAGATGTCCTGGCTGTCGGGCTTGTCGGCCACTTCCAGCCTGAGGCCGCGAGCGATGTCGCGGGTCTCCGCCTTTGTCAGCCCGGCCAGCGGAAAGCGCAGGAAATCGAGCTGCTCAGGGGTCGTGGCGAAGAGGAAATAGCTCTGGTCGCGGGCGATGTCGGCGGGCGTCGCGAGCTGCCGCCCCACCCCGCCGGGGCGCCGCTTGCTGGCCACGTAATGGCCGGTCACCAGCGCCGCAGCGCCCAGCGCCCGCGCCCGTTCCACCAGGTCGGTGAACTTGACCGTCTGGTTGCAGCGCACGCACGGCACCGGCGTCTCGCCCCTGAGATAGCTGTCGGCGAAATCATCGATCACCGCGGCGCGAAAGCGGCTTTCATGGTCGAGCACATAATGCGCGATGCCCAGATGCGCCGCCGCCCGGCGGGCATCGTGGATGTCGCGCCCGGCACAGCACGAGCGCGAACTGGGCACCGCCTGGCCGTGATCGTAGAGCTGCAGCGTGATGCCGACCGTCTCGAAGCCGGCGGCGGCCACCAGGCCGGCGGCCACCGAGGAATCGACACCGCCCGACATGGCAACGACCACCCGCGTGGCGGCGGGATCGCCGTCAATATCCAGCGCGGTGCGCACCCTGTCTATAAGAGCCCGATCGATCATCATTCCGGACGTTTGCTGCGACTATGGCCGTTCATATGGCGATTTTCATTGCCTCGCGCAACACTTGCTGTCTGGTCAAACCGGAGAATCAAGCCCCGCAACGCCGGAAATCGCCACGAGTTGTTCTGTTTTGAAGCACTCAAGGGCGTTGCGTTTTGATTTCGTTTGCAAACGCTTAGACCTTTCTTAAAGGCACGGGGTGTAAGTTTTGGCCTCGTTGCAGTGTTTTCAGTGTGTAGAGTCCAGGTGCCTAGCGTATGTCAGGTCAGTTGCGTTCACGCGTCAATTATGTCATCGGGCCCGATGGCAGTCCCCTCACGGTTGCGGATCTTCCGCCCCCCGGCACCCGCCGTTGGGTGATCCGTCGCAAGGCCGAAGTGGTTGCCGCGGTACGCGGTGGCCTGTTGTCGCTTGAGGAAGCCTGCCAACGCTACACGCTGACGGTGGAAGAATACCTGAGCTGGCAGCGCTCCATCGACCGCCACGGCCTGCCGGGTCTCAGAACCACCCGCATCCAGCACTATCGCGCCTGACCCGCGCCCCGTTTCCGCAACTTCTCCCTAACGTATGGTTGCCGGGCCCGACCTCGCGGTCCATTTCGCTGGCCTCACCCCCTGCCACAACGCCGGCGGCTCAGCGGCCCGGATGAAATCTGCGGGGAGTTTCGTGAACGCGATGACTTCCTTTATGCAGGATAGAGTGCGGCAGGTTGCGTTCTTGCCCCAAGCCTGATGGGTTGCGGGCTTGTCGATCCGGTGGAAATCCCATATCGAGACCTTCAAGACGTGGCCTGGGACGCAGAGGCCTTGGTAGCCGACCACCTAAGCCGGTTTGCTGCGGTCGGATCAGCCACAGGCAACGTTTGAAATTGCCATAAAGCGCCAGCCCACGGGCTCCAGTCACCGACCGCAACCACCTCCACGCCATCAACGGAAGCGAGACCCATGCAGCCAGCCCTGTTCGAACCCATAACCGTCCGCGACCTCGCCATGGCGAACCGGATCATGGTATCGCCCATGTGCCAATACAGCGCCGTCGATGGTTGCATGAACTCGTGGCACCTGGTCCATCTCGGCAGCCTGGCGCTGAGCGGGGCGGGATTGTTGGCCTTCGAGGCGACTGCGGTATCGCCCGAAGGGCGCATCTCGCCTGGCGATACTGGTCTTTATTGCGACGACAACGAAAATGCCATGCGCGCCGTCGTGGCCCATTTGAGGCAGGCGGCTCCCATGCCGCTGGGGATCCAGATTGGACATGCCGGCCGCAAGGGATCGCAGCGCCAGGCATGGCTGAAAGGCACCGTGCCACCTGAAGAAGGCGGCTGGCAGACCGTTGCTCCCTCGCCCAATGCATTCGGGCGCTATCCGGCACCCAGGGCTTTGCACATCGACAAAATCGACGAATTGACGGCGGCGTTCGTTCGCACCGCCGAACGCTCTGCCAGGCTGGGCCTCGACTATCTGGAGATCCATGCGGCCCACGGTTACCTGCTGAGCGAGTTTCTCTCACCGCTTGCCAATCAGCGCCACGACGCATTCGGCGGGTCGTTGCAAAACCGGATGCGCTTTCCGCTGCAAGTCATTGCAGCGATGCGCAATGTCTGGCCCGCGAACAAGCCGCTGGCGGTGCGCGTGAACGGCTCCGACTTCGTCGACGGCGGCTGGACCATCGACGATGCCTGCGCCTTTGCCTGTGCCGCGAGCGAGCGTGGCGTCGACATGATCACGCTTTCAGGCGGCGGCACCGACCCCGCCCAGAAGATCGACGCGCGCCCAGGCTATCAGGTGGAGTTTGCACGCAAGGTGAAAGCGGCATCGGGCCTGGTCACGACCGCGGTGGGCATGATCGTGACACCCCAACAGGCCGATGAGGTGATTACCTCGGGAGCCGCCGACATCGCGGCACTAGCGCGCGGGCTGTTGCTCGATCCGCGCTGGCCCTATCACGCCGCCCATGTCCTGGGGGCCGAGATCGCCTATCCTCCGCAGTACCTGCGAAGCGCACCCGATACATGGACCGGCGCCGATGCACTGCTGGAAGGCCTGGCACCATGCCGCAACCAATCGTAGATTAAGGCTCTGCACAAGGAAAAACTTGCTGATGGACAGCGTCCCGGCCACGGGCGGGAGCGGCGCCCTGATCCCCCTGGCCAGCCTTTCGCTGCTTGCCCGGGCTGATTTCCGGGTCTCGTTGCGGCGCTTCTCCGCGCTGGTCCCCGTAGCCATCCTACCCCAACCGCAATACACAGGGATCCATTCCGCTGGCCTCACCGCCTGCCGCAGCCTCGGCGGCATGGATGCCGGGATCAAGTCCCGGCATGACGATGGTGAGGGGGTGGCGACCCCGCGCCCCCAAAGTGTCATCGTCGGGCTTGACCCGACGACCCAGGGGCCGCACAGCATGGCCCCTCAGTCACAGCCGCCACCCCCACAACCGTCACCCCGGGGCTTGACCCCCTGGGTCCATTCCGCTGGCCTCACCGCCTGCCGCAGCCTTCGCGGCTGCCGCCCACCCTCACAACCGTCACCCCGGCGAAGACCGGGGTCCATTCCGCTACCGTCGCCACATGCCGCAGCCCCCGGGGGGATGGGTGCCGGGATCAAGTCCCGGCATGACGATGGTGATGGGGTTGAAGGATGAGGTGTGAGGTGTGAGGTGTAGGGATGAAGCATGAGGAACAAAATCACTGCCCCCAACAAATAATCCTTGACAAACGGACTATAATGTTCTATGTTTGTTCCTGTTGGTCTCCCACTCCCGGGGCGTGGCTCGCGAGCCGTCCGGTCACGGGGAGGCGGATGTGGCTCTCCGTTCGCAGTCCCTACGGATGACGGCGGACCGGGGTGCGGGTGTGTCCTAGCTCAGGGGTCCGGATACTACGGTCCGGACGCGCGCTTAAGGCATTGACCCTGGCGGTGAACTGGTGCCGGCCGGCCTGTAATGGCCGTTATCCGGCATGCCCGTCAGGCGAGCTTTTTGCGTGTTAAAGACTCCAGCCGCCCGTTCACAAGGCCACGGGGAAAGCGCCGGCAATGCGCATCCTCTAAACAGTCAAGCGCTGAACCGGCGCTTTTCCCACCCCCCGGGACCTTCGCGGCCGAAACGGCCAGCGGAGGCAGCAAAGCCGTGCCTGCTCCACCGCTTTCAGGGATCGCCGGCGACGCCGTAGCTTGGGGCCTTGGTCGGATCGAGGGCGCGGTCGCGGTAGGCCTGCATCTGCGGTTCGTAATCCTCCCACAGGCGGCGCAGGAAGGTGACCGGGTTATCGTCGTCCCAGTCGCATCTGAGATCGACCAGCGCAAACGGTTCGGCATCGACCACCAGCAGCGCCGAGGAATGGACCGGACCGCCTTCGCCGCCTGCCGCAAGGCCGGCCTCGAGCGCCCGCAACAGACGCTCGGCCAGGTGCTCGCGGGCGTTGGCAACAAAAGCATCGGTCATGGCGGCGGGCACCTCGACCGACTTCAGGAGGTTGCCGGCGGCGAGGCAGCCGTGATCGGCGGCGATGGAATTGGTGCCGAGGATATGGTTGCCGGTATAGCTGGCGGTTTCGCCCTTGTTGTCGACCACGGTGATCTGGCGGTAGTCGAGGTGCGGCTGGCGGGCAATGGCGCGGGCAAGGGCATCGTCGGCGTCGTGGCCCTTGGCGAGAAGATCGAGGATACGCGGGCCGAAGGTCGGGTCGGTGACGTTCTGGGTGGCGACCGCCCCGGTTTTGCTGCGGGCATGGGGACAGCGCGCTCCCACGCAGATCGACGAGGTGGTGATGGCGACGCCGAACATGCCGGTGCGCTCGCAGCGTCCGACGATGGAAAAGGTCATTCTGGATGTCCCGTCAGTGAGCGATGGATATAGCTCATGAAATCATGAATCTCGCGCTCGAGCCAGCTTAACGGGCCGCCCTCGGCGGAAGGGGCTGAGGCGCCGCGATAAATGCCCTCGACCACGAAGCGGTCCTCGGCATTGACCTTGTCGAAGAAGGCGACCAGTTCGTCCACCCATTGTTGCAACCCATTGCCCAGCGCCGCATGCACTTCCGGCGCCACCGCTACGCCGAAGCGCACCTCCACTTCGCCGACGCCCCTGGGCCTGAGCGACAGATACCAGAGATGATCGGGCGCCAGCACGTACATGTGGCAGGGATAGATGGTGGGGAGGATGGAGGTGAAGCGTTCAGCGCCTTGAAGCACCGTGTTGTCGGGGTGGGCGCGGCCGTAGGTGGCTTTGTCGGCCTTGGTAAAGGTCTGATAGGTGAAATGGGGATCGACGTCTTGGGGAAACACCGTATCGCCCACCGGGAACCAGGCGCCGACCGTGGCCTTGTGGGCGACCGGCAGATGGTAGCCTTCCATGAAGTTTTCAGTGAGCAGCTTCCAGTTGGTCTGCCACACATGGTCCTGATGCACGACGGGGATGTAACCCGCCATGCGATAGGGCGCGACGACGGGCTCGAGCCCCGCCAGAAGCTCAGCCACCGGCCGGGCCGTGCGGTTGCGGGTGACATAGATCCAGCCGTTCCACACCTCGGTGCGGATGGCGGGAAGCGCGATGCCGGACTTGTCGAAGCCGTCGGCCCCTTGCATGTGGCCGGCCCCGATCAGCTTGCCGTCGAGGTCGTAGGTCCAGGCGTGGTAGGGGCAGACGATGCGCTTGCAGTTGCCGCGGCCGGAAAGGATGGTCATCATGCGATGGCGGCAGACGTTGGAAAAGCTGGAGATTTCTCCATCGCGACCCCGCGCCACGATGATCGGCTCTCCAGCGATGGAAAAGGTCAGGTAGTCGCCGGGGTTGGGGATTTCGGCGGCAAGGCCGGGCGAGTGCCAGTCGCGGGCAAAGATGCGGGCCAGTTCCAGCGCGTGGATGTCGGGCGAGGTATAAAGACCGGGCGGCATGGCACGCGCCGCGCTCAAGGGGCGCATCGCCACTTCCCCAAGTTGCGCGAGAGGGCGGTCGGTCTCGTTGCTCATGGCAAACCCTCAGTCGGGGATGACGGCGGTCACTTCGATTTCCACCACCCATTCGGGGCGGGCAAGGGCCGGCACCACGAGGCCGGTGGAGCAGGGAAAGACGCCTTTCAGCCACTTGCCCATTTCCTGATAGACCGCCTCCCTGTAGCGGATGTCGGTGAGGTAGA
>CAZMSA010000170.1:0-7623 GCA_964568825.1 uncultured Rhizobiaceae bacterium | reverse complement strand
GACACTTATCAGGCGCTGGCCGTGACACACGCACTTTTCAAACACGCTCTTAGCGGCAAATGCTATGAATTCGAAGCTTGGCAACGGCTTGTTGTGGGGGGATTCGCCACCCATGATTATCACGCTCGATCTCACCAAATTGCTCAACGACGGCAAGATCACCCGCGACGAACATGACAAGCTGCTGGCCCTCGGGACCAAGGCCGCCGGTTCGCTGGTTTTCAACATCCTCATTGCCTTCGGGGTCATCGGTGTCGCCGCCGGCATCATCGTCCTGGTGCCCAATGCGGCCACGGGCATCGTCATCGGCGGCAGCCTGCTCGCCGGCGGCCTTGCGGCCTACGCGGCCGGCCTCAAGCAATGGGAGGTTCTTGCAAGCATCTGCGTTCTGGTCGGCGCCCTGGTGCTTGGCGGCGGCGTGATCGTGCTGACCGATGCCTCCGCGGCCGCCTTCCTCCTCATCGCGGCCGGGTTCGCGGTGGCTGGCGCGATTGCCGGCAGCGGCCTTCTGGTATCGCTTGCGGTGCTGGCGCTGTCGTCGGCCATCGGCGCACGCACGGGCTACGAACATGCCACCTATTTCCTCGGCATCGAGGCACCCGCCTTGACCATCCTGCTGTTCGCCGCTGTGGCGCTCGGCACCTTCCTGATTTCCAGGGTGTTGTCCGCTACCCACGAACGCTTGGCTATTATCGCTTCGCGGACCAGCCTGTTCCTTGTCAATTTCGGCTTCTGGATCGGCTCGTTATGGGGCGACACGATAGGGCAATCGACCTTTCATATTCCGGAAATTGCATTCAGCCTGGGTTGGGCTGTCGGGCTCATCGGACTGGCCGCGTGGGCGGTATTCCGCGAGCGACTATGGGTGATAAACCTGACCGCGGTCTTCGGCGCCATCCATTTCTATACCCAGTGGTTCGAGCATCTCGGCGCCCAGCCGGCCAGCGTGCTCATCGGCGGCCTGACGGCCATCGGCTTTGCGCTGGGGCTGCGCTATCTTAATCGCAAGCCGGATGCCGCCACCGCCTGACAGGGCTGAATTTCGAGAACACGACCTTTGCAACAATCACCGCAACTCTCCGAGAGTAACAGCACCACGCTGGTGTCCGCATCCAAGCTGCGCTCTGTCCTGCTGCTGGTCATCGCCGAATGCGGCGGCATGAGCCTGTGGTTCGTTTCGGCGGCCATCCTGCCCGACATGCTGGCGGAGACATCAATCCCCCGCCTCGCCCAGGCCTTGCTGTCCAGCGGCGTGCAGGCCGGCTTCGTGGTCGGCGCCATGGCATCGGCAGTGCTGGGCATCGCCGACCGCTTCGATCCCCGTCGCGTCATATTGTGGAGCGCGGTCACCGCAGCGGTCGTCAATGCCGGCCTGCTGGTGCTTCCGATCGGCGGCGTCCTGGCCATTGCCGCCAGGGTCCTCACCGGCGCGCTCCTGGCCGGGGTCTATCCGGTCGGCATGAAGATCGCGGTCGGCTGGGGACTCAAGGATCGCGGCTTTCTGGTGGGGTTGCTGGTCGGCGCGCTGACGCTGGGTTCGGCGTCACCCCACCTGGCTGCCCTGATGGGTGGTGCCGACTGGCGTATTGCCGTCATCGCAACCTCGCTGGCGGCACTGCTGGCGGGACTGTTGATGCTGGCCGTGGACCTGGGGCCCCTGCACGCCCGCTCACCGCGTTTCGATCCGCGCGCCATCACCCTCGCCTGGTCCGACCGCCGCATCCGCCTCGCCTACGCCGGCTATCTCGGCCACATGTGGGAACTCTACGCCATGTGGGCCTGGATCGGGGCCGCAGCCGCAGCCGCCTACGCCACCAGCATGCCTCAGGCCCGGGCCATCGGCCTGGCCAAGCTGACGGCCTTTCTGGCCATCGGTCTCGGTGGGTTCGCCAGCATCGCCGCCGGCCTCGTTGCCGACCGCATCGGCAAGGCCGAGATCACCATTATCGCCATGCTGGCAAGCGGCTCGGCCGCTTTGTTGACGGCCTGGAGTTTTGGCGGTCCGGCCTGGCTAACGTTGCTGCTCATGGTCGTCTGGGGCATCGCGGTCATCCCCGATTCCGCCCAGTTCTCGGCCCTGGTAGCCGATGCTTCACCGCCGGCACTTGCCGGCAGCCTGATGAGCCTGCAAACGGCCCTCGGCTTCACCCTGACCATATTCACAGTGCAACTGACACCGCTGGCCGCCGCTGCCATGGGCTGGCCCACGGTCATATCCCTCATGGCGCTTGGCCCTGCCTACGGCGTGTGGGCCATGCTGCGCTTGAGAAAAATGGGGGATTGAAGCTTATCCCCGCGCCGCCGTTATGGCCGCCCCGTCATCGCTCAGTTCGATCACCAGATCGAACCCCGCCTCACTAGCCAGACGCTTCATGTAATAGGGCTGCACCAGCCGCGCATCCATTTCCTCCAACGGCAATGAACCATCGAGGACCAGCGCGAGCTTGTCGTTGATTCGGGCATTTTCACCGCGCGAGCGCGCCGTGAGGGTTTGACTGTCGGTTGTGATCTCCACCACCCCGCCGCGCGGAATGGTCGACATCGCCACCAGCATCATGTTCATCAACAGCTTCACTTCGAGCTTGGGCCGGTTTTCGCGCGGCGCCTGCCAGTCGAGCTTGACCTTTTCCTCGCCAACGAACAGCCGGGCGATATCGCCAGCCTCACCGAGATCGATGTTCGAGCCCTGCGAACCCGAGGCCCCGAAAGCAAGACGGCAGAACTGCAATTTCACCGAAGCCTGTCTGGCCGACCGCCGCACCAGGTCGAACGCCACCTCACGCATCGCCTCGTCGTCCTCGTCCTCGAGCACTTCGAGCCCATTGGCGACCGCCCCGACGGGCGAGATCACGTCATGACAAACCCGGCTGCACAATAACGCCGCGAGATCGAGATCACTGAGTTCGGCCATGCGCGTGGATACCCCCCTGCCCTTTATGCCTGTTCACTATGCCATAACCACCCATTGCCATAGCCGACCCGGCCAAGGGTTCCAAGCGGTAGCCGAAGGCACCCGATAAATCGTTGCAGCGCCTTGATTTTGGCTTGAACTCCGAAGCGCCAACCTCTACGCCATGACGCCTTGGCGGTCGCCGAAGACGATTTTGCTCCCGCCGATTCGCCCCCGTCCCCGCCTTCTGCCCGACCTCTCGATGAGCCCCGCATGACCGATCCGCATAGCCTCGTCTCCGACACCCGGCTCGCCCGGCTGATTGACCTCGCAGCCGATGCGGGAAAAGCCATCATGGACATCTACGCCGAAGCCTTTTCGCACGCCCTGAAAGACGACAAGTCGCCCGTCACCGATGCCGATACGACCGCCGAAGCGATCATCCTCGCCGGCCTGGCGGCTACCGATCCCCAGACGCCGGTGATTTCCGAAGAGGCCGCCTCTGCGGGACACATCCCCGAGGTCGCCGGCACCTTCTATCTGGTCGATCCGCTCGACGGCACCCGCGAATTCCTCAGCCGCAATGGCGAGTTCACCGTCAACATCGCGCTCATCGAAAACGGCCGGCCGTGCCTTGGTGTCGTCTACGCGCCGGCCCGCGGACGCATGTTCTGCGGTCACCGCGGCCACGGTGCGGCAATGGCCGAAATCGATCCGTCAAACCCCGACACCCTCCTTTGGAGGCCTATTTCAGTGACCGACAAGCGATCGTCAACCTTGCGCATCGTCGCCTCACGCTCCCATCGTGACGAAAAGACCGAGGCCTTCATTGCCCGTCTCGGCAACAGCGAAATCGTCGCTGCCGGGTCATCGCTGAAATTCTGCCTGGTGGCAGCCGGCGAAGCCGATCTATATCCTCGCTTCGGGCGGACCATGGAATGGGACACCGCCGCGGGCCAGGCCGTCCTCGAGGCCGCCGGCGGCGCCGTCGTCATGGACGATGCATCGCCCCTCCTGTATGGCAAGCGCGAAAGAGGCTTCGACAATCCTGCCTTCATTGCCGGCGGTGCGGACGTGGCGGATATCGTTAGCAATTTGCTAACAAAACAGCGCTAGTTTTCACGAAATGCCCTCCTTGCAGCCGCATGATCGCCATGGGCAAGCGGCAGGATCGGCAGCGGCGTTGGTTTTGTGACGTCCGCTGCCGTCGCAAGTATCGTCAGTCGCCATGAGTTCGAGGTATCGCTCCCGTGATCCACTTCAAACATCGCTCCTTCATCGCCGCCGGCGCGCTGACGCTGGCACTCGCTGCCTTCGCCATGCCGGCCACGGTTGATCCCGCGCTGGCCTATAGCGACCAGACTTCTGTGCCCATGGCCCAGGACCCGGCCACGACCTTTTCCATCTCCGAAGTGATCAATGCTGGTCAACGGTTCTTCGGCGCGACCACCAAGGGCGTCGCCCAGGCGGTCGAGTATGTGTTCTCGCAAGCCGGCCGACCCTCGGGCTACATCATCGGCGAAGAAGCCGCCGGCGCCTTCATCGGTGGCCTGCGCTACGGTGAAGGCACCCTCTATCTGAAGAACGGCACCCGCCGGAAGGTCTATTGGCAAGGCCCCTCCGTCGGCTTCGACTTCGGCGGCGACGGCGCCCGTTCGCTGGTGCTGGTCTACAACATCACCTCACCGAACCAGATCTTCGACCGCTTTGTGGGCATCGAAGGATCTGCCTATGTGGTCGGCGGACTGGGGATCAACTTCCAGTCCAACGAGCACCTGAAGCTGGCTCCCATCCGCACCGGCATCGGGGCCCGGCTGGGCGCCAGCGTCGGCTACCTCAAATACACCAGCAGGCCCACCTGGAACCCCTTCTGAGCCACACCTGAACCTGGCGATCGCACCTGAGCCCCGCTGATTTTGAAAAAAGTCGGCGGGTGCGCGCTTGATTGCCATCGCCTTGACACGCGACCCTTGCTATTCTTGAACCAGTCCTGACACACGGACGGATGTCCGAAGGTGCCCGCTGGGGTGCCATGGCGCCGGACTTGCAGATAAGCAATCAGGACGCGGTTGTAAGGCGTATGAGGGCTCGTCATGTCTCAGATTGAGACGATCATGTTGGTGGCACTGGGTTTTGTCCTGGCCACATTGGTTGCGTTGTTCATCGGCCGCGGCATGTGGGCCTATGCGGTCAAGGCCTCGAAGCGACGCGGCGAGCGTGATCGGCCATCCGATCTTGCCCGCGTTCTGGCGGATCGCGATCAGCTCCGGGCCGAATATGCCATGCTGTCGCGCAAGCTTGAACTGCGCCTCAGCGACCTCAAGACCCGGCTGGCCGAACAAGCCGCGGAAATCTCGCGCAATCGCAACCGCATCGAACGCCTGCTGGAGGAAATCGACGGCCGCGATGCATCGATCGCTTCGGCCAACGCCGCTCTGGAGGAAACCAGGGCGCAACTCGAACCATTGGAGGCCGAGCTTGCCCATCGCACCCAGGGCCTGCAAAAGCTGAAAGAACAGCTTCGCTATCGCGACGAGACCATCACCGGGCTACACCGCGAACTGGCCGAGGCCCACGCCCTGATCGCCAGTCACGATCGCCAGATCGATGCGCTGCATGCCGCTCCGGCCGACCTCGAAGCCGCCCCCGCCAACGACGAAGCCGCCTCGGCCTATGAACGGCTCGCCCGCCGCATCGAGGACCTGACGCTGCTGTCGCGGCGCATCGAGGCCCAGCGGGAAGACCTCGACATCCAGCGCCAGGCGGTCAAGGCACTGAAGACCGACATCGTCGTGCCGCCCGGGCAGCGCCGTAACCGCAAGAAGCCCGCAGCCGCAGGAAGCCAGCAGAACGACAACAATTCCCTCATTGCCGACGCCGGCAAGACAGAGCAGCCGGTTTCGGTCGAGCAGCTGGAAATAGAGATCGTTGCGGCCGAGCGTGAAAGTGCCGGCCTCAGCCAGGAACTCGTCGAACTGGACAGGATATGGAATGAAAAGCTCGCTGCCCTGGGCGAGGTGGCACCGGCCAAGTCCGCCCGAGCAGGTGGCGATCGCGTTGTGCACGATGTCGAGCCGGCTAATGCCGATGCCAAGCAATCCCCCAACGGCGCCCAGCCCCAGCCTCAATCCGATGATCAGACCAACGTCATTTCGCTGGCCAGCCGCATCCGCGCCTTGCAGAAGAACATCATTGATTGAGGCCTGTTGGCTGCGTCTCGACATCTGTTCATTCCGCCAGTTGTAACTGCCGCGCCCGCTCCCGGTCTCTTCGATCCCCGGGCAACTGAAATGGCGGCCGCCAGATTCCTTTGGGTGCCGCTGCTTGCTATTGCGGGCGGGCTACATTAGACGGGCGCTTGCGTTCAATTTACCGCCAATCCTCGAGTACTCGGCTGAAATGAGAATCCTGGTCATCTTCGGAACGCGCCCCGAGGCGATCAAGATGGTTCCCGTCGTCAAGGCACTTGATCAAACCGCGGGGATCGATGTCGAGGTGTGCGTCACGGCCCAGCATCGCCGCATGCTGGATCAGGTATTGGAGCTGTTTGACATCATCCCGCATTACGATCTCGACGTCATGATCGATGCCCAGGGCCTCACACGGATTACCAGTGCCGTCCTGACCGGGCTCGAGCCGATCCTGGCGGGCACCCCTTACGACTGGGTGCTGGTGCATGGCGACACCACGACCACCATGTCGGCGAGCCTGGCGGCATTCTATCAACATATCCCTGTTGCCCACGTGGAGGCGGGTTTGCGCACCGGCAATCTGCGCCAGCCGTGGCCCGAAGAGATGAACCGCCGGGTCACCGACCATATTTCGGACCTGCTTTTTGCACCGACGCCGCTATCGCGCGACAACCTGCTGCGCGAAAACATCGACGCGGCCAGGATCCACGTCACCGGCAACACCGTCATCGACGCGCTGTTTCAAACCATCGTCCTCATCGACAGCAATCCCGAGCTTGAGAAAAGGCTGGCGGCCGACTTCAACTACCTGTCCAGGGACAAGAAGCTGATCGTTGTCACCGGTCACCGGCGTGAGAATTTCGGCGATGCCTTCGTCGACATTTGCCAGGCCATCGCCGAGCTTGCCCGCGCCCATCCCGTCGAGATCGTCTATCCCGTGCACCTCAATCCCAACGTCCAAAAGCCTGCCCGCGAGATCCTCGGCGGCATCGACAACGTGCATCTCATTGCACCGCTGGACTACCTCCCCTTCGTCTATTTGATGAAGCACGCGCACGTGATCCTGACCGACAGCGGCGGCATTCAGGAAGAAGCTCCCTCGCTCGGCAAGCCGGTATTCGTGATGCGCAACGTGACCGAGCGACCCGAAGCCGTCGAGGCCGGTACGGTGAAGCTTGTCGGCACCGACAAGAAGCGCATCGTCGATTCCGTCTCGCAGGTTCTGCAAGACGAAAGCGCCTACTCCAAGATGTCCCGCGCCCATAATCCCTACGGCGACGGGCTGGCCGCCAAACGCATCGCAGCGATTATCGCGAGATTGGGCGGGCTGGACGCCTCGTGACCGGTGAGCCGATGCCTGCGTGGTGTCCTTCCCAATTGTCATGGCGGCGCCCGCAACAGGCCCGCGAGGCTTGCGGCATGGACCCCGTGATCAAGTCACGGGGTGACGGAGGTAGGTGGGGCGGAACGCGCCGTAAAATCTCCACCGTCATGCCGGTACTTGATACCGGCATCCATTCCGCCGGCCTCGCGGCGGGATGA
>CAZMSA010000169.1:0-7671 GCA_964568825.1 uncultured Rhizobiaceae bacterium | reverse complement strand
TCGATCCCGGCGAGAAGGCATCGGTGCGCCCGGTGATGCGGTCATCGAAGCGCGCCCCGACGCACAGCATGACGTCGCAATCGTGCATGGCGAGGTTGGCCTCGTAGGTGCCGTGCATCCCCAGCATGCCCAGCCAGTGGCTGTCGGCTGCCGGAAACGCCCCCAGCCCCATCAGCGTCGAGGTGATGGGATAGCCCGTGAGCTTGACGAATTCGCGCAGGCAGCGGCTCGCCTCGGGGCCTGAATTGATGACCCCGCCACCCGAATAGATCACCGGCCGCTTGGCGCCCGCCAGAAGATCGATGGCCGCCTCGATGGCCAGCGGATCGCCCTTGATGCGCGGCTTGTAGGTCTTGTGCTCGATATTCGACGGCCCGACATAGGGGCCGGTGGCGAACTGCACGTCCTTGGGGATGTCGACCACCACCGGACCGGGCCGGCCGTGCATGGCCACATAGAAGGCCTCGTGCATCACCCGTGCCAGGTCGTTGACCGACTTCACCAGGTAGTTGTGCTTGGTGCACGGCCGCGTGATGCCGACAGTGTCGCATTCCTGAAAGGCATCGTTGCCGATGAGATGGGTCGGCACCTGCCCGGTAATGACCACGATGGGGATGGAATCCATCAACGCATCGGTGAGGCCGGTGACCGCGTTGGTGGCGCCGGGACCCGACGTCACCAGCACCACGCCCGGCTTGCCGGTCGAGCGCGCATAGCCTTCCGCGGCATGGGTGGCGCCCTGTTCGTGGCGCACCAGGATGTGCTTGACCTTGTCCTGCTGGAAGATCTCGTCGTAGATCGGCAGCACCGCACCGCCCGGATAGCCGAACATGTGATCGACGCCCTGATCGGCGAGCGCCCTCAGAACGATCTCCGCGCCGGTCATCATTTCTGGCTCGTCAGTGGCCATCTCGGTCTTTCCATCGCTCTTTTGCAACATCTGCTCGTATCCCTTCGCTGGCGTGCGGGCAATAAAAAAGGCCCCGTTGAGGGCCTGATCGCGCACCACCGGTCATTCTGGCAACCTTATCTGGCTGCCCCGGCGGTGCGCATTCCGATTACGAGAACCTTCGTCATCATGGCGCGGTGTTCTATGGGATGATCGAGCACCGGTCAAGACCCGCTTCTCAGCGTGCGGCCATGCGGCGCAACCGGGCGATCGCTTCCTCAGGGCCCGGCGCCACCTCCCAGTCCGCCATCTGACCCCGGATCCACGTCATCTGGCGCTTGGCGAAACGCCGCGTACGGGTCTTGGCTTCGGCGATCGACTGATCGAGCGAGGCCTCCCCCGCCAGATGGCGCGCCAGTTCGCTTACCCCGATGGCCTTTATCGCCGGCAGGCTTTTATCGAGGCGCCGCGCCATGAGCGCTTCCACCTCGTGCAGCGTCCCTTCATCCACCATGGCATCGAAGCGCGCCCCGATATGGCGGTTGAGGTCGGCGCGCTCAGGGGCAATGACCAGGCGCCGCGGCGTCGCTCCCGCCGCTGGCGCCGCCGCCTCGCCCTCATGAAAGGTCCGCAACGGCTTGCCCGTTGCCTGAAGCACCGACAGGGCGCGCACCAGCCGCTGACCGTCGCTCGGCCGAATGGCTTCCGCGCTGGGCAAATCGGCGCGCCGCAGTTCCACATGCAGCGCCAGAGGGCCCTCCGCCGCCAGCCGCGCCCGGAAAACGTCGATGATTGCGGGATCGATGGCCGGAATGTCCGCCAGCCCCTCGGTCAGGGCCTTGAAATAGAGCCCCGTTCCGCCGGTAACGATGGCCCAGCGCCCTTGCTGCGCCAGATCGTCAAGCAACGCCCGTACCTCGCCCAGCCAGAGCCCGGCGGAATAGCGCACCCCCGCATCCACATGGCCATACAGCCGATGTGGGACTTCAGCCATTGTCGCCGCATCGGGCCGCGCCGTGAGCACGCGCAAGTCGTGATAGACCTGCATGGCATCGGCATTGATGACGGTTCCACCCAGTTCACGCGCCAGCGCCAGGGCGACGCCCGACTTGCCGCTCGCCGTCGGCCCTGCGATAAGGATCGCCTTGTCCAACCTGGATTTTGCCATCGCCCCCATGGACCAGCTTCTCGTCCTTATTTCAAGCACCGGCGCGCGCGCCCTCGATGCCGAGGCGATGGCGTTTGCCCGCCCGCTGATCGCCGCCGAACCGCGCTGGCTGGCCGAGGCCGAAGCTGCCGAGGCCCCTCTCGGGGTCAACATCGACCATGAAGCCGTTAAAGCCCTGCGCCAGCGCCTGGCCACACGGCCCATCGATGTCTGCGTGGTGCCGGCCGCCAACCGCCGCAAGCGCCTGCTCATCGCCGACATGGATTCCACCATCATCGAACAGGAATGCATCGACGAACTGGCCGAAGTGGCGGGCATAGGCGCTGAAATCAAGACGATCACGGCGCGTGCCATGCGCGGCGAACTGGTGTTCGAAGATGCCTTGCGCGAGCGCGTCGCGCTGCTGGCCGGTCTACCGGAGGCCGTCATCGGTGAGGTCATCGCCCAACGCATCAGCTATCGCCCGGGGGGACGCACGCTGGTCGCCACCATGCGCGCTCATGGCGCCTTCACGGCATTGGTTTCGGGCGGCTTCAGCCAGTTCACCGCCGCCGTCGCGGCCAATTGCGGCTTCGATACCCACCAGGCAAACCAGTTGCTCATTGCCTCAGGAAGCCTCACCGGCCGTGTGAACGAACCCATTCTCGGCAAGGACGCCAAGGTCGTGGCCCTCGATGCCATGCTGCTTCAGCACGGCTTGGCCTCCGTCGACACCCTTGCCGTCGGTGACGGCGCCAACGACATACCGATGCTGCAACGCGCAGGTCTCGGCGTCGCCATGCATGCCAAGCCGGCAGTGCGCCAGGCGGCCGGCGCGGTGATCGACCATGCCGATCTCACCGCCCTGCTCTATCTGCAAGGTTATGCCCGAAACGAATGGATCGGCACCTGATCGATTCCAATATGTTGAGCATGATGTTATCCGAAAAGTGGTTTCCACTTTTCGCACAGCATGCTCTAGCTACTTCAGGGCGAGCGCGATGAAATTCGAATCGCCCTGATGACCTGCCTTCAGCACCAGCAAGAGAATCGAGCTTCGCCCTTCGGCCTGCAGCTCCTTGACGCGCTTGCTGACGTCCTCGGGCGTGGTGATCTTGCGCTCGCCGGCCTCGGAGACGATGTCGCCGGGCGCCAGATGTTTTTCCGCCGCCGAGCTGCCGGGTGCGACTTCGGTGATGACCGCGCCCTCCACGTTGTCGGCAAACTTGAACTTCGAACGCAAGGCATCGGTGACCGGCGACAGCTTCATGCCCAGCACTTCCTCGACCGCCTTGTCAGCGGGCGCCGTGGCCTGCTGCGCCATGATCTTCTCGCCGTTTTCGAGGCGGCCGAGCACCACCATCACGTCCATCAGCTTGCCCTGGCGCATGACCTCGACATCGACATCGGTGCCCACCGCCGTCTCGGCGACGATGCGCGGCAGGTCGCGCATTTCATGGATGTCCTGGCCGTTGAACTTGAGGATGACGTCGCCGGCGAGCAGGCCGGCCTTTTCAGCCGGTCCAGTCGGGGTGACATCGGCCACCAGCGCACCGCGCGGCTTGTCGAGCCCCAGTGTCTTGACCATGTCCGGGCTCACCGACTGGATCTTCACGCCCAGCCACCCGCGCCGCGTCTCGCCGTACTTGGCGAGCTGTTCGACGACGCTCTTGGCGGTCGATGAGGGGATCGCAAAGCCGATGCCGATGGAGCCGCCGGACGGCGAGATGATCGCCGTGTTGATGCCCACCACGTTGCCGTCCATGTCGAACAGCGGCCCGCCCGAGTTGCCGCGGTTGATGGCAGCGTCAGTCTGGATGAAATCGTCGTAGGGACCGGAATTGATATTGCGGTTGCGCGCCGAGACGATGCCCAGCGTCACCGACCCGCCGAGGCCAAAGGGGTTGCCGATGGCCATGACCCAGTCGCCGACCCTGAGCTTTTCCGAATCGCCGAAACTCACATAGGGCAATGGCTTGTCGGACTTCACCTTGAGCACAGCGAGATCGGTCTTCTTGTCGATGCCGAGCAGCTTGGCGGAAATCGTGTTGCCGTCGGGAAAATTGACCTCGATCTGATCGGCACCATCGATCACGTGATTGTTGGTAACGATGATGCCTGAAGGGTCGATCACGAAGCCCGAACCGAGCGAGGAAACCGTCCTCGGCCGGCTCTGCTCGCCTTTGCGCTGCTTGTTGAGGAATTCGTCGAAGAAGCGCTTGAACGGCGAGCCTTCCGGCAAATCCGGGATCGGCACTGCCTGATTGCCGCTGTCCGCCTTCGTCGAGGTAGCGATATTGACCACCGCCGGCGACAGCCGCTCGGCCAGGTCGGCGACCGATTTGGGACCCGTCGCCTGCGCCGGGCCGGCAAGTGCCGTGGCAATAAGGATGAGAGCCAGCCCAATGGCCGGATAGAGCCTCGCCAGCGGCAAGATGCGGGTCGACCTGCCAGTCATGATACGGCAATCCTCCTCATCGCGGGATCATCCCACAGCCACAGCTTAGCATAGAATTTTGCGCCTGCCTGCAGCCGCGGCGCAAGGGGGTTGCAAGGTGGCCGGCCAGCGGGTCAGCACCCACCCGCCAGGTATTGGCGTGCCAGCCACACAACCACAACACCTGCTGCAACGGCGATGATGCCGCCGGTCCTCAGACGCTCTTCGGGGACCTCGGCCGCCAGGGCCATCATCGCCTTGAAGCGGCCTGGCGCCAGTGCGTAGCCGATGCCTTCGATGACCAGCACCAGGCCCAGCGCTGTTGCCAGTTCGCTCATTGCGCCGGCGGGACCGCGGCCTTGTTACCATCGCTGCCGAAATACTTGAAGAATTGCGAATCCGGCTTCAGCACCAGCGTCGTGCCCGGTTCCGCCAAGCTCTTTGTATAGGCCTGCATCGAGCGGTAGAACGAGTAGAATTCGGGATCCTTGCTGACCGCGGCGGCAAAGATGGTGTTGCGCTCGGCGTCGCCCTCGCCGCGAATGATTTCCGACTGCTTGTGGGCCTCCGACACGATGACCACCAGGCCGCGATCGGCTTCCGCCTTGATGCGCGCCGCCTGCGCCTGGCCCACCGCCCTGAGCTGGGCAGCCTCGGCGAAGCGCTCGGCGTTCATGCGATCGTAGGTGTCCTTGAGCACGTCCGGCATGAGGTCGGTCCGGCGGATTCTGACATCCACCACCTCGACGCCCAGCGCCAGCCCCTCAGGCCTGATCTGGTCGCGGATCTCGTGCATCATCGCCGAACGGTCCTTGGACAGTGCCGCCTCGAAGGTGCGCCGGCCATAGGTCTGGCGCAATGCCGCGTCCAGCCGGGTTTCGATGCGACTGCGCGCCCGGTCGACATTGGCACCGACCGTCTCGCGGAACTTTTGCGGATCGACGACCTTCAGCATGTAGATCGCATCCACCGAATAGCGCCGCCCGTCGACCACCTGCACCGACTTGTCGGGGCTTTCGAAGGTCAGCATGCGGGCATCCACCGGTACCAGTTCATCGACCACCGGCAATTTGAAGTAGAGGCCGGGCTTGTTGATCGTGCGCTGGATTTCACCGAAGCGCACGACCAGCATTTTCTCGCGCTGGTCGACGATGAAGGCACTCGACCACACGAGGAAGATCAGGACCGCCGCGATGGCCAGTCCGAAGCTCTTGATGAAGCCGCTCACTGCTTGCCTCCGGTGGTGGTAGTGGTGGTGGTGGGCGCCTTCAGGCGTTTCTGGATCTCCGGCAGCGGCAGATAGGGCACCACGCCGGTACCGTCCTTGCCGCCTTCGATGATGACCTTGTTGGAATTCGACATCACGCCTTCCATGGTCTCCAGGTAGATGCGTCGGCGGGTGACCTCAGGTGCCTTCACATACTGCTTGTAGACCTCGTCGAAGCGTTGCGCCTCGCCCTGTGCCTCGGCCACCACGCGGGCCTTGTAGGCCTTGGAGGCTTCGGTGATCTTGGAGGCCTCGCCGCGTGCCTGCCCGAGTTTCTGGTTGCGGTACTGCTCGGCGTCGCGGATGAACTTCGACTGGTTCTGCTCGGCGCGCTGCACCTCTTCGAAGGCATCGATCACCTGCGGGGGCGGATCGGCCTTTTCAAGCTGCACGCCGAGGATCTGGATACCGGCCTTGTAGCTGTTGAGCACCGTCTGCACCAGGTCGCGCACCTCGTCCTGCGCCTTGAGGCGGCCCTTGGTGCGGATTTCCTCGGCCGGCGTACGGCCGACGATCTCGCGCATGGCGCTTTCCGACACCCATTGCACCAGCTGATAGGGGCTGCGGATGTTGAAGAGATACTCCTGCGCGTCCGAAATCTTCCACTGCACGGTAAAGCGGATATCGACGATGTTCTGGTCGCCGGCCAGCATCAGTCCTTCGCCGCGGCCGGTATTGCCGAACTCGGCCTGGTTCACCGAGGCCACGGGAAGCTTTTCCAGCTTCTCAATCGGCCAGAACGCGAATTGCAGTCCCGGCGGCGTGGTGCGGCTGTACTTGCCCAGACGCAGCACCACGCCGTTTTCCTCGGTATCGACCTTGTAAAAGCTCATCCAGCTCCAGAACGCCACCAGCGCCACCAGCACCAGCACGACGGTCGACTTGGTGCCGCCGCCAAAGCCGCCGCCACCGCCACCGCCGGGGAGCATCGACTTGAGCCGTTCCTGACCCTTTCGGATGATTTCCTCGAGATCGGGCGGCACGTTACCGCCACCCTTGCCGGGCGGCTTGCCCGGTCCCTGACCCCAGGGTCCGCGGCCGCCGCCGCTCTGCCAGCCACCGCCGCCCTGATTGTTCCACGGCATATTTCTTTACGTCCTCACCTCGTCGAGCGGTCCGTGTACCGTTGCAGGCACGCGGTCCGGCGTTTTGATTACCGCCCCATATAGGCAGGCTTGCTTGCGAAGTCCATGGACCGTTGCCGGTCACGCTCCAATCAGTTCAATAAATCACCACCGAGCGGATGCTCTCGCCGGCATGCATGAGATCGAAGGCGGTGTTGATGTCATCGAGCTTCAGCGTATGGGTGATCATCGGGTCGATTTCGATGCGGCCGGCCATGTACCAGTCGACGATCTTCGGAACATCGGTGCGCCCGCGTGCGCCGCCGAAGGCGGTTCCCCGCCATACCCGGCCGGTCACCAGCTGGAACGGCCTTGTGGCGATCTCCTGGCCCGAGCCCGCCACCCCGATGATGATCGCTTCGCCCCAACCCTTGTGGCAGCATTCCAGCGCCATGCGCATCACCTTCACATTGCCGATGCACTCGAAGGAATAATCCGCCCCGCCGCCGGTCAACTCCACCAGGTGGGCAACCAGGTCGCCCGTCACCTTGGAGGGATTGACGAAATGCGTCATGCCGAATTTGCGGCCCCATTCTTCCTTGCCGTCGTTGAGGTCGACGCCGACGATCATCCCGGCGCCCACCAGCTTCAGGCCCTGGATGACGTTGAGGCCGATACCGCCGAGGCCGAAGACCACGCAGTTCGAGCCCGGCTCGACCTTGGCCGTGTTGATCACCGCGCCGATGCCGGTGGTAACGCCGCAGCCGATGTAGCAGATCTTGTCGAAGGGCGCGTCCTCGCGGACCTTGGCGAGCGCGATTTCCGGCAGCACGGTGAAGTTAGCGAAGGTCGTGCAGCCCATGTAAT
>CAZMSA010000168.1:0-7890 GCA_964568825.1 uncultured Rhizobiaceae bacterium | reverse complement strand
CCATGCTGGCGCTGGCCGGCATGATCGTGGCGTTAGACGCTTTCGGTCCCGTGACCGACAACGCCGGCGGCATTGCCGAGATGGCCGGTCTGCCGGAGGAAACCCGCAAGACCACCGATGCGCTCGATGCGGTCGGCAACACCACCAAGGCGGTGACCAAGGGCTATGCCATCGGTTCGGCCGGCCTCGGCGCCCTGGTGCTGTTCGCGGCCTATACCCAGGACCTCAACTTCTTCATCGCCAACCCCTCGACGCATACCTTCTTTGCCGGGGTGGGCGAGGTCCGCTTCTCGCTGGCCGACCCTTATGTGGTGGTGGGTCTGCTGTTTGGCGGCCTGTTGCCGTATCTCTTCAGCGGCATGGCGATGACCGCCGTGGGCCGCGCCGCGCAGTCCGTGGTGGAAGAGGTGCGCCGCCAGTTCAAGGAAAAGCCCGGCATCATGAAGGGGACGGAAAAGCCCGACTACGGCCGCGCCGTGGACATGCTGACCCGTGCCGCCATCCGCGAGATGGTGATCCCGTCGATGCTGCCGGTTCTGTCGCCGATCGTCTGCTTCCTCGGCATCTGGGCGATCGCCGGCAAGTCCTCGGCGTTTTCCGCGCTCGGCGCCATGCTGCTCGGCGTCATCGTCACCGGCATGTTCGTCGCCATCTCCATGACGGCGGGCGGTGGTGCCTGGGACAACGCCAAGAAGTTCATCGAAGACGGCCATCTCGGCGGCAAGGGCTCCGAAGCCCACAAGGCCGCGGTGACCGGCGACACGGTGGGTGACCCTTACAAGGATACCGCCGGCCCCGCCGTCAACCCGATGATCAAGATCACCAACATCGTGGCGCTTTTGCTGCTGGCGGTGCTTGCCCATCTGGGCTGATCGGCTATCACGTCAAGCAAAACCCCGCGCGGGAGGCATCCTGCGCGGGGTTTTTCTTACTTTGAACTGGCTCCCGATCTAGCGGGGCTGTGTCGCGGCACCCGGATCGAAGCGGCCGATGTTGGAGAAGATCTGCTGCAGGATCGTCAGTTCCTTGCCGTGGGTCGGCGTCGTGTTGGAATTCATGTTGATGACCTCGCCGTCCTGCAGGCCGTATTGGGCGAAGCTTTCCACCTGATCGGCCCTATTGAAGCGCACGGCGATGACGGTGCGGCTAAGCACCTGCGGATTGAGGAAGGCGCGCGTCTCCACCTTGCTGGAGATATAATAGTAGCTATCGCCCTGGGAGTTGACGGTGGCAGTGGTCGACGGCGATCCCAGGAGTGCCTGCACCTCGGTCTTGCTCATGCCGGGTTGCAGCTGCTGCAGCGCATTTTCCGGCGCCTGGTAGCCGCGATAGTCGATGGTGGGCGAGCAGGCCGATACACCGACGCCGCATAGCGCGGCGACGAGCGCCCAGGCCGCAAGTTTGATGCCGAATTTCGATTGCATGGTTGTGCTATGGGGGCTAGGCGACATATTAGACGTGTTTACATTGTTCGCCCGGGATCGCGAAGCGCAAAATCACCCATCGCGCGTCCCTGTTGGAAACCGGTCCGAGACCCATGAAATTTCGCCAGTGGTTCAAATCAGAAACTCCGCGCGCCGAGGTGCGGGGCGTTTACGATGCGATTGTGGCGCAGGCACGGCAACCCGCCCTCTACGCCCGCCTCGATGTGCCCGACACCTTGTCTGGCCGCTTCGATATGATCGTCCTGCATGCCTTCCTGGTGCTCGAGCGTCTGCGCGGCGGCGATGCCCGGGCCGGGGCCTTCGCCCAGCACCTGACCGACGAACTGTTCAACGACATGGACCGTTCCTTGCGCGAGATGGGCGTGGGGGACCTGTCTGTCGCCAAGAAGGTGCGCCGCATGGCCGAGGTGTTTCATGGCCGCCTCAAGGCCTACGATGAGGCTGTGCGCGGTTCGGATGACGACTTCGCCGCCGCGCTGCGACGCAATGTCTATGCCGGCGATGACAAGACCGGCAATGCCGAACGGCTGGCCGCCTATGTCAAGGCCGCCTCTGAGGCGCTTGCCGCCAGTCCCCTGGCCGATCTGCTGGCCGGCCGGACGGATTTTGGCGGCTGCGAGCAGGCAATCGACGAGGCCGCGTGATGATCGGTGAGACGCCGGAGTTTTCCCGACTGGTGGATGTCAGCCGCATTCCCCCCAAAGGGCTCAACGAGACCATCACCGCCGATGCAGCCGAATGCGAACGGCTGGCCGAACGGCTGGGCATCGTGCGCCTGCTGGCGTTGACCGCGACGTACAGCCTCACCCCCTGGCGGCACGGCGGGGTGCGGGTCAGGGGGCGCTTTGCGGCCGAACTCGAGCAGGTGTGCGTCGTCAGCCTCGATCCCTTCATCTCCACCCTGAGTGAGGAGGTGGAGCGCTTTTTCGCCGGCCATAGCGAACCCGGCTGGTCGGGTGTCGTGCATGACGTCGATTCGCTGGAAGGCGATGAGCCCGATCTCGTCCGCGACGGCGAGATCGATCTCGGTGAACTCACCGCCGAGGAACTGGTGCTGGCAGTCGATCCCTATCCGCGCAAGCCTGGCGCAATTTTTGCCAGCGATGACGAAAATTTGGCGGATAAGCCGCAGGAAGCCTCGCAACGTCCCTTCCTGATACTGGAGAAATTGACAAAGAAATGAAGCCGACTAGGATGGCGCGCCCTCGCATCAGCCGGCAATTGAATGGAATCATCCAATTGCAGAAAAGCTGGTTGATCCCAGGCCCTAGGGCAGCCGGAGCAATTTCGCGAAGACGCGCATATTCATCGCCCGACACGACGCCAGTCTTTGCATGCCGGTGGGCAGCCGGATTGCGAGCCGGCGGGATTTGTCGCAATCTGCAACGGTCAGGGTCTGGGGCGGCAGACTGAGGGTAGTGGGGGTTATGGCAAACAATTTGACGGTTTCGCTCGACGCCATGGGCGGCGATCGAGGACCGGACATGGTCGTTCCCGGCGTCGACGAGGCACTGTCGCGCCATCCCGGCGTCCGTTTCCTGCTGTTCGGCGACGAGGCGCGCCTTGAACCGCTGCTGGATGCCCATCCGCGGGTGCGCGCTGCGGCCGAAGTGCGCCATTGCGATGTCTCGGTGGGGATGGACGACAAGCCCAGCCAGGCGCTCAGGCGTGGCCGCCGCGTCTCCAGCATGTGGCGATCCATCGAAGCGGTACGCGACGGCGAGGCCGCGGTGGTGATTTCGGCGGGCAATACCGGGGCCTTGATGGCCATGTCCAAGTTCGTGCTGGACACCATGCCGGGTATTTCGCGCCCGGCGATCGCCGCCATCTGGCCGACCTTGCGCGGCGAGAGCGTGGTGCTGGACATGGGGGCGACCATCGGCGCCGACAGTGAGCAGCTCGTCGACTTCGCCATCATGGGCGAGGCCATGGCGCGCTGCTTGTTCGGCATCGAGCGCCCCACCGTCGGCTTGCTCAATATCGGTGTCGAGGAGGTGAAGGGCATCGAGGAAGTCAAGGAGGCCGGACGGCTTCTCAGGGCCTCAGGCCTGCCTATCGAATATATGGGCTTCGTGGAAGGCGACGACATCGGCAAGGGCTCGGTCGATGTGGTGGTGACCGAAGGCTTTACCGGCAACATCGCCCTCAAGACCGCCGAGGGCACCGCCCGCCAGATCGCCACCTACCTGCGGCAGGCCGCGGAACGCTCGCTGATTACGCGCATCGGCTTTTTCCTCGCCCGCGACGCCTTCAAGCTCCTCAAGGACAAGATGGATCCGCGGACCCACAACGGCGGTCTGTTCCTTGGCCTCAACGGCATCGTGGTCAAGAGTCATGGCGGCACCGACGCGCTCGGCTTTGCCGCTGCCATAGATCTTGCTATTGAGATGGCATCGAGTGGGCTCATCGCCAAGATTGGCGCTGATCTTGCAGAGAAACATCGGCTCGACGAGCCCGAGCCGACAGCGCGCGCTGCCTCGGCCGAACAAAAGTGAAACCGGAGGCGTCAATGCGGCGTAGCGTGATTGAAGGAGTGGGATCCTACCTGCCGCAACGGGTCCTGACCAACGCCGAACTGGCATTGATGGTCGATACCAGTGATGACTGGATCAGCGAGCGCACCGGCATTCGCGAGCGTCACATTGCCGCCGATGGCGAGCTGACATCCGATCTGGCGGTTGCCGCCGGCAAGGCAGCCCTGGCCGATGCCGCAATCGAGGCAAGCGAAGTCGATCTGGTCATCGTCGCAACGGCCACGCCGGACCAGACCTTTCCGGCCACCGCGGCCACCGTGCAGGCGCTGCTCGGCATGACCACAGGGGCCTCGTTCGACCTGCAGGCGGTGTGCTCGGGCTTCGTCTATGGACTGGCCACTGCCGATGCCTTCATCCGATCCGGCCAGGCCGATACCATCCTTGTGATCGGTGCCGAGACCTTTTCGCGTATCCTCGACTGGAAGGATCGCGGCACCTGCGTGTTGTTCGGCGACGGCGCCGGCGCAGCGGTGCTGCGTGTAGCCGTTGGCCCTCCCGACGTGGCCAGCCGTGGCATCATAACCAATGTGCTGCATTCCGACGGGCGTTTCAGGGACAAGCTCTACGTCGACGGCGGACCATCGAGCACCGGCACGGTCGGCCACCTGCGCATGGAAGGCAGGGAGGTCTTCAAGCACGCCGTCACCAATATCGCCGCGGTCATGGAAGAAGCGCTCGCCAAGGCCGGGGTCACCCCCGACGACATCGACTGGTTCGTCCCTCACCAGGCCAACTTGCGCATTCTCGACGGCACCGCCCGGCGCTTCGGCATCCAGGACCATCGTGTCGTGGTCACTGTCGAAAAGCACGGCAATACCTCCGCGGCCTCCATTCCATTGGCGCTCGATACCGCCGTCAAGGACGGCCGCATCAAGAAGGGCGACCTGGTGCTGATGGAGGCCATGGGCGGCGGATTCACCTGGGGCGCTTCACTGGTGCGCTTTTGAATACCGGGCCCTGAAGGCGGCCCTGGGTGACTCAAATTGTAAATGCCGGGCGCCAACAAGTTGAGATTGCTGTCGCATTACCGATTTTGATTGCGTTGACCGGGACTTCGGTGAGCATTAAGGTCTAATCTGTTTCGATGTGGCTAACCGGGGAATGTCATGAGTGGCAAAACGCTGACGCGTGCAGACCTGAGCGAGGCGGTACACAGGCAGATCGGGTTGTCACGCACCGAATCGGCTGATCTGGTCAAGACGATCATCGATATGGTGTCCGATCGTCTGGTTGATGGCGAGAAAGTGAAGCTTTCTTCCTTCGGGACCTTTATTGTTCGCGACAAGGGAGGCCGAATCGGGCGTAATCCCAAGACTGGCGACGAAGTGCCGATCACACCGCGCCGGGTACTTGTGTTCCGGCCGAGCCAGGTCATGCGCAGCCAGATCAATGGCGGCACCGATCCGGGTGCCGACGACTGACGGGGGCGGCCGACATACATTCCCGCGTTTGGAGCGTTTAGCGTTTCAACCGTTGCAACACGGAGCGAGAGTGCCATGGACAAGGCGGCTGAAGCTTTCCGCACCATCTCCGAGGTGGCTGACGATCTCGAGGTGCCCCAGCACGTGCTGAGGTTCTGGGAGACCCGCTTCCAGCAGATAAAGCCCATGAAGCGCGGCGGCGGCCGGCGCTACTACCGCCCAGGCGATGTTGACCTGTTGAAGGGCATCCGCCATCTGCTCTATGACAAGGGCTACACGATCCGCGGTGTGCAGCGGATCCTGCGCGAAAGCGGCAATGCACACGTCATTGCGATAGGGCATGGTGAAGTGACAGCGGCGGATGCCTACGATGAGGCGGGCGAGGGCGACGCGGCTGACGAGGCCCGGACGCCCCGCGCGGCGGCGTCGGCCGGCCTCACCCCGCAGCAGGTGAGCGAGCTCGAACTGTCGCTGGTCGATCTCGCCGCGGCCAAGCGCTTGCTGGCTGGCGCTGCGAAGGCCGGCGCAACGGCGAAATCGGAAGACTAATCAACCCTTTCGCTCATCCGTTCGAGGTGTTATATCGCCCCCGTCGGAGCGTAGCGCAGCCCGGTAGCGCACTACACTGGGGGTGTAGGGGTCGCCGGTTCGAATCCGGCCGCTCCGACCATTCTACCCCTCTCGAAGTTCCCTTCCACTTCAAGAGTTTAGCATACGCCAGGAGGAAAGGGAACTCTGTCTCGGCCTACCCTTGGAGAGGCTTGTTTTGATCGAGAACAGAGGAGAGGCTTGGACAGAATTTGGACAGGGTGCTGCTCCAGGGGTGGGGAAGGGGGGCTGCCCCTGCCTCGCCTCACCGGAATCGCCCCTCGAGAATTGCTCACGGAAACTGCTGCTCAGTCAGGGTGCCAAACGCGCGGGGCGAGCCTTGAGGCAGATGAGCCATTCAAGACAGGCGTTCTCCGGACTGATCGTCGCCGCCAGAGCGGAGCAACGCGTAGGCCTCCTTGAGCGGAGTGAGAAGTGTAAAGATCACGAGGACGACTATCGATATGGTACCGAAGCGCCATATCCGGATGGAGCGGGCGTGGTCGGCGACGGCATTCTCCAGCGTGACAAGCGTGAAGCCGTTTGACGTATCCAGTTCCGCCACACTGCATCTCACCCCATACGGCATTATCAGAGAAATGGATCGACGTTGGCAGTGATAGAGCACCTTGACCTTATCGCCCGGTTGCAGATGTTCGTCGAGGTGACGGCATCCTGGAAGCATTTTGGGGCAGTGGAGCGGGCCGTCAAAGTCGGCGAGATGAAGAAAGGTGCCGCAGAACGGCGTCCCAACACAGGTGATATAATGTGCCGAAACAACGCGCGACTCGAGCCGGTTGTAGGTCGATGCATCGGTCGTCCAGTAAAAGGGCTGGAAAAACACGGGCCACGCCAAATACGCCAGCAGCGTGAGAAGCAAGGCGCTGCAGAGAACCCGAACTGGTTGGGACAATTGACTAGACCTTTCCCGGCCGCGGATCGCGACTGAAACGTGGTGTTCGAACGATGCCAAGATGGCGCCGTCACGTTATTGAAGAGTTAAAGGATATTTTGAGCGACAATTGACCGCAGAGTGGACAGAGAACATCTCTTTGACAACTTGTGCGAGGTCGATGGCGCGATGACAACACCAATGAAATATTCATTGAAGCCCTACGTGATGGTGAGTCTATTGTCGCGCGATGAATGCATCCGCCGCCTGCAGGAAAAGCTCGCTCCGCCTCGCCGGAATCGCCCCTCGAGAATTGCTGACAGAAATTCCGGATCGGAAAGTCTGCTGGGCCGCGCACTCAGAGACGGTGCTGTCCGGTTTCAGCCGCGTTCCGTCTTGATGCGGTAGACCTTGGAGACGACCCGCCAGGCGTTCTCGTGGAACAGCATCGTCAATACGGTGTCAAAGTAGATCCCGGCCCATTCGTCTTCGAGATGGGCGACGGCAATATCACCGTGAACGGACAGGTTACGGATCGACCACCATGCCGTGGCCGACTTGTCGCCCGCCTCCTCACACATGCGGATGAAGGAATCGCGCGAGTTCCAGAGGAGTTCACCCTCGTAGTGTCCGACTTCGTGTGAATTCTCGAAGAACACCCGTTCCAGCTCGGCACGGTCGCCGGCGACCATGGCGGTCGCGTATGTCTTCACGACATCGGTGATGGCAGCGATGGTTTCCGCGCTGGTCATGATATTGCGTCCCTCCTCCACGTGGCTTTTGGAATCTGTCCTGACAGATGCGCCGAATATGAGAAGTAGTCATTAGACTTTGTCAATCGACCGACAAGGGCGGGGAAGGGGGCCGCCTCACCGGAATCGCCCCTCGAGAATTGCTCACGGAAATTCCGGGTGAGCCGCTGGAGCTAAGCCCGAGGTCGGGAGCAAGGCAAAAGATCTGAACGCTGCCTCTATGCCACCCCCTACAACACCCTCCACGCTGCCCCCTGC
>CAZMSA010000167.1:0-7915 GCA_964568825.1 uncultured Rhizobiaceae bacterium | reverse complement strand
CATGGTGGCGAACGAGCTGACCCCCAGCGCCGTCAGCGGCAGCACCAGGTGCCAGGCATAATCGCCAATCTTCTGGTACCAGGCCATCTGGGCGAAGTTGTCCGAGGTGAGGCCGCGCAGGGGAAAGATGTTCCAGAACGAGCCGCCGGCGAACAGCACCACCAAGAGGATGGCGAACAGGAAGGCAGGGATCGCATAGCCGAAGATGATGACGCCCGACGTCCATACATCAAACGTCGAGCCGTCACGCACCGCCTTGGCGACGCCGAGCGGGATGGACACCGCATAGGTGATGAAGGTCAGCCACAGGCCCAGCGAAATCGACACCGGCATCTTGGAGATGATCAGGCTGATCACCGAGACGTCGCGGAAATAGCTCTGGCCGAAATTGAAGGTGGCGAAATTCTTGATCATCAGCAAGAAACGCTCGGGCGCCGGCTTGTCGAAGCCGAACTGCTTTTGCAGCGACTTGATGAATTCGGGATCGAGGCCCTGGGCGCCGCGATAGGTCGACTCGATGCCGGCCGCCTGGGCACCCGCCTGCATGCCGGCGCCGACCTCGGTGCCGCTACTACCGCCGATGCGGGCAGTGGCGCCGACATCGGTCCCCTGCAGGCGTGCGATCACTTGTTCCACCGGCCCGCCGGGGGCGAACTGGATGATGGCAAAGCTCATCAGCATGATGCCGAGGAGCGTCGGGATCATCAACAAGAGCCGCTTGACGATATAGGCGAACATGGCGCTCGTTACCCTTTACGCTTGGACTTGCAGTGCCATGATTTGCGCATCGATGACAACACTCGGGTAGCGATTATCAAGGGCCGCGCTTGATCGTGGCGGCCTTGGCCGCATCGATCCACCAGGTATCGATGATGCCGCGCTCATAGGGCGGTTTTACAGCCGGATGGCCGAAGATATCCCAATAGGCGACGTCATGGGCTCCCTTGAACCAGTGGGGGACCCAGAAATACATGGCCCGCAGCACCCTATCGAGGCAGCGCGCCGCCAGCACGAGATCGGCCCGGCTCTTCGCCTGGATGATGTCCTCGATAAGCCTATCGACCGCCGGCGACTTGATCCCCGACAGGTTGAAACTGCCGGACAGGTCGGCGGTGGAGGAGGCAAAGTAGGCCTGCAATTCGGTGCCCGGCGTCTGGCCGATGGTATAACGCTGCACGATGACATCGAAGTCGAAGGTCTTCAGCCGCTCCTGGTACTGCGCCGATTCCACCTGGCGGATATTGGCGGCGATGCCGAGCAGGTTGAGGTTGCGGATGTAGGGGTTGATCACCCGTTCGAACACCGGATCGTCGGATAAGAACTCGACGCTGAAGGGCGTGCCGTCCTTGCTCACCCGATGGGTGCCCTCGATGCTGCATCCCGCAGCATCGAGGAGCTGCGAGGCAAGGCGCAACAGCTTGCGGTCCTGGCCCGAGCCGTCGCTGACCGGTGGTACAACCGCCGGACCGAAGGTCTGGAGCGGGACGATGGCGCGGAACGGTTCCAGCAGGGCCAGTTCAGCCGGGCTCGGCAGGCCTTCCGCCTTCATGTCGGAATTTTCGAACACCGACTGGGTGCGCTTGTAGAGTCCGTAGAAGAGATGGGCGTTCGACCACTCGAAATCGAAGGCGAGGCCCATCGCCTGGCGGACTTGCGGATCGGCGAATTTCGCCCGCCGCATGTTGAGGAAAAACCCCTGGGCGCCGGAGATGGTCTTATCCGGCAGCACTGCCTTGATCAGGCGGCCTTCCGTCACGGCATTGATGTCGTAGCCGGTAGCCCAGGATTTCGAGGTGAACTCCTCGCGCAGATCGAGGTCTCCCGCCTTGAGGGCCTCCAGCTCGGCGGTCCGGTCGCGGAAATACAGCAGCTTGATCTCATCGAAATTGTAGCGGCCACGATTGACCGGCAGATCCCTGGCCCAATAGTCGTCGCGCCGCCGGTAGGTGATGTACTGGCCTTGCGTGAATTTCTCGATGCCGTAGGGGCCCGAACCGAGCGGCGGCTGCAGCGTGGTGCGGGTAAAGTCGTGGCTGGCGTAATAGGCCTCGGAAAAGATCGGCAGGGTGGCGACGATCCCCGGCAGGTCGCGCACGTTTTTCCCTTTGAAGCGGTAGCGCACCGTGGCTGCATCGAGCACGTCGGCGGCCTCCACGTCACGGATGAGAATGCGGTATTGCTCGTGCCCGTGGGTCTTCAAGAAGTGGAAGCTGTTGGCGACGTCATCTGCGGTGAGGGCCGAGCCGTCGGAAAACCGCGCCTCGGGCCTGAGCGTGAAGGTGACGCTTTGGTGATCGGCGGCCTTTTCGGCTGTCTTCGCTACCAGGCCATAGACCGCATCGGGTTCGTCATAGGCGCGCACCATCAGCGAATCGAACAGCAGTTCGATGAGCTGGGCCGGATCGCCCTTCAGGATATAGCCGTTGAAGCTGTCGAAGGTGGTAAGGCCTGAGGTGCCGATGGTGACGATGCGCCCGCCGTTGGGTGCGCCGGGATCGACATAGTTGAAATGGGTGAAGCCGGAACCGTATTTGAGGTCACCGAAGGTTGACAGGCCGTGCCTTGCTTCAGCCTCAGCCGGCGTGACAGGTGCCGCGACGAGCGCTGCCGTTGCCAGGAGGAAATGCCGGCGCTTCATTGGCCGGCCTTGATGCGGGCGGCCTTGGCGGCGTCCCACCACCAGATATCGGGGAAGCCGACGGCATAGTCGGGTAGCTTCGGCGGTCTCCCGAAGCGGTCCCAATGGGCGATGCGTTGATAGGGGATGTACCACATGGGTACGACGAATTCGTTCCACAGAAGCACCCGATCCAGCGCTCGGCAGGCGGCGATCAGGCCGGCGCGCGAGGTGGAAAAGATGACATCGTCGATGAGTGTGTCGATGGCCGGATCCTTGATGCCCACGAAATTGAAGCTGCCGGGCCGGTCGGCCGCCGCCGAACCCCAGAAATTGCGCTGCTCGTTGCCCGGTGACAGCGACTGGCCCCAGTTGGCGACGATGATGTCGTAGTCGAAATTCTGCCGCCGCCGCTGGTATTGGGCATCGTCGACGGTGCGAACGATCGACTGGATGCCGATGAGCTTCAACTGGTCGACATAAGGCAGCACGATGCGCTCGAACAGCGGCGAGACGAGGAGGAATTCCACCTGCATGGCCTCTCCGCGGGCGTTCACCAGCGTGCGGTTTGCCCCCAGCTTCCAGCCAGCCTCGTTCATGAGATCAAGCGCCATGCGCAGGTTCTTGCGCCGGTCCAGCGGCGTCTTGTTGACCGGATTGGTGTAGACCCTGGTGAACACCTCATCGGGGATCTTGCCGCGCAAGGGTTCCAGAAGCTTCAGTTCAGCTGGCCCCGGCAGGCCGGTGGCGGCCAGTTCGGAATTGTTGAAGTAGCTGGCCGAGCGCTTGTACTGGCCATAGAACAGGTTGGCGTTCGACCATTCGAAGTCGAAGGCGTAGTTGAAGGCCAGCCGCACCCGCCGGTCCTTGAACTTGTCGCGTCGGATGTTGAACGCAAACGCCTGCATGCCCTCGACGTTCTTCAGGGCGATTTTCTCGCGCACCACGTCGCCGCGCTCGATAGCAGGAAAATTGTAGGCGGTGGCCCAGCTCTTGGAGCTGTTCTCGTTGCGGTAGTCGTACTGGTCCGACTTGAAGGCCTCCAGCGCCACCGTCGCGTCGCGGAAATAGATGACCGAGATCTCGTCGAAGTTGTTCTGGCCGACATTCACCGGCAGCCGCGCCGCCCAGTAGTCGTCGACGCGCCGGGCGGTGAGCGAGGTGCCGGTCTTGACCTCGCTGATGCGGTAGGCCCCGGATGCCAGTGGCACTTCTAGCGTGGTGGCGTCGAGATTGCGCTTGCGGCCCTTGGCGTCGGTGCCCTCCCACCAGTGGCGCGGCAGCACCTGCAGCTGTCCGGTGATCTGCGGCAGCTCGCGGTTGCCCTTGACCGAGAAAATGAACGTCACCTCGCGGTCGCCCGTCTGCTCGGCCTTGGCGATGTTCTTGTAGTAAAAGGCGCTTTCCGGATTGGCGAGCTTCAAGTTGGTCATCGACCAGATGACGTCATCGGGGGTGATGGGCTGGCCGTCGTGGAAGCGCGCATCGGGGCGCAGCCGGTAGGTGACGGAAGAATGATCGTCGGGATATTTCATGGCCTCGGCGATGAGGCCGTACTGGCTCGAAGGCTCGTCGTTTGCGTTCTTGGTGAGGCTGTCCAGCGTCGATGAGACGAGGCCCGCGGGGTTGCCCTTGAAGGTGAAGGGATTGAGGCTGTCAAAGGTGCCGATCGCGAACAGCCTGGCCCGCCCGCCATGCGGCGCCGCCGGATCGACATAGTCGAAATGCGGGAAGTCGGGCGGGTATTTGACATCGCCGAACAGCGACAGGCCGTACCGCCAGCCGGTTTCATCGGCATGCGCGATGGACGTCGCGACGAGACGCAGACCGGGCAGCAGCCCGAGCGGGGCCAGCGCCTTGATGAGACTGCGCCGCGAAATAACCATATCACCTCCTGAATTGCACCGGACAAGGCCTGAAAGCCTAGAAGGCTTCGGCACAAATGAAAACACCGGCGGTTCGCCGCCGGTGTTAAATCTTGGTCATATGCCTGCGGGCCCTAGGGCTTCGGCAATGGCACCGGATTGTCGCTCAGGGAGTGCAGATAGGCGATCACGTCAGCGCGCTTTTGATCGTCCCTGATCCCGGCAAAGCCCATTTTGGTGCCAGGCGCGAAATCCTTGGGCTCGTAGAGCCAGTGATTGAGGTCCTTGAAGGCCCATTTGTCGCCGGCCTTGCCCTTCGTCTTGAGGGCATCGGAATAGGCAAAGCCCGCCTCGCTGGCGATCGGCCGGTCGACGACGCCCCAGAGATTGGGCCCGACCTTGTTGGGGCCGCCCTTGGTGAAATCGTGGCAGGCCTGGCAGACCTTGGCATCGGCCTGGCCCTTTTGGGCGCTGGCCTTGGCCAGCAACGGCGCGATCGGCGCGATAGTGGGCGCGGCGGCCACGGCCTTTTCGGTCGTCTTGGCGGCGACTTCCACCTTCATGCCCGGCTTTTCCGGTTTCGGGGCATGATAGATTGCATGCCCCAGCTCATTGAGGCCGAACACCAGCAATGCGGTGAACAGCACCCAGCCGGCGATCTTGTTCAAAAAGAAAGTGTCGATGCCTTGCATTTTCCCCTCGCCCCGAGGCCGGTTGACGTTTGCGATTCCCCAAGCTGGCCCCCTGTAAGAGCCCTGCAATGGGCGCGGAAACTAATGGTTTCGCCGGTGTTGCGCAATACGTATAAGGGCTTGAAGTCCATTTTGCCGCGCTGCGCCGGGCATCCGGCTTTTTTCCTGTTTGAGCCATGCATCCTCAATCCGTCATCACCATTATTCCGGCCCGTATGGGCGCGGTGCGCCTGCCGGGAAAGCCGCTGGCCGATATCGCCGGACTGCCCATGGTGGTGCAGGTGTGCCGCCGGGCGCTCGCAGCTGGCATCGGGCGCGTTGTGGTGGCCGCTGCGGAAGCCGAAATCGTCGCCGTGGCCGAGGCGCACAGGCTGGAGGCGGTGCTGACTAATCCGGATTTGCCGTCGGGTTCCGACCGCGTCGCCGCCGCCCTCGACCTGATCGACCCCGAGCGGCGTTACGGCGTGGCGCTCAACCTGCAGGGCGACCTGCCGATGATCGAGCCGGCGGTGGTGCGGGCCTGCCTCGATGCGCTCGCGTTCCCCGGTGCCGATATCGCCACCGTGGCAGCCTCCATCGTCGATCCGGCGGAAGTGGCGAACCCCAACGTGGTCAAGGCCATCGCGGCACTCGCCGGCAGCAGCGGGCCGGTCGAGGCGCTCGACTTCGTGCGCCACCTGCCCGACGGCGCCGGGCCGCCCTACTGGCATCACATCGGCATCTACGCCTGGCGCCGCGCCGCCCTGGAGCGTTTCGTCAAGCTGCCTCAGGCGGCCCGCGAGATCGAGCGGCGGCTGGAACAGATGCGTGCCCTTGACAACGCCATGACCATCGCCATCCAGCGCGTTGACACCGTGCCGTTGGGTGTCGATACTCCCGCCGACCTTGAACGGGCGCGCTTTCTCATGGCATCGCAAGACGCATGACAACCGGCCGGCAGGCAGCGCCGGCCGGCGAATTGCCTGAAATTGCTATTTGTTCTTTTGGGGGGTACCGAAAGTGGCTCAGGCAGCCGGCAGCAAGATAGCCTATCAGGGCGAGGCAGGGGCTAATTCACACATCGCCTGCCTTGAGGCCTTCCCCGATTTCGAGCCACTGGCTTGCGGCACCTTCGAGGATGCCTTCGCCGCAGTGGAGCGGGGCGATGCGCTTTATGCCATGATCCCCATCGAGAATTCGGTGGCCGGCCGGGTTGCCGACATTCATCACCTGCTGCCGGGTTCCAGGCTGCACATCATCGGCGAGCACGTGCTCAGGGTTCATCACCAGCTTCTGGTGGCGCCGGGCGGCAGCCTCGATACCATCAAGACGGTGCACAGCCATATCCACGCGCTCGGCCAGTGTCGCAAGGTGATCGCCGAACTGGGCCTGAAACCCCTCGTCGCCGCCGACACCGCCGGGGCGGCGCGCGAGATCGCCGAGGCGAAGGACCCCAAAATGGCCGCCATCGCCACGGCACTGGCAGCCGAGATCTACGGCCTCGAGACGCTGAAAGGCGATATCGAGGACGAGGACCACAACCGTACCCGCTTCATCATCCTGGCGAGCGAGGCGTGCGATGCCGAACCCGGCGATGGCGAGGTGGTGACCTCCTTCGTGTTCCGGGTGCGCAACGTGCCGGCGGCGCTCTACAAGGCCCTGGGCGGCTTTGCCACCAACGGCATCAACATGACCAAGCTGGAATCCTATCAGCTGGGCGGCAGCTTCTTTGCCACCCAGTTCTATGCCGAGATCGACGGCCACCCGGCGGAGCGGCTGGTGCGGCTGGCCATGGAGGAACTCGCCTTCTTCACTTCCTATGTGCGCGTGCTCGGCACCTACAAGGCCTCACCCGCCCGCGCCGAAGTGGCGGGCCGCGGCGTCGACGACGACTAGGCGGGCGCCCTTTAGCCGTTTTTGAGGGTCTGCTGGCCGGGGGATTAGCTTTGCAGCTCAAATCGCAACTGACATACCTCTACCATGGCCACGGGCGTGGCGCGCGCCTCTTCCGCTTCGCAGTGCTCACCTTCGATCTCGCCAGCATTGTCTTTTTCATCGTTTCGTCGCTGATGCATGACGAACCGTGGATCTACGCGGCCGATGCCGTGATCGCCGCCGTCATTCTGGCGGAGTTTGTGGCCCAAGTTGTGGTCGCGGAGGATCGCGCCCGGCACTTTCTGCGCTTGTCCACATGGCTCGACATCCTGGTCATCTTGTCGCTTGTGGCGCCGTCAGTCATCAAGAGCCTGCTGTTCCTGCGCGTGCTGCGCGCCCTCCGGCTGGTGCGCTCCTACCGGGTGCTGCAGGACCTGAGGCAGGAATTCGCCTTCTTCAAGCGCAACGAGGACGTTATCGCCTCGACCATCAATCTCTTCGTCTTCATCTTCGTGGTGACGGCGCTGGTCTATGTTCTTCAGGTGGGCTCGAACCCCGACATCACGAACTATGTCGATGCGCTCTATTTCACGGTGACCACGCTGACCACCACCGGCTTTGGCGACATCACGCTGAAAGGTCCGATCGGGCGGCTCCTGGCGGTTCTCATCATGATCCTCGGCGTCGCCCTGTTCCTGCGCCTGGTGCAGACGATCTTCCGCCCGGCCAAGGTGTCCTACGAGTGTCCCGATTGCGGCCTGAACCGCCACGACCCCGACGCCGTGCACTGCAAGCACTGCGGGCGCGTTCTCCATATCGGCACCGAAGGCGACTAGAGCGGATTCGGCTTAATCTGGATCGTATCCGGCGGCGGCGAAGTAGTTTGC
>CAZMSA010000166.1:0-8183 GCA_964568825.1 uncultured Rhizobiaceae bacterium | reverse complement strand
GGTCAAAACCAGCCGAATTGAAAAGTGGACATGCCTGACCGCTTTGCCCCTGAACGCGGACGAAAAACACGGAAAAGCGGACATCGTGTAGCCGCGGGGCCTTACTTCACCCGCGCATCCGGCCTGGCCCACACCTCACTGACGTTGCCGTGTTCCGGAAACCGCACCGGCTGCACTTGAGGCGGGCCGCTGTGTCAGGAACCGCCAGCGCGTCAGGCAGCGCCAGGGAGTGTGATTCGAAGTAGCCGTGATGGTCCGATTTCCAGCGCTTTACCGTTCCTGCGGAGGTCGCCGATGGTGACGGGGCCGGGGGTCATACGTCATCACTTGGCTTGTCTTTCAGCACCCGCCGGGCGGGAATCGCCAGAGTATTGATCCCTACTTGTCCTTGAGACTGACGATATAGGCGATCACGTTGGCGATATCGTTGGGCCGAAGGATCAGGTTGGGCATGGTGGGATGCGACGATTGAAGCCAAACCATGAGTGCCTGGCTCGTTATGTCTCGATTATTGGCGACGGCATAAAAGTTAGGGGCATTCGAATCGGGGCTCATGAGGTCGTGCGAGGCAATCTCGTGGCATTCAGCGCAGTTGTGAGCCGCAAAAACATATCCTGCCTGGGGGTCGCCAATTTCCTGCGCCCCGGCACTGGCCGACGTAAGTATCAAGAGGAACGACATGAACGGTGCACAGCGTCTCATAGACACCTCAATAGCCGAGCACACGCCTCACGTCCAATTTTATGCTCCATTGAGGGTCACTTCCGCACTCGATCAAGGCCTGTCTTCTGCAGCGGCAATCCCTATCCCACTCAGCCTCTCTTCGTTCCGTTCCAATAAAACCTTGTAGTAGGGCAAGCCTCAGGCTGTGAAGTGAAAGGTGAACGGCTTGGTGGCTGTGATCGCCTGCGCCAGACGCCTGACACGATCCGGCGGCTCCACGAGAAGGGTTTCTCCCTGGAGCAGCAGGTGGTCCCTGGCAGCAGGACCGCTATATCTGGATAGTCTTCAGTCGCGCCAGCGTCGGTTGGCCATCGCCCGCTCCAGCCTTGAGCGGGCGATCCTGTTGGCGGCTTGGCGTGGCCGGCAATTGTCGCGCTTTGCCGTATCCAGCACTTCGCGGGTGTTGGCGCCGACCTTTTCCCCAATCTGGGCCAACGCCGCCACCTGACTGCCGCCGTGATATTCGACCGAGGCGCAAATCACCCCGCCGGCGTTGGCGATGAAGTCGGGCACCGAGACGATGCCCTTGGCGTGCATGATCTGCTCGGCTTCTTCGGTGGCCGGTATATTGGCGCCCTGCAGCACCAGCCTTGCCTTCAACTGACCTATATTGTCCTTGCGCAGCACATCCGGTCGTGCGGCGGGGATCCAGATATCGCAATCGACGCCCACCACATCTTCAGGCTTCAGGGCGCGGGTGCCGGCAAAGCCTTCGACCTTGCCGGTCTTTGCCTTGTGGGCCCTGAGCGCGGCGACATCGATGCCGTCGGGATTGTGGATGCTGGCATGGCTGTCGGCGGCGGCCACCAGCACAGCGCCCTTGTCCGCCAGATATCGTGCGCCGTGCTGGCCGACAGCGCCAAAGCCCTGCACCGCCACCCGGGCGCCCTTGATGGTGATTCCGGCGAAGTCCACCGCCACCATCGCCGCCGCCATCAGGCCGTAGCCGGTGGCGCCGATCTCGTCCAGCGGTATGCCGCCGATCTCGCGTGGCAGGCCGACGGCGCGGCCGATCTCGTCATGCACCCAGGCCATGGCCTGCTCGTTGGTGCCCATGTCGGGCCCAGGGATATAGTCGCCAAAATCGGCGATGGCCCCGGCAAAGGCCCGGATGATCGCCTCCTTTTTTCCCAAAGGTATTGCCGGATCGGCAAAGATCACCGATTTGCCGCCGCCATGCGGCAAGCCCGCCGCGGCATTCTTCAGGGTCATGGCCCGCGCCAGCCGGGCGCATTCGTCAAGGCTCACGTCCGGGGCCATGCGGGTACCGCCGATGGAGGGACCGCAAGCCACATTGTCCACCACAACAATGGCTTTCAGGCCCGCCGCCGGGCGCCAGATATGCAGGACCTTGAAGGGGCCGAGGTCATCGGCATGATCGAACGGCGTTAACATGAACTGTTCCTTTGCAGGTTCAAGTCAGTTGGGCTTTTCCAGCGCCGCGATGACACCGGCAAGGAAGCGGGCCGCCTCGCCGCCGGTGACGGCGCGGTGATCGAAAGTGAGGGAAAGCGGTAGCGTGCGGCAGACCTTCGGCTTCCCGTCGATGGCAAGAACTGAAGGCGCGATGCGTCCGGCTCCGAGGATCCCCACTTGCGGCGGCACCACCACCAGCGCCCCGTGGCGCCCCGCAATGGTGCCGAAATTGGATAGCGTGATCGTCGCCCCGCTCAGATCCCGAGGGGCGATGGAGCGGTCGCGCACCCCGGTTTTGAGGGCATCGAGCCGTTTTCGGCGCTCGTTGTCGGTCAAGGGCCCCGCATCTTTCAGCACTGGCACGAAGAGACCATCGGGCGTGTCCATGGCGATGCCCAGATCGATGTGACCATGCACCAGGCGGCGCTCGGATGCCCCGTCATACCAGGCATTCACGGCGGGCTCGGCCGCAACCCCTGCGACGACGGCGGCGATGAGGCGCGCCATGGGATCGGCATCCGGCGACCAGCCCGCGATATTGGCCTCGTCGGTGACCGTCGCCGGCACCACTTCGGCACCGGCCTTCATCATGGCCTGGGCCATGGCGCGGCGCGGTCCGCGCACGGGTTCGCCGGCAGCAAAAGAGGAAGGTTTGGCGGCGGCGCGGACATCGTCCGCCGTCAGGCTGCCGCCCGGTCCGGTCGCGGCGATGCCTATCAATTGTACGCCCAGTTCACGTGCCAGGCGCCGCACCGCCGGTGCGGCCTTCACCTTTTCACTCGTCGATGAGGCGGCACGATGCGGCGCAGGTTGGGCCTTGTCGCGGTCGTCATGAGGCAGTTCGCCCACCACGGTTTCCGATGCCGCGCCCGGCTGATCCTCGTAGTCGACCAACTCTGCGCCGATGTCGACCACATCACCCGGCTTGCCGTGCACCGCAGCGATGCGCCCTGATTGGGGCGATGGTATTTCCACCACGGCCTTGGCGGTCTCCACCGAGACCAGCGGCTGGTCGGCCACCACATGATCCCCTGGCGAAACATGCCAGGCGACGATTTCGGCATCTTGCAGGCCTTCGCCCAGATCGGGCAGGCAAAAGGTGGTCATGCGTACTCCATGGTCTGCCGCGCCACCGCCACCACGCGGGCCGTCGACGGCATGTAGTGGGCTTCAAGGCGTGGCAGCGGCATCACCGTGTCATAGCCGGTGACGCGGGCAATCGGGGCCAGCAGCGACATCAGCGATGTGTCGGCTAGACGCGCAGCGATTTCGGCGCCGAAGCCGCCGCTGCGCGCCGCCTCGTGCACGATCACGCATCGCCCGGTCTTGAGCACCGACGCAGCGATCATGCTGTCATCGTAAGGATTGAGGGTGGCGACATCGATGACCTCGGCCTCGATGCCCGCCTTGGAAAGCTCGTCGCCCGCGGCCAGCGTCTCGCGCGTCATCGCCCCCCAGGTCACAAGCGTCAGATCATTGCCCTCGCGCAGGGTGAAGCAGGTATCGAGCGCCAGCGCCTCGCCATCGTCCACGACCTCCTCCTTCATGGCGTGGTACAGCCGCTTGGGCTCCAGGAACACCACCGGATCGGGATCGCGGATGGCAGCCAGCAGCAGGCCGTAGGCCCGCTTGGGGGAAGACGGGATGACCACGCGCACCCCCGGTATATGGGCCAGCATCGCCTCGGTGCTCTCCGAATGGTGCTCGGGTGCATGCACGCCGCCGCCAAAAGGCGCGCGCAGCACCATGGGGCAGGAAAGCCGTCCACGGGTGCGGTTGCGCATCCGCCCGGCGTGGTTCACCAACTGGTCGATAACGGGATAGAGGAAGCCCATGAACTGGATCTCGGCGACGGGCTTCAGGCCTTCTGCCGCCGCTCCGACCGCCACGCCGGCGATGCTGGCCTCTGCGATCGGCGTATCGATCACCCGGTCGGCGCCAAAGGACTTGATGAGACCGTTGGTGGCGCGGAACACTCCACCATCGATGCCCACGTCCTCGCCCATCACGATCACCGAGGGATCATCAGTCATGGCCCGAGAGAGGGCAAGATTGATGGCGCCGAGGATATCGACTTCAGCCATTGCCCAGATCTCCACCTTGTCTCAGTGCTTCGAGTTGGTCGTGAAGCGCCTTGGGCAAGCTCGCATAAAGGTGGGCAAACATCGCCTCGGGCGCTTCGGCCGGAGTTGCCAGGTAATCATCAGCGGCGGCTGCCACTTCGCCACTGAAACGTTGGAGCAGGGCCTGCTCTTCGTCCTTCGACCACCAATTCCGTTGCATCATGAAAGCCCTGAGACGCGCCACCGGCTCTCGTTTCCAATGGCGCGAGACCTCGGCATCGTCCCGGTAGCGCCGGGCATCATCGGCGGTGGTGTGATCGCCCAGGCGATAGGTGAGCGCTTCGATGAGGCTCGGGCCATTGCCCTTGCGCGCCCGCTCCAGTGCCTCAGAGGTCACCTGGCGCACCGCCACGACGTCGTTGCCGTCCACTTGCTCACCATGGATGCCGGCGGCGATAGCCTTCTGTGCCAGCGTCTCGGCCCGCGTTTGGGCGGCGCGGGACACCGATATGGCCCAGCCGTTGTTGGCAACGACGAACACCGCCGGCAACTGCCAAACGCCTGCCATGTTGATCGCTTCGTAGAACTCGCCCTTCGAGGTCGCGCCGTCACCGGTAATCGCCACGGCAGCGCCCGGCTTGTTGCCCAACTTCATGGCAAGCGCGGCACCGGCGGCGTGCGGCAGGTGCCCGGCGACCGGAATACACACCGGGAAATCCCGCCGTGGCCCGACAAAGTCGCTGCCGCGCTCATCGCCGCCCCAGCAGAGGAACAACTCCTTCAGGCTGACCCCGCGCACCAGTTGCGCGGCATGCTCGCGAAACGAAGGCAACAGCACATCGTTGTCGCTCATGGCGCTCGCCACGCCCACCCCCACCGCCTCCTCGCCCAACAGCGAGGCATAGGTGCCGAGTCGGCCGGTGCGTTGCAGGGCGATGGCCTTTTCATCGAAGACGCGAGACAGAACCATCTTCGCGTAAAGCTCCCGCACCGCGTCACGATCACCGGCAAAGTCAGGGAGTGTGCCCACGGGTGAGCCGTCGGTCTCAAGATAGCGTCGGCAGTCGATGGCGAATACAGCCACGCGACAACGTTCGGCACCGCTCCTGACGGCGCCTTCAACCGGCTTTTCTGTTCCTGCTGGCAATTTCATCGCTCATTTCTTCGCGCATGATGTATTTCTGCACCTTGCCGGTCACCGTCATCGGGAAGGCATTCACGAACCTGATGTAATGGGGGATCTTGAAGTGGGCGATCTTGCCGTTGCAGAAGGTCTGGATCTCCTCCGCGCTGGCCGTCTGGCCGTCCCGTAGCTTGATCCACGCGGCGACCTGTTCACCGTATTTGTCATCGGGGACGCCGAACACCTCGGCCTCCTCGATCTTGGGGTGCTGGTAGAGGAATTCCTCGATTTCGCGCGGGAAAATCTTCTCGCCGCCGCGGATCACCATGTCCTTGATGCGCCCGACGATCTGGCAATAGCCCTCCTCATCCAGCACCGCCACGTCGCCAGAGGCGATCCAGCGGGCCTTGTCGATGGCCTTTGCGGTGCGCTCTGGATCGTTCCAGTAGCCCGGCATCACGCAATAGCCGCGGGTCAAGAGCTCGCCCGCCGTGCCGCGCGGCACCACCCGGCCTTCATCGTCGACGATCTTGATCTCGATATGGGGCAGCACACGCCCAACCGTGGTCACGCGGCGGTCGAGCGGGTCGTCCACCGAGGTCTGGAAGCTCACCGGCCCGGTCTCGGTCATGCCGTAGGCGATGGTGATCTCGCCCATGTTCATCTCGCTCATCACCCGGCGCATCAGCTCGACCGGACACGGTGCCCCCGCCATGATGCCGGTGCGCAGGGCATCGAGATTGCGCTTGCGGAAATCGCGATGGTCCAGTTCGGCGATGAACATGGTCGGCACCCCGTGCAGCACCGTGCAGCGCTCGGCCTCCACCGTCTTCAGCACTTCGCCCGCCTCGTAACCGGCCGACGAGAACACCATGGCAGTGCCGTGCACAACGCAGGCGAGCGTCCCCAGAACCATGCCGAAACAATGATACATCGGCACCGGGATGCACATGCGGTCCTTTTCCGTCAGCCTCATCTGACGGCCGACGAAAAAAGCGTTGTTGACGATGTTGTGGTGGGTAAGCGTTGCCGCCTTCGGCGCGCCGGTAGTGCCCGAAGTGAACTGGATATTGATGGGATCGTCAAACTGCAGCCGCGCCTCGACCCCCGGCAACGCCTGGCGCCCGGCTGCTCCACCAGCGGCGGCGATGTCGGCGAAATTGATAAAGCCGTGACTCTTTTCGTCGCCCAGCCGGATCAGCAGCCGCAATTCCGTGAAACGCTCCGATGCGACCTTGCCGGGCCTGGCGTCCGCCAGTTCGGGAATCAGTTCGCCGAGCATGGCGATGTAATCGCTGGTCTTGAGGCTCGGTGCGGTGATGAGAACTGCGCAGCCCACCTTGTCGAGGGCATAGGCCAGTTCCGGCAGCCGGTAGGCGGGATTGATGTTGACGAGGATGAGACCGGCCTTGGCGCTGGCGAACTGCGTCACTACCCATTCCCAGCAATTGGGCGCCCAGATGCCGATGCGCTCGCCCGGCTTCAAGCCCAGCGCGATGAAGCCGGCGGCATAGGCATCGACCATCTCTGCCAGCTGGCGCCAGGTCCAGCGAACATCCTGATAGGCAACGATAAGGGCATCGGATCGGGGAAAGCGCGCTACTACCTCATCGAGGCATTGCCCCACTGTCCACGGCCTGAGAGGCTCACTGCCCGTCCCGTGTACATAACTCGGCCGGCTGCGCATCCTCGTGGTTTCTCCACCAGCATGGAGCCCCCGCCATCGTGGAAGGGCTCCGATTGAAGCGCCCCCTTAGCGCTGTGTTTGCGATAATCCAGCGACTTCAACAAATTGAGCGTGGGTGCTCACACTTTTCCCCGTCATTCGGCATCATGCGGAGTCCAGCCCTCTTCGAGGATATTGCACACCTCGGTCACCTTGCCTGCCGGGCGATGGTGACGCGCCTTGCCCATCGAGCGGCTATCGACAAACCAGCCATGCGCCTCTGTGACATCGGCATACGTAGCACCGCTGTCTATGATGCGCACGATGAGGTCTTCATCCAGTGGCCCAACGACTTCGATGATGTCCTGTCGCGTCAGAGGCATCATGGCAGAACCTCGCGCTTTGGCTTTGCTTTTCAACACCGCCAAACATAGGCTCTTGTCTAAGCGCCACCTTGATCCCGATCAACTGAACTCGCGTTCATATTCCGAATGGGCAGGTATCCGGCAGCCCTTCCAGCCCGGCGGCTTCCGGCGAACTCGCACATATCCAAACCGCGCAGAACATGAGCGACTATAGGGTTCGCTCATTAGCAAATGCGCGGTAATTGCTCTCCGCTCATGAGGTCGAGTGCGCGCTTGCCGCCGAGAGTATCGACGACAACCGCCCCCACTTCAGTCGCCCTATCCACCCGGCCAATGATCGCGGCAGCGGGATCGAAACCGCGAAGGCATTCGAGTGCAGCCGCCGCCTCGGCTTCTGGCAGCGCGGCAATGAAGCGGCCCTCATTGGCCACATAAAGTGGGTCGATGCCGAGGATTTCACAGGCGCCACGCACCGGTTCGCAAACGCAGACCCCATGCTCGTCCAGCATGATCTCGATGCCAGCTGCCAGCGCGATCTCGATCAGACCCGTCGCCAGTCCGCCACGTGTCAGATCGCGCAGGCAGTGAAGATCGTAGCCGCGGCCGATCAGTGCCCGCACCGGCGCCCACAACGGCGCACAGTCGCTCCTGATCTCCGTCTCGAAGTGGAAGCCCTCGCGCATCGCCATGACGGCAACGCCATGGCGGCCAACGTCGCCGCTGAGGATGATGACGTCACCGGGCTGCACCCGCTGCGGAACGATCGGGCTTTTGGCGATGATGCGCCCCAGCCCGCTGGTGTTGATGTAGACGCCATCGCCCTTGCC
>CAZMSA010000165.1:0-8334 GCA_964568825.1 uncultured Rhizobiaceae bacterium | reverse complement strand
CACAGGCCCTAGCGCACGAACAGGCTGACGCCTGACTTCTTGTGGGTTGTCCCGATAAGCGATTTGAACCAGCACGACTTGTTGCGATAGACATAGGCGAAGCCGCGGCAGGCGCTGTCGTTCTCGCAAATGTCATAGCAGGTCATGAGATCGGTACCGTTCAGGCTGCTGTAATCGTTTCCGGGCGCATCGATATTGTCGAAAGCCGTGAGCGTGCGCTTCGGCGCGGTGATCCCGAACAGGCCGGCAATGGCATGGGTGTTGGGTATCAAGCCGTTGCTGCCGCTCTTCAGGAAGCACACATTGTAGTGGTCGTTGTAGGTGAAAGCATGGCATTCGCTCGTCTGCTTGCAGCGGTCGATGCAGCCGTTGAGGCTTATGCCGTTGACGCGCTGCAGATCGAAGCCGAAGGAATCGTAATCGCGGTAGAGCTGGAACTTGGGCGGCGGCGGCGTTGTGGTCGTCGTGTCGGGCTGGATGTTGGCGACGTTGGGGGCATTGCGGTCCTGCTGCTTTTGCTGCGCTTCGCGATCCAGGCGCTGGATGGTGAGACGGGCGATCTCCACATAGGCCCCTTGCGGATAGCGGTCGATATAGGATTGCAGCAACTGCGAATCGTTGCTGTTGCGCACGCTGTCCCAGTAGAGGCGCTCCTCGGCGGCCTTCTGGTCGGCCGACGGGGTGGTCGGCTGCCGGGTATCGGGCGTCGTGGTCTGCGGAGGCGAGGTGGCGTTGTTGTCGCTGGTGGTCGCGGGGCTGAACTCGAAGCTGCTGGTGAGTGAGGAATTGGACCATGGCACCTGGGTGCCGTGGGTCTCCTTGATCACATCGTTGCGAACCCGGCGCATGATGATCTCGATATCGGTGCCCGGCGTGCCGATTTCCTTGAGGATCGCTTGCGCGAACGGGCTGTGATCGCCGCTGCCGTCCTGGGCGACGCTGTCGGGCGAGGTGGAAAAGGCGATATAGGTGCCTACCACATTGCCGATCCGCGCCAGGCCGCGCGTGCCGCCGACCGAACGGTTGGCATTGACAGCGCTCGCCAGCTTGCTGGCCAGAGGGTCGTTGCGGCAGGCATCCAGCAGCACGATGTTGATCCGCTTGGCGCCCTTCATGGCATTCAGGATCAGGTTGAGCGGCATGGTCTGGAATTGCAGGTCGATCTCGCTCTTCAGATCGGCATCGACCGGCACCAGATAGTTCTTGTTGCCGGCCTGCAGGCCGTGCCCGGCATAGAACAAGAGCCCCACATCGGCGCTCTCGACGCGGGTGGCGAAGGTGTTCACCTTGCTGAGGAAGTCGCGCACGGTGAGATCGTAGCCGTCGACGACGTCGAAGCCGAGCGTCCTGAGCTTGGCGGCAATGGCCTCGGCATCGTGGCGCGGGTTCTTGAGTACGACGGTGTGCTCATAGGCCGAATTGCCGATCACCAGCGCCACGCGCTTTTCGGCGAGCGCCGGCAGGGCCCACCACACCAGCAGACCGGCAAGACCAACGACAAGCAGCGCGATGCGACGCATGGCTCACTCTTGTTCGAAACGGCGCTTTACCGCAAACGGTGCGTCAAAGGGCCGGCGAGGTCAACCTCCAATGGCCGGGGTGCGGCATGCTGGACCACCCTTTGGGGGCTGGCCAATCAGCGGGTTCGCGCCTACTTCAGCGGCGCGTCCTTCAGCAGATCGCCGAGGATGTCGTTGAGGCTGGGTGAGCGCTTGGGTGCGCGGCGGCGGGTGAGCCTGCGGGTCTTCTTGCGGCCGTAGCTTATGGTGATGCGCCGCCGGCGCGGCAGCATGGCGCGCTTGAACCCGTCCACCACGCCTTTCACCACGGCATCGATGATCACCGCCATGACGCCGTTCAGCGCCGGGCTCGAGGTGAGCGGGGCCGCCTGCATGGCGAATGCCTTGTTGCGCCGCGTCATCGCCGCCACCACCAGCACCGCCGCAAATGTCATGAAGCGCGAGAAGGTGTCTTTCTTCATGCCCTCGGGTGCGCCGATGGCATCGGCCCGGGCCCGGGCGGCATCGAGCGAGCCATAGAGATAGGTCAGGATCGCCTCGCCGTCGCGGGCAGCGGAGCGGCTGAGGAAAGCGCGTGTGTTTTCGAGATAATCATCGGCCTCGCCGCTGTTCAGGGCATTGACGAGGTGCTCGTATCCGTCGCGGTCGCTGGCCTTGTCGGCAATGGCGCGAGCCAGTTCGGGGGCCAGCGCGTGCATCGCCGCCTTGGCTGTCGGCAAGTCCACTTCCGCCGAGGCGGCAAGCTGGGCCATCATGGTGCCGTTCTGGGCCTTTTCGATGATGTCGAGGATTTCCATCAATCCGCTCGCTGCAACAAAGGATCAAGCATGGGCCTTCTCGATACGCGCGACAAGCCAGAAGCTCAGCGCCGCCGCCCCCAGGCCGAAGACGGTCGAGCCCATCGCGCTGCTGATCATCACCCCGCGCGCCCCGTCGAGGCTGGCGCCGGCGATGACAAAGGGAATGGTGCCAAGGGTTGCCCGGCCCCAGTTGGTCATCGTCGACCAGTGCGGCTTGTGCAGATTGTTGAAGGCAGCCTGGGCGACGAACTGGGCACCGGTGAAGGCCCAGCTCACGGCAAGGAAGGTGCAGTAGAAGCTGACCAGCGCGATGGTTGCCCCGTGGGCGTGGAAGAAACCGGGTATGTGGTTGCGCAAGGCAAACAGCAGGGCCGATGAGGCGAGGGTGTAGACCAGCGCGAATACCATGCCGTCGCGCAAGGTGCGCCTGACGCGGCTCATCTGGCGGGCGCCGAAATTCTGCCCGATGATCGGCCCGATCGCCCCCGACAGCGCGAAGATGACTCCGAAGGCCACCGGCACCAGGCGGTTGACGATGGCCACCGCCGCCACCGCCTCGGCCCCGAAGGGCGCCGCGGCGCGGGTCATGTAGGCGATGGCGAAGGGCGTCGCGAGCTGGGTGAGGATGGCCGGCAGGGCGATCGTTGCCAGCGGCGCGATGTCGCCGAGCATCGCCGCCGGTCGCCGATGCACCAGAAAGCCCTGCACCCTGATGAGCCCGTTGAGGCCGAGCGCCAGGCCCGCGAAGTTGGCCATGACGGTGGCGACGGCGGCACCCTCGATGCCCATGTGGAAGCCGAAGATGAACAGCGGATCGAGGCCACCGTTGATGACGGCGGCGGCCAGCGTCACGTACATCGCACGGCGCGCATCGCCGATGGCGCGCAGGCAAAACGAGCATGAAAGCGCCCCGGCCAGCAGCGGAAAGCCGAAGGCCACGATCTCGATATAGCTGCGGGCAAGCACCAGCATGCGGCCATCGGCACCCAGCAAACGCAGGAACGGCGTGGCGAAGAGCGCAAAGCCCGCCGCCACGACCGCGATCGAGGCCGTCGTCACCACCAGGGCGGTGGTGGCGTACTGGCGCGCCCGCTTCTCGTCACCGGCCCCGACGTGGCGCGCCACCAGCGCCGCCGCGGCGATGCCAAGGCCGATGCTGACCGACATGGACGAAAAGGCGACAATGCCGGCAAAGCCGATGGCCGCGGTGACTTCGGTGTCGCCAAGCAGGGCGAGAAAATACAGATCCGCGAACCCGACGAGGAACATCGCCATCAGACCGACGGCCCCGGTCAGCGTCATGGTCACTACATGGCCCATGATCGGACCGTGAAGGAAGCGCGCGTGGCGGCCGGCAGGCATGGTGGCCGGCATGTCGCTCTCGCGCTCGTCGGCGTTGCCGGCGGGATCCTCAGCCGGCGGGCTCAAGCGCTGATGCCGAGCAGCGCCAGCGCGCCGATGAGGGCCCCGTGCCCGGTGAAGTGCAGCCCCGCAAGGCCGGCCCGGGTGGCCCCCGCGGCGTTTTCGGCCTTGTCGTCGATGAACAGCGCCGCGCCCGGCGCCCGCCCCAACGCCCGGCACACCGCGAGGTAGATCGCCGGGTCGGGCTTGGCCAGCCGCATATGGCAGGAAAAGAACACCCGCGCACCGAACAGTTCCGGCACTTCGGGGCAGATATCTGCAAGCGCTTCGGCTAAGAGCGGCACGTTGTTGGTCAACAGCGCCACCTCGCCGGCCGACTTGAGCCGCTCGACCAGGGCGAGCATTTCCGGGCGCGGCGTCATCGACACCCGGCGCGCCTCGATCCATTGCTCGCGGCTCAGCGGATGGCCGAGGCGGCGAACGAATTCGGCGAGATAGCTTTGGCCGTCCGCCCATTGGCCGGCATCGGCCGCGTCCTCGAAGCCTGAGTCCCACAGCCGGGCGCGGATCGCTTGTGGCGAAAGGCCGGTCAGGTGCGAAAGATGTTCGAGCCGCGCCGCCAGATCATAATCGAAGAGCACATTGTCGAGATCGAAGATGAAGGTGCATGGCGACGACGGCATATACGCCTCCTGACACTAGGTGGCCGTGCCGCCCACGGTGATGCGATCCAGCCGCAGCGTCGGCTGTCCGACGCCCACCGGCACGCCCTGGCCCTGCTTGCCGCAGGTGCCGATACCGGGGTCGAGTTCGAGGTCGTTGCCGACCATGGAGATGCGGGTCAGCGCATCGGCGCCCGATCCGATGATGGTGGCACCCTTGACGGGATAGCTGATGCGGCCGTCCTCGATGCGGTAGGCCTCGGTGCAGGTGAACACGAACTTGCCCGAGGTGATGTCCACCTGGCCACCACCGAAGGAAACCGCATAAAGGCCGTTCTTCACCGAGGCGATGATCTCGGCAGGCTCGCGCTTTCCAGCCAGCATGTAGGTGTTGGTCATGCGCGGCATGGGGACATGGTCGAACCCCTGGCGGCGGCCGTTGCCGGTTGGCCGCATGCCCATCAGGCGGGCATTCTGGCGGTCCTGCATGTAGCCTACCAAGAGGCCATTTTCGATCAGCGTGGTGCAGTTGGTGGGGGTGCCTTCATCGTCGATGTTGAGGCTGCCGCGGCGTCCGGCAAGGGTTCCGTCATCGACCACGGTCACCTCGTCGGAGGCAATCTTCTTACCCATCAGGCCGGCAAAGGCGCTGGTCTTCTTGCGGTTGAAATCGCCTTCCAGGCCATGCCCGATGGCCTCGTGCAGCAAGATGCCCGGCCAGCCCGGGCCCATCACCACGTCCATCTCGCCGGCCGGAGCGGGGCGCGCGTCGAGCAGCACCAGGCTTTGCCTGAGCGCCTCGCGCACCAGGTCCTGCCATCTCTCCTCCTTGAAGAATTCGCCGTACCCCGCCCGTCCCCCGGCGCCGGCGCTGCCGGTTTCCTGGCGCTTGCCGTCCGAGGTGACGATGGAGACGTTGAAGCGCACCAGCGGGCGGATATCCTTGAGCACCTGCCCATCAGCGCGGATGATCTCCACCGACTGCCATTGACCGCTCAGCGCCACCGAAACCTGGCGCACCCGCTGATCGAGTCCGCGTGCGAACTGATCGGCCCTGGAGATCAGCGCCACCTTGTCGGCGAACGGCAATTCGGAAATCGGGTTTTCGGTGCCGTAAAGATGCCGGTTGGTACCGCTGGGCGCCTCGCCCTGGGTGCCGCCGCCGGCCGATGCGATGGTCCTGACGGTCGCCGCCGCCCGCTTCAGCGCCGCCTCGCTAAGTTCGCTGGCATGGGTATAAGCCACAACATCGCCGCTGACAGCACGCAGCCCGAACCCGGCGTTTTCGTCGTAGGCGGCCTGCTTGAGGCGACCGTCGTCGAAAACCAGGCTTTCAGAAAACCGCTTTTCGATGAACAGCTCCCCGTCATCGCTGCCGTTGAGCGCCTCAGCGGTGATTCGCCCCGCCGTTGTGCGCTCGAGTTCATCGCCATCGGGGACGATGCTGTCGCCAAGGGAGGGGTTGGCAGCCATGCTCTTTGACCTCATGCAAAAAGGCGTACAGGCCGCCGGGCGGCCTGCCGCATCACGTCGTCACTACACCCGCTATTTGCGGCAAAATCAATGACCAGCCGAACGGTTACCGGGCACTAGTCGTATTTGTCGAGGTCGTCGTAGGCCGCGGTAAAGCCCTTGAGCGACACCGCCAGCGGCACGCCCACGCCGGGGGCCTCGTAGATGATGAAATTTGCCGATGTGCCTTTCCGCAGCTTTTCCAGTGTCGTCGGCACGATCTCCGAAAAGGCCAGGCAGAACCGCGGCGCGCAGCGGAAAAACGGCAGCCGGCCCGCTGCGTTGCCGTCGATCTCCACGGCGATGCCCAGCGGCAGATAGACGCCGATGGGAGCAATCACCTGGATCGTCGACATCGTCTTGTTGTCCTTCTTGGTCTTGCGCAGCCAGATGGTGAGGCCGATCTGCTTGCGCTTTTCATCCTGCACCGAAAACGCCATGCCGCAGGCCTTCGCCGGCGCACCCTGGTCAATCGCGGCCTTGGATGCCGTCTGGCATTCAACCGACCAGTCGCCGAACGTGCCCATCACATCCGGCTTGACCTGCTGGGCGGGCTGCTCCTGCTGCGGTGGCCTGTTGACGCGCGGCCCGAATTGCCGCAAATCCACACCGTTCTCGGTTTGCTGGGCAATGCCCGGGCTCGAGGTGGCAATGAGGCACAAGGCGCCTGCGGCAGCAAAGGCGAAGCGGCGGAATTTCGAGGGTGCGGATGTCAAGCGAGGCTCCTCAGGTGAATGCGGGGGCAGGACGCAAGGGTCTGGCGGCCTGCCGCAATCATGGTCGTTGCCGACGGCAAAGCATGCGGTTGCCAAGCGTGCGGCACGGGAATCATCGTCTAACGACCAAGTTTGGTTCCGTCAATGAGCGCCCTGGGCTTTGCACATTGCGGCAATGCGCTGGTATGCTATCAGGCCACAAGCTTATAGTTTTCGTGCGAATGAGGCAAAATTCGGTATGATGGCCTATGCGGCTGCATATCTGGCAGGTTTGGAGCGAGCCAAGAAGCGGCGCGAAATTTTGCCGCGCCATCTTCCATTGCAGGCTTGCCAGTTATGTGGTTCACAGTCACGGACCGGGCGGTCCGGTGACGAGAAGGGGGCGGACCGCGCGTAGCGCATGCCGTATTGGCGTCGAAGCGCTCGGACCCATAAACCCCTGCGACGGAATAACGAGGTGCCCATGATCCGCGGCTGCGGGCACGGGTGCGCATTGAGGAAAGAGAGCAAAGCATGCGTTTCCTGAGGTCAGCGACCGGCCTGGCATGTTCGGCGGTCACGATGTTCGCAGCCCAGTCGGTACTGGCCGACGGACACGGCGAGGCCGTGCCATGGGAACTGGGCCTGCAGCCAGCGGCAACGCCGCTGATGGACAGCATCCACAACTTCCATGCCCTGTTGATGGTCATCATTACGTGTGTGGTGTTGTTCGTGCTGGCCCTTTTGTTGATCATCATCTTTCGCTTCAACGCCAAGGCCAACCCGGTTCCCTCCAAGACTACCCACAACACCATGATCGAGGTGATCTGGACGGTGGTGCCGATCCTCATCCTGATCGTCATCGCCATTCCCTCGTTCCGGCTGCTCTATCTCGAGCGCGACATCCCGCCCGCCGACCTCACCATCAAGGCGATCGGCAACCAGTGGTACTGGTCCTACGAATATCCCGACAACGGCGACGTCAGCTTCGATTCGATCATGAAGGCCGACAACGAACTCAAGCCCGGCGATGTCCGCCTGTTGTCGGTTGACAACCCGGTGGTGGCGCCGGTGGGCAAGGTGGTGCGGGTCATCGTCACCTCCAACGACGTGATTCACGCCTGGACGGTGCCGGCGTTCGGCGTCAAGATCGACGCGGTGCCCGGCCGCCTCAACGAGTTGTGGTTCAAGGCCGAGAAACCCGGGATATATTACGGTGAATGTTCGGAGCTGTGCGGCAAGGACCATTCCGCCATGCCGATCGAAGTCCGGGTGGTCTCCGAGGCTGACTACCAGGCCTGGGTCGCCAAGGCCAAGTCGGCCAGCGTGGAAGACGCCAACCGCATGCTTGCCGCGCTGGAGGCATCGCACGCCAAGCTGGCGGCGGCGGTCAAGCAATAGAAGCAACGACTTTGGAGCGGGCGCGCGGCACATTGCCTGAAGCGCTCATCTGCATAGGCACTGTGGAACGAGGAAAGTCTTAAACGATGGCATACGCAGCAGCCCAAGACGCACACGCCGATCATCCCACTGGCTGGCGTCGCTACGTCTATTCGACCAACCACAAGGACATCGGCACGATGTACCTGTGGTTTGCCATTTTCTCCGGCGTTGTCGGCGGCCTGTTGTCGCTGGCCATGCGCATGGAACTGGCCCAACCGGGCGTCCAGTATTTCTACGGTCTTGCGCAACTGGTCTACGGCATCGGTCCCGATGCCGCCGTGGATGCCGGCAAGAACATGTACAACGTGTTCATCACCGCGCACGGCCTGATCATGATCTT
>CAZMSA010000164.1:0-8447 GCA_964568825.1 uncultured Rhizobiaceae bacterium | reverse complement strand
TGGCGGGCATGCTGTGGCTCAGCGTCGCCAATTCGGAGATCCCCGATTACATGCCGCAAACGGTGGCGGCGCTGGCCCACTGGCAGCCCTCGGCGCTGCCGCCGGAAGCCGCCTATGCGGCGGTGGCGGACGATCTCCAGAACGCCTTCCACAAGCATACCTTCGGCCGCATCGCCAAGCGGCTCAATGAAGAGCTCCCCGGCACGTTCGGGCTGGTCAACAAGACGACGTTCCGCATTTCGCACCTGGCGCCGCCGGCATCGTGGAAGGCGGAGCTGGAAAAGATCGACCCCGCCTGGAGCCAACTGCCGATATGGCGGCTCTTGAAGCGCGAAAGCTCACGCCTGACCGCCGACTACTACATCGCCGCCGTGGACATGCAATACGGGCCGAACGGCCAGCTGATGCGCGTGCCGGCCTACTCGCGCGTCTATATCCCCCTGTTCTTCAGAACCGCCTGGATGAGCACCCTGGTCACAATGCTGACGTTGTTGCTGGGCTATCCGCTGGCCTACTGGATATCGCGCATGCCGGCGCGGCGCGCCAACGTGGTGATGATCGCGGTGCTGTTGCCGTTCTGGACGTCGCTGCTGGTGCGCATCACCGCCTGGATCGTGCTGCTGCAGTCGCACGGCGTGGTCAATTCGATGCTGGTGGCATCCGGCCTGGTGGCAAGCAATGCGCGTCCGCAACTGATCGACAACGCCTTCGGAACCATTGTGGTGATGACCCAGGTGCTTCTGCCCTTCATGGTGCTGCCGCTCTACAGCGTGATGCGCGGCATATCCCCCAGCTACATGCGCGCCGCCATTTCGCTCGGCGCCCATCCCTGGCGCGCCTTCTGGCGGGTCTTCGCCCCCCTGACGCTGCCGGGCATCGGGGCCGGTGCGCTTTTGGTCTTCATCCTGGCCATCGGCTACTACATCACCCCCGAACTGGTCGGCGGACAGACCGGACAGTTCATCTCCAACCGCATCGTCTTCAATGTGCAGCAGTCGCTCAACTGGGGGCTGGCCGCTGCGCTGGGTACCATACTGACCATGGTGACGCTGGCGCTGTTTGCGCTCTACAGCCTCATCGCGGGGGCCGGGAAGGTGTCGATCGGATGAGCACCAAACTGCCTGCCTACGCCAGCATGGCCGAACGCGGCTGGTACTATACGTTTCGAAGCTACGGGCTGATCGTCCTGTTCTTCCTGATGATACCGCTTGTGGTCATCGTTCCGCTGTCGTTCAACGCATCGCCCTATTTCACCTTCACCCACAAGATGCTGACACTCAATCCGGCCGGTTATTCGATCCAGTGGTACATCAAATTCTTCACCGACCCGGTGTGGCTGAAGGCGGTCAAGAACAGCTTCATCATCGCCCCCATCGCGACACTGATCGCCACGACACTCGGCACCCTGGCCGCGCTCGGGCTGACGCGGCCGCGCATGCCGTTGCGCACCACGATCACCAGCCTTCTCATCCTGCCGATGATTGTGCCGCTGATCATCACCGCGACGGCGATGTTCTTCTTTTTCTCCGACCTGCACATCGTCAACACCTATGTCGGCATCATCATCGCCCATTCGATCCTCGGCGTGCCGTTCGTGGTGATCACCGTCACGGCAACCCTCGACGGGCTCGATCCGCAATACTACCGCGCGGCCCTCAGCCTCGGCGCCTCTCCGGCGCGGGCGTTCTTCAAGGTGACGATGCCGCTGGTCCTGCCGGGCATCATCTCCGGTGCCCTGTTCGCCTTCATGACCTCGTTCGACGAGGTGGTCATCGTGCTGTTCATCGCCGGCCCCGACCAGAAGACGCTGCCGCTGCAGATGTGGACCAACCTGCGCTACACCATCGACCCGACGATCCTGTCCGTGGCAACGCTGATCCTCATCCTCGGCATCACCCTGCTGGGCGGGCTTGAACTGGTGCGACGGCGCGCCGAACGCTTGCGGGGCATCAAGCCCTGATGGCGACTTGGCGCCGGGTTACGCCAATGAAACCACCTGCTGAACCCTCACACAGGTCGACAGGTGCCTTTCAAGGCTGGTGCCAACGGGCTCATGGCCCGCAAACGCAAAACGCCCCCAACCGCTTGGGCTGAGAGCGTTGTCCGACTTGAGAAATAGGTGACAGTTTGTTCCGGAGACATGGCTGAATCTTGCCGTGCCAGCAATTCACCTGCCCGCAATTGGCTTGCTCGCGGCTCAACCAAACGAACAACAGGTGAGAAGCCTTGGAAACTGGACAGCTCGGTGGAGGCTGACGGATTGTGAGCCGCGAGTGGGCTGACGCTGTCTTCCATCGTCGCCGGTGACGCTGCCCTTCATCTTCTCTACATGCTTGTGTCGCCTGTTTCCGCATTCTTCGACGTTGGTCGGGCCGGATTGCCCATCACGGTTTGACCAGCCCCAACATCCCGCGGAACCACAGCCCCGGCGCCAACCAAGGCATCTTGCCCAATGTTGACAGATGGCAATACTACGGCTCCGGCGCCGATCATTGCTCCCGCGCCTGCCCGTACGCCTGAAGCTAGCACCGCGCCTGGGCCCACAACGGCGTAGGGCTCAAGCACCGCGTGATGACCAATGGCAGCGGCGCGATTGACCATGGCGAATTCGTCCAGTTCGACGGCCGATCCAAATACGGCACCGGCATTTATGAAGGTGCCGCGCTCCAGGTAGACAGAGGCGGGAATGATTGCCGTGGGATCGACGATTGCCGGGAAGCGGCTGAAGCCCAGATCGGCTGCCTGCTTGTGAAGTGCGCGCCGCGATTTGGGACCCGCAGCACAGAGAACGCACGCCAACTGTCCGAAATGCTCTGGCGTCTCTTCGAGATTGAAGATTGCGGGTATGCCTCGTAGCGACCACTGCGGTGGCACTGTCAATATGCCTGCGGCAACCGGAATCTGCAGCCGCTCCAATGTGTCGAGGACATCGGCTGTGAAGGAGATTTCGGCACCAAAAAGAACATGGGGTTCAGCATTGGTCCGCAGCACCACCGAGGCGGGTGCTTGTGATTTCAAATTCTCCCGGACTTGTCGGTCGCCCGAAGATCTGGCCATTCGATTTCTCGCATTGCAGAGCAATTTTGTTTGCCCGTAGATTGGCGCATGAACCATAGCACGACGGCCAGCGATTCAGACCTCGTTCGCGATTTCTTCGACGCTCTCATGAGGACCGACCATGCCTCGCAGACGTACCTGAAGGGATTTCAGGACAATGTGCTGAACGACCTTCTGGCATTCGTTGTGGCCAGGATACCGTTCTACAGGGAGCGGCTGGCAGATGTCATGACGATCGACCGGAAGGTTGATCTTGCGCGTTGGAGCGACATCCCGATCCTCAGCCAGGCCGAACTGAGGACTTCCATAGACCAGTTGCGCTGTTACGATCTGCCGTCCAATCACGGCGCCGTCTCCAGATACCAATCTTCCGGCTCAACCGGCCGTTCGCTTGCCTTTTACCGCTCGGCCTTGTCCGTTGCGGCGCAAAGTTCTGCCACCTACCGCTTTTACACATCCTTCGGCATTGACGTGTCCCGCGACCTGGCAATGATCAGGGCCTTTGATCCGGCTTTGACGAGGTTTCACCCCAAAGTGGCCGACCCTCAGAAGATGGAGTGGGCTGCTGGCTGGTTTGCAAATGGCCAGCCCGGCAACACTCATCGCCTTACGGTATTCACGCCGGTCGACAAGCAGGTCGAGTGGCTATCCGGGCTGGGGCGTGTCTATCTCAACACATTTCCTTCCAATGCGCTGGCGATCGCCCGGCATGTCGCGCGTGCGGGAATCGAACCGCCTTCGGTGGCAGCCGTCATTGCAGTTGGCGAGCCGATGACGGATGAAGTTCGCCGCCAGGTCCTTGAGTATCTCCGAGCACCGTGTCTGAACCTCTACTCGAGTGCCGAATGCGGATTGATCGCTTGTGAGTGTCCAGGCAATCCGACGCTGCATCTGCAGTCAGAACTGGCGCTGACGGAAGTGCTTGATGCACATGGGCAACCGGTTGGCGCCGGCGACTGGGGCAGACTGATCATTACCCCGCTGTACAATTTCGCCATGCCTCTGATCCGCTATGACACCGGCGACCTGGTCAAGGTTGCCGCCCGGTGTTCTTGCGGACGAAACCATCCGGCGATCGACCGCACGCTTGGTCGACCATCGAACCTCTTGCGCAAGCCCGATGGGGCCTGGTTCAGACCAGATTTCGACAGCGAAACAATGGAGCGGCTCCTCGCCGGCAGCCGATGGCAATTGGCCCAGACCGGGGTGCGGGAATTCGAATTACGCTACATGCCATGGAAAGCGCGGGAGCCGGTCGACGCCGATTCCGCCACCAGCTACATCGCGTCCCGCCTGTGGAAGGGATGCCGCATTGAAACACTGCGTACAGCAGCCCTCGGCCCGTCTGCCGCCGGAAAATTCTTGTCGGTCGTTGGACCTGAATGACGTTACGGCAGCGGCTTGGGCGGCGGCGAGCAATAGTTGACACTTGGCGCGTCCAGCACCTGCGCGGCCGGGGCCTGGACCATGTCACCGACTGGCCGTGGGACGCATCCCTGGGAGTTCACCAAGAGGTTGAAGTAATTTCCAGGGTCGTCTTCACGCTGTGTCGCCATGAGACTCTTGTTGGGAGCGCCGAAGTGGAAGCGAAAACCGCCCATTACCGAGGCGTATTTCTTGTTCCCCACGGCAGCATCGACAAATAGCGATACCGGCATGGCTTCGACTTTGTACTCGGCGCCGACCACCCCGGCATCGATCTTCTGGAAATGGCGGAAACCGCCATATAGTTTGAAGTTATCGGTTGCATAGTACTCAACCTCGAACTGAGCGAGAAAGTGATCCGTAGACAATCTGCCATTGGCGCTCTCGTAGCCCGCCATGGCGCTCAGTGTGACGTTGTTGAAGTAAAGCTCTGCCTCCGGACCAACGCGAAATATGTCCTTGCCGGCGAGACTAATGTACTGGGCCTGAACACCGAAAAGGTAGCTGGATGGATCGCGCAAAAACAGGTGACCGCCGACGCCGGCAAATCCCTTGCCGTCGAGGTCGCCACCGGCGACATCGACCTGCAGGCCGAGATAGCAGCCCAACGGCATGTCGAGCGTACCAACCCCCTGGAACCGTCCGCCGTCGCTGACCTGATCCCTTTGATAGCCGCCCGCGACTTCCAGCTTGCCATTCACTTGCGAAACAGCCGGAACGCAGCCCGGAGCCATCTCGGCAGCAGGCGCCGCGATCGAAGTCAGCATCACGCCGGCAGTTCCCGTGACCAGAACCCCGGCGATTTTCAGGTTGGTGGTGAACATTGGCTCCCCCGCCAGACAATTCCGGTCGATCTTACCAACCGGCATGTTTCCGCGCAAGCCGCTTTGCAGGACATCGCCTGACAAGTGAGCAACATCTTCATTTTTCACTGCGAGCCTATTCCATAGGCTTGGTGGTCATCGCGTTGGTATAGGACGTACGGCCCGGCAGTGGTGATATATAGCTCACCCGCCTCGGTACCAATGAGGCAGGTAAAATGGCTCTGACGGGTAACTGGCGACGAGCAGCAACTTCTCGGCTCAGGGCAAGATGCTGTATCAGCACGCCTCAATGGCAGCTTCTGGCCCGAAGCTGTCGCTCAGCAACACGTCAGACGACGGCAGTAGTTGGGGGTGTTTCGGACATCGGGCGTGCGACGTCCAATTGTGATGGTGGTCATCCCCCACACCACACATTCCCCGAGTTTGCCCATGGCTGGGCCAATCCCTCCTTGAGCAGCACTTTGCCAGCATCGCGGCCATCGGCAAGCGCAATCCGAACGAGGGCCCGACCATAGGAGCCGTTGGTGCCGGTCCAATCGATTCTATATTCGGCACTCATGAGTGCTTGTGCGACATTTCAAACCCGATTTTCCATAACGAAGCAAAAGCCCGCCGTTTCTTGGAAGCCCAACGCTGGGCCGATGGTGTGTTCTGTCCATCGTATCGAAAAGCACAGGGAAATGCGTTCTGTGGCGCCAGCCTAATTCGCTGACTGACTCGCCGTCTCTCCCGGGTGCACCCCCGGCCTCTGCGGCAAGACGATGATGAGCAGTACGATCAGAACCAGAATTATTTCCGATGCCAAAGGGCGACTGAAAGCTAGGCCACCATGGCCGGTCGGCTTATCGAGAAAGTCGCCGACGGTCGCGCCGAGTGGTCGCGTCAGAATGAATGCCGCCCAGAACAGGGCCACGCGCGAGATCGCGGTCCAATAATACAAGCCCGCCAACACTGCGAGACCGATGCAGAACACGACGGCGGCACCATTGTATCCCAGCCCGGTGCTGTCTGCCGTCCAATCTCCCAGCGCGGTCCCAAGGGTTTGCGAAAAGGTGATGGTCACCCAATAGAAAATCTCTACCTTTGGCGATGCGACCGTCTGAACATGTATAGAGCCGAGCGTGAGGTACCAAATCGCAAGCGAGCCCAAGACGCACGCCAGCAGGATCGACGAACCTCCTGTGTAGCCGATGCCCAACGAGCGATCGAAAAAATCGGCCATGGCCGTGCCGACTGTCGTAGAGGCCACTATGGCCAGCCAATAGGGCCACGGGTTGAACTTTTTTTCCAAGATTTGGGCGATCACGGCCACAACGAACACGGCAAGAAATATCCCAGTACCGATCAAATATCCGCCGTTGTGAGGATGCAGGTCCGCATGCAGCCAAGTCATTGTCACGGTATCGCCGCCAGTTTCACCGAGCGTGGTGGCCAGGATCTTAATGATCCAGAATCCAAGCGTGACCTGAGGGACCTTGCTGAGGATCTCGTCGTTGTCGTATTGCATCATGCCTCTCTCGTCTTGCCAGCGCTGCGTGCAGGTACCCTTGATCCGGTCGGTCGTCCGCGGCCGGTCGCAAGCCTGCGAATCTTGCTCCACTCGATAACACCAGAACCGCAGAAAAGACTTTTCCGGAGCTATACATTTTCGCAAGCTTACTCGTTTGCCCGTTTGGCCTGCCCCTGAAAAGTGGCCCTCCCTGAGGTATGGCTTTGAGCCTGATGGAGGATATGGAAATGCCGAGAAAGAGACACACAGCCGAGGAGATTGTCACCAAGTTGCGGCAGGTTGACGTTCCGAGTTCGCAGGGCATGCCGATGGCCAAGGCGATCCGCTCGATAGGGGTTACGGAAGTTACCTATTATCGCTGGCGCAATAAACAAGGTGGCCTCAAAGGCAGCCAGGTGAAGCGGCTCGAGGAGCTGGAGACCGAGAATGCCCGGCTCAGGCGGGCGGTTTCCGACCTGACGCTGGACAAGATGATCCTTGCCGAAGCTGCACGGGAAGACTTCCAACCTGCTTCATCACCGCGACGCGAGCGGCTGGCAACAGTGGTTCGAGGCCGCTGGTGTCAAGACCCGTGGGACGCTGCCTGGAACGGTATTCGAGGATGCCAATGTGCTGCTGCAGGCAGCACTGGCGGGCCGTGGCGTCGCCCTCGGTATCCTGCAGTTCATCGGTGACGAACTCTCCGTCGGTCGCCTCGTGCGCCCCTTCGAGGTCAGCGTCGACCCCGGCGATGCCTATTTCCTCGTTTACCGTGAAGGTGTGCTCTCCGATGCAGCAACCCATGCCGTGCGAGACTGGCTGTTGGCGGCATAAGTCGGCAGCGTTGCCTTGGTGCGCCGAAGCGAATGGGTACCGAACAACGAGGCGTCCAACCCCACGTTGCCGATCCAGTCAGCCAACAGACGTGAATATTGCCGGGTTGATAAGAAGCGACCTTTGTGGCCCACAAAGAGGTGACCGTCCGGCGTCTTGGGTACGGACTTCAGGTAGTCGTCAACGCACTGCCGCGTTCGCTCGGTCAACTCGAACCTGACCGGTCGGCCGGTCTTCTTTTGTCGAACAGTGGCACGGTTGACGGCATAGCCATGTGGCGCGGCATCAGTGATCTTGAAACGCACCACGTCACATGCTCGCAGCTTGCTGTCGATCGAGTTGGCGATCACGGTGTGCCGGACCGTTATCTATTGCTTGGCTCGCAATTCGCTCACAAGGCGGGCGTTTTCGATTGCGATAACGCTCTGATCGGCAAACGTCCGAGCCAATTCAAGGCTCTTGTCGCCAAACGGGCGCACGTGTTGGCGATAGATCGTGAAGGCACCGATCAGACGATCTCCTGCCAGCATCGGAATCGCCGCAAAGGATCGTGCGCCACCCAATTCGGCGGTGGCGTCCCGCAAGGGATCACCCCGCCGATAGATCTCTTCGGAGCGAACGTCGGCGATGTTGACGACGTCGCGGCTGGCGACCATGCGGCCAAGCCCGGTTTGTGGGCTGGCCTGGAACTCACCCTGCTCAACGAGCCATTCCTGGAATGGCTGCGGAATTTTCCTGATGTGCGCGGCCCTGAATCCGCTGTTCGGCCTGTAGTCGAAAAGGATCCCGAATTCAGCGTCACAAAGCTCGAGCGTATA
>CAZMSA010000163.1:0-8461 GCA_964568825.1 uncultured Rhizobiaceae bacterium | reverse complement strand
CGAGAACAAGGCGATGTTCGAGCGTCTCGGCCAGGACGAGACCATGGACTACACCAAGCTCACCGGCTTCATGGGGCTGTATCTCGGCTTTCTGGGACGGGCGATCCGCTATCCGTTGCTGGTCATCCTGGCCGTGGGCGGGCTGGTCGGCGGCATCGTCTATACCTACGCGATGCATCCCACGGGATCGGAGTTCTTCGTCGAAACCGAGCCCGAGCAGGCGATGATCTATGTGCGCGGCCGCGGCAATCTCGGCAACACGCAAAAGCTCGCCCTGGTGCGCTCGGTGGAAAAGATCGTCACCTCGGTCGACGGCATCGTCAACGTCTCCACCTACGCCGGCACCGATACCACCGGCGGCGGGGCGCTCGGCGCCAATCTCGATATTCCGCCCGACGTCATCGGCCAGATCCAGATCGAGTTGGCCACGGTCACCCAGCGCCAGCCGTGGAAGCAGATGAAGGCCGAACTGACCCGCCTCACCTCCCATCTCGCCGGCATCAAGGTCGAGGTGCGCGAACTGTCGGGCGGGCCGAAATCGGGCAAGGACATTCGGCTTGAGGTCTCCGATGAAAACCGCGACGTCGCCTACAAGGTGGCGCGCCGCATCAACGCCCACATGCAACACGAGATGACCGGCGTCATCGATGTTGAAGACGAGACGCCGCTTCCCGGCTACGAGTGGGCGTTTCGGGTGGACCGCGAGGAAGCCGGGCGGTTCGGGGCTGATGTGGCCTCGGCGGGCGCCATGGTGCAGCTTGTCACCAACGGCGCGCTGATCGGCACCTACCGGCCCGATAACAGCCGCGATGAAATCGACATCCGCGTGCGCCTGCCGCTCAAGGATCGCTCCATCGCCGGGCTTGAGAACCTCAAGCTGCAAACGTCGAGCGGGTTGCAGCCGCTGGCCAATTTCGTCAAGCGCGAGGTGCGCCCGCAGGTCAACACGCTTTATCGCCGCGATGGCGTGCCCAGCGTCTTCGTCAAGGCCAACGTGGCTGAAGGCGTGCTGGCCAACGACAAGATCGCCGAACTCGGCCAGTGGCTGAAGACTCAGGACTGGCCGGCGGGGGTGCACTTCCGCTTCCGCGGCACCAACGAGGACCAGAAGGAATCAGGCTCCTTCCTCGTCAAGGCGCTGATCGGCAGCCTTTTCTTGATGTTCATGATCCTGATCATCCAGTTCAACAGCTTCTACCACACCGCGCTGACACTTCTGACGGTGGTGTTGTCGACGGTGGGGGTGCTGCTCGGCATGCTGGTCACCGGCCAGTTCTTTTCCATCATCATGACCGGCACCGGCATCGTGGCACTGGCCGGCGTGGTGGTGAACAATTCTATAGTTTTGATAGATACTTACCAGATCATGTTAAAGCGCGGTATGCACCCGGTCGAGGCCTCGCTCCGGACGGCGGCGGTGCGCATGCGGCCGGTGTTCCTGACCACCGCTACCACCATCCTCGGGCTCTTGCCGATGATGTTCCAGCTCAACGTAAATTTCTTCAATCGCTCGATCGGCATCGGATCGCTGACGTCGGCCTGGTGGGTGCACCTGTCGACCGCCATGGTGTTCGGCCTGGGATTCGCCACCATCCTGACGCTGGTGCTCAACCCGGTGTTGCTGGCCGCGCCGACGGTATGGAAGGAAAGCTTTGCGGCGATGCGGGCGCGGCGTCGCGGCGAGACCCCTCGTGCGTTGGGCGAAACGCAGGATGAGGGCAACATTCGCCGCCTCCCGCACGCAGCCGAGTAGCGCCGGCCCGCAAACGCGGCTAGTTTGCCGTCGCGGCTTTGCGGCTACGAGGCAATCCATGACCACCAAGAGCGACCGGCCCCATTGGGGCGAACGCACGCTGGCCATCCATGCCGGCGAGGGCATCGATCCGGTGACGCGGGCCTCCTCGCCCAACCTGGTGATGTCGGCAACCTTCGCCCCCACCCAGGTGGCGGGATTCTCGGTGCTCAATCGCTCCGGCTACGAGGGCTTCGTCTATGCCCGCACCTCCAACCCGACGGTAAAGCAACTCGAAGACAAGCTCGCCGCGCTGGAACATGGCGAAATGGAGCTGTGCTTCGGCTCCGGCATGGCCGCCAGCCATGCGCTGCTGGCGGGTCGGCTGTCGGCGGGCGATCACCTGGTTTTTTCCGACACCAACTATGTGGGTGTGGCCGAACTGGTGCGCGATACCCTGCCGCGCTTCGGCATCGAGGTCACGCCCGTCGATACCTCCGACCTCGATCAGGTTGCCGCCGCCATCCGGCCGGAAACAAAGATGGTGTGGCTGGAAACCCCGGCCAACCCGATCATGCGCCTCACCGACATCAAGGCGGTCTCGGGACTTGCCCATCAGCGCGGCGTGCGCGACATGGTGGTCGATTCGACCTTCGCCTCGCCGATTGCCACGCGGCCACTCGAACTCGGGGCAGATTTCGTCGTGCATGCCCTGACCAAGTATATCGGCGGCCACGGCGATGCGATGGGCGGGGCGGTGATCGGACGCCGCGAAGAACTGCAAGCCCTCAACATCGAGGCGACGGTGCACTATGGCGGCGTGCTTTCACCGTTCAACGCGTGGCTGATCCTCAGGGGCGCGGCAACGCTGCCCATTCGCATGAAGGCACACGCGGAGACCGCCCTTGAAGTGGGACGCTGGCTGGAAGCTCACCCGAGGGTCAAGCGGGTGCATTATCCGGGCTTGCCGTCGCACCCCCAGCATGAACTGGCGGTAAGGCAGATGAAGAATTTTTCCGGCATGATGACGTTTGAGGTGGCGGACGGGCGGGCCTTGGCGGTGCGCATGATCGACAAGCTGGAGGTGGTGCACTATGCCGTGTCGCTCGGCCATCACCGCTCGCTGGTCTACTGGATCCCGACTGTGGATATGATGAAGTCGACGTTCCGGCTGGGTGCCGAAGCCGAGCGGCGCTACCGCCAGTTCGCCGGCGACGGCATCTTCCGCTTCTCGGTCGGCATCGAGGATGCAGCCGACATCATCGCCGACCTGGAGCAGGTGCTTTAATTTTCCGGGAGTGCAGCGCCCGCCCTGCCCTTGTGCGGCAATCTCCTCCGGCAGTTGAGCGATCAGCCGCCTGATCTGTGGGCGTGCGACCATTAACCCGAAGACGTTGTACCGTCGCTGGTGACGGCTTATACCAAAGGAAGCAATTATTGACTCATCTGATGGAGTCAAATCCGCTCGGCTAGGCGCGGCGCGCAGCGCGATACCGGCGCATCGGGCAAGCGCCGGAACGACGCCGACGGGCGGATTTGGCCCACCGAAGGCCGCATTTTCACGCCCGCTGGACTTCGTTATGGTCCGCTTGTGGTCAATCAGACCACCGCACGGCCCATGCCTCGCCAGCAGACGCGAAAATGCGGTCAGAAGGGTCAATAATTGCTTCCTTTGGTATTATCTCGATCCTTGAGGCAAGCGGTCTGGGAAAGAGGCGACCGGCGTGGATCAGGGTGAGCAAGGGGGTCTGGTGTTGGTGCGGCGATGCGCCAACCGCCGTGAGGCTGAACAGTATGCCCTGGTCCTGGCCGCCAGGAGGATACAGTCGTTCATTGCGCCGGAAGGCGGGTTCATGGCCTTGTATGTCGCGCTCGAGGACGCGGCAAAGGCCCATGACGAACTGACGGCCTATGACAGTGAGAACGTCAAGCCGCCGCCTGAAAGCGGGCCTCGGCGCCCCCCGTTGCCGCGCGTCGAAGTGGCGATGGTCTATTGGGCGGTGCTGCTGTTTTTCTTTGCCGCCGCGCGCCACAATGCGTTCTCCATCGATTGGCTCGAGGCCGGGGCCGCCCAGACGGGATCGATGCTTCATGGTGAATGGTGGCGGGCGGTCACGGCGCTATGCCTGCATGCCGGCGGCGCGCATATTCTCGGCAATCTCGTGTTTGGTACGGCCTTCCTGCTGCTCCTCGCGCAGGTCACCGGCGCCGGTATGGCTTGCCTTTCAATGGTGGTCACCGGCGCGGCAGGCAATATTCTCAACGCCCTTGTGCAGCCATCGGCGCACACATCAATCGGTGCCTCGACGGCGATATTCGGCGGCCTTGGCATTCTTGCCGTATTGCGGCAGGTGCATGGAAGTCATCGTGTACTCGCCGCCCTGCGCAGGTGGACGCCGCTGGCCGGTGGCGTGGGCCTGCTGGTGTTTCTGGGGTTCAGCGGCAAGAATACCGACGTCTTTGCGCATGTTCTGGGCTTCGGCTCGGGCCTTGCCGCAGGCTGGATGCTCGCAAGGTGGAAGCGCGACTGGCCCACCGATCGGTCCTTGCAGTGGAAGTGCGCCGGCGCCGCCGGTGCGATCCTGACGGCTGCCTGGGCCGCGGCCATTTTTGCCTGAGCACGGCACCCCGTCCGCCAGCCGCCGGCAGGCCTTCAGGATTTTCCGGTTTCGGCTGGTTCTGTCGCCACCTTGGCCGCGGCGTCGGCGGCCTTGTGGCGGCGGTAGCTCCTGAGGCCAAAAGGCAGAAGGCCGATATAGACGAGCGCCAGGATGCTCAGAACCTGCCAGGTGTAGGCAATCAACAAGACGACGGTCGCCACCAGTCCGGCCAGAATGGGCAGCACCATGTCGCGCTGCACCCGCCCCATACCCTTGCCGGAATAGGTCGGCAGCTTCGAAACCATGCCCACCCCCACCACCACTACGTAGGGCAGGATGAAGGGCGCGGCCTCGGGGCCATTGGGAACGATGCCGAGGAAGCCCAGATAGATGGGCAACAGGGCAAGGCCGGCCCCGGCGGGCGCCGGAATGCCGGTGAAGAAGTTGACCGCCCAGTGGGGCTTGTCCGGGTCGTCGAGCGCCACGTTGAAGCGCGCCAGCCGCAAGGCACAACAAATCGCCAGTGTCAGGGCGGCGATCCAGCCGAGATTCTTCAGCGCGTGCAGCGACCATGTATAGATGAGCAGCGCCGGCGTGACCCCGAAATTGACGAAATCAGCGAGCGAATCGAGTTCGGCGCCGAAACGCGACTGGCCCTTGAGCAGACGCGCCAGCCGTCCGTCCATGGCATCGAGAACCACCGCTAGAATGACGGCGCCGATGGCCATTTCGAAACGTCCCTCGATACCGAGCCGGATGGCGGTGACGCCCGAGCACAGCGCCAGCAGGGTGATCATGTTGGGCAGCAGGAAGCGCAACGGAATGCGCTTGAAGCGCAGGATGCGGCGCTCACGCTCACGCCCGCGGCCGATGCTGGAGATGTCGCTATCGAGATCGTCGTCGCGCATGGCCCACCTCAGCTCTCACGGCCCTGGCGAGGGCCTTCGGCAGCCTTGAGGTCGGCGATCACCGTCTCGCCGGCAACGGCGCGCTGGCCAACGCAGCATAAAGCGTTCACGCCTTCCGGCAGGTAGACATCGACACGCGAGCCGAAGCGGATAAGCCCGAAGCGCTGGCCCGCCATCAGCCCGTCGCCGGTCTCCACCCAGCGCACGATGCGCCGGGCGATGAGGCCGGCGATCTGCACCACGCCGATCATGGTGCCGTCGGGCATCCTGAGGGAAAGGGCCTGACGCTCGTTGTCCTCACTCGCCTTGTCGAGTTCGGCGTTGACGAATTTTCCCGGAATGTAGGCGATGCGCCGGATGACGCCATCGACGGGTGAACGGTTCACGTGGACATCGAAGACGTTCATGAAGATGGAGACCCTGAGGCGGCGTTCCTCGCCCAGATCGAGTTCGGCGGGCACATCCACTTCTTCTATCGCCGACACCCGGCCGTCGGCGGGCGAGATGACGAGGCCGTCGCGCAACGGTGTGATGCGCGGGGGATCGCGGAAGAAGTAGGCGCACCAGCCGGTCACCAGCAGGCCCAGCCAGCCGAAGACATCGGGCAGCCACCAGAAAAGAACGGCCGTGATGACGGCGAAGATGGCGATGAATCGATAGCCCTCGCGATGGATCGGGACCAATGCCGCCTTGATCGAATCTAGCACGCTGACCTCTGTTTGCCGGGTTGTCGGGTTTATCTAGACAGGTTCAGGCCACATTGAAAGGGTGGACGGCCAGGGGCGACCTTGCCACTGGCCGCTTGCCTTTGTGTCATTCTCGGGCTCGACCCGAGAACCCAGGGGCTGCATGGCATGGCCTTGGCGTGTGGCTCTGGGTCCTCGGGTCGAGCCCGAGGATGACATCAATGGGGAGATCACTCGCCGGCTGCCAGTTCCAGGAGTGCGGCTTCCTCGGCGGTGGGGCCGCGGGCGTCGAGGTTCTCCAAGAGGCGCCGTCTCGCCTCGTCGGCCTCGCGCTGGCGGTTCCACATGGAGGCATAGATGCCCTTCTTCTTGAGCAGCGCCTCGTGGCTGCCGCGCTCGGCGATGTGGCCGGCCTCCAGCACGATGATCTCGTCGGCATCGATGACGGTGGAGAGCCGATGAGCGATCACCAGTGTGGTGCGGTCGCGCGACACCAGCGCCAGGGCATCCTGGATATCCTGTTCGGTCTTGGAATCGAGTGCCGAGGTGGCCTCGTCGAGGATCAGGATGGGCGGCCCCTTCAAGATGGTGCGCGCGATGGAGACGCGCTGCTTCTCGCCGCCCGACAATTTCAGGCCGCGCTCGCCCACCATGCTGTCGTAGCCCTGCGGCAGGCTCTCGATGAAGTCGTGGATCTGGGCCAGCCTGGCGGCAGCCTCAATCTCCGCCTCCGATGCGTCGGGGCGGCCGTAGCGGATGTTGTAGCGGATCGTGTCGTTGAACAGCACGGTATCCTGCGGCACCATGCCGATGACGGCGCGCAGCGATTTCTGGGTGGCATCGGCGATGTTGTGGCCATCGATGCGAATGGCGCCCGAGGTCACATCATAAAAGCGGAACAAGAGGCGCGAGATGGTCGACTTGCCCGCCCCCGACGGCCCGACGATGGCCACCCGGTGGCCGGCCGGAATCCTGAACGAGATGTCCTTGATGATGGGCCGCAACGGGTCGTAGGCAAACGACACGCGATCGAACTCGATCTCCCCCTTGGGAACCTCCAGCGGGGTGGCGCCAGGCTTATCGACGATGTCGGGGGGCACATCGAGGAGGTCGAACATGGCCTCGATGTCGATGATGCCCTGCTTCAGTTCGCGATAGACGCTGCCGAGGAAGTTGAGCGGCATGTAGAGCTGGATCAGCATGGCATTGACCATGACGAAGTCGCCGATGGTCATCGTCCCCGCCGCAATGCCGCGCGCCGCCAGCCACATGCACGCGGTCAGTCCCACCGAGAACACCGCCGTCTGGCCGGCATTGAGCACCGCCAGCGATGTCCACGACTTGACCGCGGCGCGTTCGTAGCGCGCCATGGAACGATCGAAGCGGGCCGACTCGTGCTCCTCGTTGCCGAAATATTTCACCGTCTCGAAATTGAGCAGGCTGTCGAGAGACTTGGTGTTGGCGTCGGTGTCGGCGTCGTTCATGTTGCGGCGGATGTTGATGCGCCACTCGGTCGCCAGATAGGTGTAGCCGATATAAACGGCCACCATGGCGCCGGTCACCGCAGCGTAGAGCCAGCCGAACTTCCATGTCAGGATGGCACATACGAAGACCAGCTCAATGGCCGTCGGGACGGAATTGAACAACGAATAGCGCAGGATTGCGTCGATGCCCCTGGTGCCGCGTTCGATGACCCGCGACAGCCCGCCGGTGCGCCGTTCGAGGTGAAACCTGAGGGACAGGGCATGCAGGTGCCGGAAGGTGCGAAGGGCCACCTCGCGCACCGCGTGCTGGCCGACCTTGGCAAAAAAGGCATCGCGCAACTGGGCCAGCGCCACCATCATGATGCGCCCCAACCCGTAGGCCAGGATCATGGCAACCGGCACCGCAACCATCGCCACCGCCGTTGTCGATTGCCCGGGCCTGGCCAGCGCCGTCAGATCGTCGACGGCATACTTGAAGGCAAACGGCGTGATCACCGTCACCACCTTGGCGGCGACCAGCGCAACAAAGGCCACCACCACCCGCCACTTGAGATCGAGGCGGCCTTGCGGCCACAGGAACGGCAGCACATCGCGCAGGATCGCAAGCTGGCTCTTCTCGCGAAGATGAGCGGCGCGGGGTATGACGGGCGTTCGGCGGGGCATCTCTCACTTCCGGGCAAGGCAGAACAAAACGGCGGGTCCCCGGCCCACCGCACGGTCACAGCTCGCCAACGCCCTTCCTATCTGGGGGCCTGTGGCGGCGTTTGCAATGCCGCCTGGCGGCGCTGCTTCCCCGCTATTCGGCGGCGGCCGCGGCAGCAGCAGCGTCCTTTTCGGCCTGCGTCAGCGGCCGGCGGCGGCGAGGGTCGATGTATTTCGGCGGCACGACACCCGGGGTGGTGAAGATCTGGCCGGGGTAGATCAGGTCGGGATTGCGAATGGCGTCGCGGTTGGCCTGATAGATCACCGTGTATTCGTGCCCCTTGCCGTAAATGATGCGCGAGATGCGCCACAGGTTGTTGCCCGGCTGGATGACCACCCGGCCGACCTT
>CAZMSA010000162.1:0-8466 GCA_964568825.1 uncultured Rhizobiaceae bacterium | reverse complement strand
GACGACGGCCTCGCCTCCGCTGTGGCGATCATCCGCATGCTCGATCATGCGCCGCGCAAGACCATGGCCGACCTCTATCGCGACCTGCCGCGCACCTGGGGCTCACCTACCATGTCACCCCATTGTCCCGACGAGACCAAGTACGGCATCGTCGAAGACGTGGTCTCCTATTACAAAAAGCTCGCCGCCGACGGAGGCCATGTTGCCGGACGGGCCATCGCCGAGTTGATTACCGTCAACGGCATCCGCATCGTCCTCGACGACGGTACCTGGGGGTTGGTGCGCGCCTCGTCCAACAAGCCGGAACTGGTCGTGGTCTGCGAGAGCCCAGCATCGGAAGAGATGATGAAAGCGATGTTCCGTCACATCGATGACCATCTGGCGAGCTATCCTGACATTGGCGAGTACAATCAGAAGATCGCCTGAGGATTGAGTTTGGCCGGGGATGGTGCGATTCTGTGGCAGTCTCTCCGGGCTTTCCAGGACACAAAGGGTCATGTCCCTCATTCGTGCCGAATTAATCAATGGAGGTGCTGGCGTGGCACTCGCCTGGGCGAACGGTGAGTGCAGCCGCTTCCATGCCCTATGGCTGCGCGACAATGCACCCGATGCCGCAACCCGCAACTCGGCCAACGGCCAGCGCCTCATCACCATCCTCGACATTCCTGCCGACACCACGATCGCTGCTGCCCGCGTGACATCGAGCGGCGAACTGGAATTACGCTTTTTGCCTGAGGACAGTAGTATCGTTTATGCCGCTTCGTGGCTGGCGAGGCACTGTTACGACCAGCCCGCTGCCTCAGAGATCGGTTGGGTGGACGACGGCATCGAATTGTGGGACCGCCGTCTCAGTTCTCGTCTACCGCGCGGCAGCTATCCCGACATCGTCCGCGACCGATCAGCGCTCGCCAGTTGGCTTGCCGCGGAGCGCCATCTCGGCTTTGCCGTTCTCGACCGCATGCCGACCGAGCCCGGCACGTTGGTGAAAGTCGCCGAGCTCTTCGGCTTCGTGCGCGAGACCAATTACGGGCGCTTCTTCGAGGTCAGAGCCGAGGTCAACCCATCCAACCTCGCCTATACCAATCTCGGTCTGCAGGCCCACACCGACAATCCCTACCGCGATCCGGTGCCCGGCCTACAGATCCTTGCCTGCCTGGAAAATTCGGTGGATGGCGGCGATTCGACCGTTGTCGACGGTTTTGCCGCCGCTTTGCGCCTCAAGTATGAAGATCCGGACAGCTTCCGGCTGCTTGCTCGTTATCCGGCGCGGTTCGAATATGCAGGTGCATCGGGCGTCTGCCTCAGGGCCAAGCGCCCCATGATTGAACTCGGCCCGGACGGCGAACTCATCGCGCTGCGCTTCAACAACCGTTCGACCGCCGCTCTGAGAGACATCGCCTATGACGACATGCCGGCTTATTACCGGGCCTACCGGCGGCTGGCCGAGATCATCGACGATCCCGAGATGGAGGTCACCTTCAAGCTTGCCGCCGGCGAAGCGTTCATCGTGGACAACACCCGGGTGCTGCATGCCAGAAAGGCTTTTTCCGGCAGCGGCCGGCGCTGGTTGCAAGGATGTTATGCCGACAAGGACGGGCTGTTGTCGACCCTTGCGGTCATTGAGGGCGAAATGAGAAAGGCCGCAGAATGACCGCCCCCGAGCCGACCCCCGACACCATCGTCGACCACCTCGCCGATATCTTCGCGCGACGCGGTGCGGAGGACTATCTGGGCGAACCGGTGAGCATGGCCGAGCACATGCTGCAAGGCGCCAGCCTCGCCGAAGCCGAGGGGGCAGGCGATGAGCTTGTCGCCGCCGCGCTGTTGCACGACATCGGCCATTTCACCAGCGAATTCGGCGCCTATCACCCCTCCGATACGGTGGACAAGCACCACGACGAAGCGGGTGCGGCGGTGCTTGAAGCCTTCTTTCCGCCCGTCGTAACCGAATGTGTACGTCTGCACGTGGCCGCCAAGCGGTTCTTGTGCGCCACCGATCCCACCTACGCGGCGAAACTATCGCCGGCGTCGGCGCATTCCCTTTGCCTGCAAGGCGGCCCGATGTCGGCAGACGAGGTCGAGACCTTCCGAGCCCACTCCTTCCATGCCGAAGCGGTGCGGGTGCGCCTGTGGGACGAGGGCGGCAAGGTGGGCGGCTTGAATACACCTGGCTTTAATCACTACAGGGCGTTGCTGCAGCGGGTTGTCGATGGTCATTGCGGCGGGCGCCGGCAGGCAAGGCCATGAGCGGAAATTCCGACCCGGTCATCCGCGTGAAGGGCATCGACCATGTGGTGCTCAGGGTGAAGGACATTGATTTGATGCTTGCCTTCTACAGCGGCGTCCTCGGCTGTCCGCTGGAACGCAAGCAGGAAGAGATCGGCCTTTACCAGTTGCGCGCCGGTTCCAGTCTCATCGACCTGGTGCCGGTGACCGGTACGCTTGGCGCCAAGGGCGGCGCGGCGCCCACTCGTGAGGGCTGCAACATGGATCATTTGTGCCTCAGGCTGGAGAATTTCGATGTCGATCGCGTCAAGGCTCGTCTTGCGCGCCACGGCGTCGATATCGGCGATGAGGGCATCCGTTACGGCGCGGGCGGATTGGCGCTGTCCATCTATCTGAGCGACCCGGAAGGCAACGGCCTCGAGCTGCGCGGTTAGGGTTTTGTCCCGGGCCTTTGCACCGCCCCCTCACCACCCTGCATTACAGGAGTCTTAGCCGAAAGCCGCATTGAGGTGGGCGCCCGCAAGGCGCTAACCTCACGGCTCGGGCGGGCAATGAGAATTGTCAGTTCGGTGAGATCTAAGGAGGAAAACAATGTCGAAGATCATTCTTACGCGACGTCGCCTGCTTCAGGCCGGCGTCGCGGGCGGTGTGGTACTTGCCGCGCCTATGCATTTTATTCGAGGGGCCTATGCCGCCGGATATCTAAACGAGCCCAAGGGCAGCACCGTCAAGTTCGGCTTCAACGTGCCCCAGACCGGCCCCTACGCGGCCGAAGGCAAGGACGAATTGCTCGCCCAACAGCTCGCCGTCGAGCACCTGAACGGTGAAGGCGATGGCGGCATGATCAACACCTTCAGCTCCAAGCACCTCAAGGGCAATGGCGTGCTTGGCAAGAAGGTCGAATTCGTCACTGGCGACACCCAGACCAAATCCGACGCGGCCCGCGCCGCGGCCCGGTCCATGATCGAAAAGGACGGCGTGGTCATGATCAACGGCGGCTCGTCCTCGGGCGTTGCCGTCGCCGTTCAGGGGCTTTGCCAGGAAGCCGGCATCATCTTCATGGCCGGTCTGACCCACTCCAATGACACCACCGGCAAGGACAAGAAGGCCAACGGCTTCCGCCACTTCTTCGACGCCTATATGTCAGGCGCCGCCCTGGGGCCGGTTCTGGCCAAGGCTTATGGCAAGGACCGTAGATTCTATATGCTGACCTCCGACTACACCTGGGGCTGGACCCAGGCGGCGTCCATGCAGAAGTTCCTCGAGGCCGAAGGCTGGCAGTTGGTCAAGGACGTCCGCACGCCGGTCGGCGCGGGCGACTTCTCGTCCTATATCACGCCGGTGGCGGGCTCAGGCGCCGATGTATTGATCCTGAATCATTACGGCGGCGACATGATCAACTCGCTGAGCCAGTCGGTTCAGTTCGGGCTGCGCGACAAGATGGCCAACGGCAAGAACTTCGAGATCGTCGTTCCACTCTATTCGGAGTTGATGGCCGAAGGCGCCGGTGACAACATCAAGGGGGTGTACGGCTCCATGAACTGGAACTGGCAGCTCGACAATCCCGCCACCAAGGCCTTCGTCAAGTCGTTCGGCGAGAAGCATGGCCATCCGCCCTCCAACTCGGCGCAGACCTGCTATGCGCAGGTGCTGCTTTATGCCGATGCTGTCGAACGGGCCGGAACCTTCAACCCGTGCGGTGTTGTCGCGGCACTGGAAGACAATACGGGAAGCCTCGAGGGCATCGACTCGCCGGCCAACAAGGGCTTCCTGTTCGAAGGCCTCGGCAACGGCAAGACCCTGTACCGCGCGGCCGACCACCAGTGCTTCAAGGACGTGCTGGTCATGAAAGGCAAGGAAAAGCCGACCAGCAAGTACGACAACCTCGAGATCGTGCAGACAACGCCAGTCGCAAAGGTCTGGTATGAGCCCGACAACGACATGTTCAAGGGCGGCGATCTGGGCATATGCAACTCGGGCGCCTAATATTGCGCCATTAGCCATGCTGGCCGCGTCCTGATGGGCGCGGCCGGTTGCATCGAACCGGGTTGTGGGGCTGGGACGTGGACACAATCATACTCCAAATTCTGAACGGGCTTGACAAAGGCTCGGCATATGCGCTCATCGCGCTCGGCCTGACGCTGATCTTCGGCACGCTGGGGGTAGTGAACTTCGCCCACGGTGCATTGTTCATGATTGGCGCCTTTTGCGCGGTTACGATGCAAAAGCTGCTCAACCTGTCCTTCGTGCAGATCGACCCCACCCGGAAGGATTTTTTGGGCAACCCGCTTAAGGTCCAGGTGCCCTACGTGGACAGCTGGTTCGGCCACGACATCGGCGCCGTCCTCATCTCCTGGTCCGTACCGCTCGCCATACTTCTGGCCATTCCCGTCATGCTCGCCATCGGTATCGCCATGGAGCGCGGCCTGATCAAGCATTTCTACAAGCGCCCCCACGCAGACCAGATCCTGGTGACCTTCGGCCTCGCCATCGTCCTGCAGGAAATCGTCAAGTATTTCTTCGGCGCCAATCCCATCCAGACCGCCGCCCCCGGCGTCTTTTCCGGATCCATCGATTTCGGCGTGCTGATTGGCTTCGCGCCGAACGCCATCACCTATCCCTATTGGCGCATGATCTATTTCCTGTTCTCCGTGGCAATCCTGGGCGGCGTCTTCGCCTTCCTGCGGTTCACCACGTTCGGCATGGTGGTCCGCGCCGGCATGAACGACCGCGAGACGGTCGGCCTCCTGGGCATCAATATCGACCGGCGCTTCACCATCATGTTCGGCATCGCCGCGACCGTCGCCGGGATGGCCGGGGTGATGTACGCGCCCATCCTGTCTCCCAGCTTCCACATGGGCATGGACTTTCTCGTGCTCAGCTTCGTCGTGGTCGTTGTGGGCGGCATGGGCTCGTTGCCCGGCGCCGTGCTCGCCGGCTTCATCCTGGGGATCCTGCAGTCCTTCGCCTCAATGAACCAGATCAAGGCGCTGATTCCCGGCATCGACCAGGTCGTCATCTATCTGGTCGCCATCATCATCCTGCTGACCCGCCCCCGCGGCCTGCTGGGGCGCTCGGGCGTGATGGAGGATTAGGGCGTGCTGGGATTGGACAAGAAAGATTTCGGATTCCTGCTGTTCGTCATTTTCCTGACGTTGGCCACCCCGGTCCTTCTGCAGCCCTTCCCCGAGGGCTCGGCGCTGGCGCAATTCAACGCGGGCTATCCCGACCTGATGCAGCGGTTCGCCATCTACGGCATCTTCGCGATCGGATTCAATCTGCTGTTCGGGCTCACCGGCTATCTCAGTTTCGGCCACGCGGTCTTTCTCGGCGTGGGATCCTATTCGGTTGTGTGGATGTATAAGCTTCTCGGCTACAACGTCCTGCCTGGCCTGCTCCTCGCGGTCGTGGTTTCCGGCCTGTTCGGGCTGGTGATCGGCTACATTTCCCTGCGTCGGTCCGGCATCTACTTCTCGATCCTGACGCTGGCTTTCGCGCAGATGAGCTACAATCTCGCCTATTCGGTTTTCACGCCGATCACCAACGGCGAGACCGGTCAGCAAGTCTATGCCAGTGACCCGCAAATCCTCATGGGACCGCATTCGCCCACCTCGCCGCATCTGTTCGGCCTGTTGATGATCGACAGCCTCAAGGTGCCGGTGGGCGGCTGGGTGTTCACGTTCAATATCGGCTATTATTTCACCGCGATCATTGCGATTGTGGTCTTCTATCTGTCGATGCGGATCTTCCGCTCGCCCTTCGGACTCATCCTCAGGGCCATCAAGACCAACCGCACCCGCCTCAATTATGCCGGCATCAACACCAGGCCATACATGCTGGCCGTCTTCGTGATCTCGGGCATGTATGCCGGCCTCGCCGGCGGCCTTCTGGCGGCAATGGACCCGCTGGCCGGCGCCGAGCGCATGCAATGGACCGCCTCCGGCGAGGTCGTTTTGATGACGATCCTGGGCGGCGCCGGCACCCTGATGGGCCCGGTGCTCGGCGCGGGCTTCATCAAGTATTTCGAGAATATCTTCTCCAAGATCAACGAGAACGTGCTGCACCAATGGTTCAGCTGGATGCCGCAGCAGGTCAACGACGTGCTGACCGCGGTCATCAAGCCCTTTGTGGGCGACGGCTGGCACTTGACCTTGGGACTGTTGTTTGTGCTGGTCGTGATCTTCCTGCCCGGCGGCATCATGGAGGGCATGCGGCGCATCGCAAAGCTCATCGCCAGACCTGACAAACCCGAGGGTGGGGTCGAACCCGCCGAAACGCAGGCATCGGAGTAGGCGCATGCCAACCAGCAACACGGTTCTGCATGTCGCCGACGTCAGCAAAAGCTTTGGCGGCCTGAGGGCGCTGAGCGATGTCGATCTGCGGGTGGCCGAAGGCACCGTACATGCCATCATCGGGCCGAACGGGGCCGGCAAGTCGACGCTGCTCAATGTCTGCATCGGGCGCATCGCCCCGGACAGCGGCCATGTGGTCTTCAACGGCGAAGCGCTAGATGCGCATCAACCGCATGAGATCAACCAACTCGGGGTCAGTCGGGTATTCCAGACGCCGGAGATCTTTTCCAGTCTGACATTGCTCGATAACGTCATGATCCCCGCCTTCGCCAAACGCGATGGCTCCTTCCGCTTCAACGCATTTTCCGCTCTCAGTGCACAGACCGGCATTCAAGTGGAAGCCGAGACTGTCCTCAAGGACGTAGGCCTCTACGAGCAACGCCACGATGAGGCCGGCAGCCTTTCGCGCGGCGACAAGCGGCGGCTGGAGATGGGCATGTGCCTCATTCAAAAGCCAAAGCTGCTGTTGCTGGACGAACCGACCGCGGGCATGTCGCGGCATGATACCAACATGACCATCGACCTCCTCAAGCGCCTCAAGGCACGCGGCATGACCAAGGTGATCATCGAACATGACATGCATGTGGTGTTCTCGCTTGCCGATCGCATCAGCGTCCTCGCCCAGGGACGCATCATCGCCGAAGGATCGCCGGAAGAAGTGCGCGGCAATCCCAAGGTGAAGGAAGCCTATCTCGGCGAGGCGCAGGAATGACGACGACGAGGGAACCTAAAGCCGAAATAAACGCCGCGGGCGTCGGTGGCGCGGCTGCGCCAGCGTTCTTCAGCGTCCGCGATATCCACGCCTATTATGGCGAGTCCTATATCGTCCAGGGTGTGTCGTTCGAAATTGCCAAGGGCGAGGTGTTGTCGCTGCTCGGGCGCAATGGCGCCGGCAAGACATCCACCCTGCGCACCCTGGCGCGTCTTGCCAATCCATCGCTGCGTTCTGGCGAGATCTGGCTCGAGGGCAAACCGCTCCATACCATGCGGTCCTATGAGGCGGCGATCAATGGCGTCCAGCTGGTCCCCGAGGACCGGCGCATCATCGGCGGGCTGACGGTTGAGGAAAATCTCATCCTGGCCCAGGTGGCGGAACCCAGAGGCTGGGAGCTGGAGCGGATTTACCAGCACTTCCCCCGCCTGGCGGAGCGGCGAACGCAGGAAGCCACGACCATGTCGGGCGGCGAACAGCAGATGCTGGCGGTTGCCCGGGCGCTTGCCCGCGACATCAAGATCCTGTTCCTGGACGAGCCATACGAAGGCCTTGCACCGGTGATCGTGCAGGAGATCGAGAAAATCGTGGAGCAGATCCGCGACATTGGCATCACAACCATCATCGTCGAGCAGAATGCAGTGGCGGCTTTGCGGCTGTCGGACCGCGCGGTGATCATGGATACCGGCGAAATCGTTTTCTCGGGAACAGCGAAGGAAGTGCTCGACAACAAGCAGCTCCGCCACGATTACCTGGCCATCTGATCGGGCGCGGATGCCATCGGTGGGGCGGGATCGGCATTGCCTGCCTCGTTCAATCGCCGCATCTATCATCTGAACCGCAATCGTTGCATCTGGAGCCTATCGGTGTGCAGCAAGTTTGCACAGAAGATTGCAGTTTCCTCACTTTGACGATGACCGGCGGCGACATGACGGGACAACAACATTGACGTGCGCGACGGACAGTTCATGCGCTAATCATCCCGTCGCGCTGTCCGTGCTCCCTTTGCAATCGCCAGCGACCATTCTCGCCAATGCGGACTTTACGTCTCACAGTGTATTTGGCTCCGGTGCGCTATCTGCTATAGGCGATTGCGAGGTGGGCCTGTAGCTCAACTGGTTAGAGCTGGCGGCTCATAACCGCTCGGTTGCAGGTTCGAGTCCTGCCGGGCCCACC
>CAZMSA010000161.1:0-8500 GCA_964568825.1 uncultured Rhizobiaceae bacterium | reverse complement strand
TGGCGAGATGGCGTGAGGCGGCGACGTCGTCGAACTTGTGCCAGCGGTCGGAAATGTCCCTGTCCTTGGCCAGGACGTTGGTGATGAGGGTGAATACCCGGCGGTTTTCGCCCAGCATCGCGGCCACCGCCTGGCTGGCGGCGCGGCGTTTTGCCTCATCGCGGTCGGTGAACAGGTTGAGCACCGGCTCGAGGCTGAGGCTCTCGCCATCGACCTCGAAACGCAACGCCGTCATGGTCTCATCGAACAGGCGATTCCAGGCACTGGCACCGGTCAGCGACTTTTCATGGAAGAGCTGCTCGATCCGGTCATCCAGCTGATGCGGCCGCTCGCGCCTGAGATCGGCGATCCATGGCCGGTAGTGCGCAAGGGCCGGATCGCCAAGGCACTTGTCCATGGCGGCATCGTCGATGCGGTTGAGTTCCAGCTCGAAAAACAACAGCTTGGTGGTGATTTCGGTGAGCGCGGCCTGCATGTCGCCATAGAATTTCTGGCGGGCGGGAGCGGCCGTGTCGCCGACGTAGTAGAGCACAGCATACGACCCGATGCGGCCGATGAGATCGCTCAAGGCCTCATAACCAGCCACCGCCTCACCAAGCTTCGCCCCGCCGTCGGGTGTGGTCGCCAGTTGGGCGAGCTTGCCCTGCCAGGCGGCGGCAAAATCGGCGGCTTGCGAGCGCGCCCGCGCGACATCGTCGCCAAATTTCGCCGAATCGGGTGCCGGATAGAGATCGCTGAGGTTCCACTGGGGCAGTTCGGCAAGTTTTTCCGCTTCTTTTGCGGCGGCTGCGGCTGTTGTCGGGGTCATGGTGTCTCCAAAGTCTTGCATAACGATGTGTATCAATATGGTGCCGCATTAAGCGGCTCTTTACGCTTCAATGCGACATTCGCCAAGCGTGCCCGGAAAGCGGGGCGTCAGCATGGCCGAAACCGCAGTCGCGTCAACCCGGCAACAGTCCGGCCAGATGCGGCAAACCCAAAAAGACCGTCTAGGGCCTGTGGACAGTTACGGTTGTGGTGCCGGTTTAACAGGATTGGCCCATATTTGCGGGCCTGAGGAGGAAGGACATGCTGGCATATTCAACGACGAAGGCGCGTGAAGATGGGCCAATCCTGTCTAATCCCGAAGGGACGCGGCCCCTTTCGCCTCTGGACGTCACTTTGAGCGGCTTGAAGGGGTGGGCCCTGCGGCGCCCCTCAAAGCTAGCCAGAAACGAAATGGGCCACGCCGGCGCCGCAACCGTAACTGTCCACAGGCCCTAAAGCATGACGCCAAAAATCCTTATTGTCGAAGATGAACCCGCCCAGCGCCGCATCCTCGAGGAGATGGTCAAACGCTTCGGCTTCGAGGCAACGACCGCCGACAGCGGCACTACCGGCCTCGACATTCTGCTTAATCCGGGCGGGTGCAAGATTGACCTGATCATCCTCGATTTGATGATGCCGGGCATGGACGGGCTGGAATTCCTCGAACGCATCTCCGGCCAACCGAGCCAGGTGCCGGTCATCGTGCAGACTGCGCAAGGCTCCATCGAGACGGTCATCAAGGCGATGCGCGCCGGGGCTGACGACTTCGTGGTCAAGCCGATCAACCCGGAACGTCTCAAGGTTTCCATCCACAATCTGCTGAAGGTCAAGGCGCTGACCGTCGAAATTCGCCGGCTCAACGCCAAGATGGGCGGACAGTTGACTTTCGACGGCCTGATCGCCTCCAGCGCGGGCATGGCGAATGTGCTGCGCCTCGGACGGCGCGCCGCGCAGTCCAACATCCCGGTGCTCATCGAGGGCGAATCGGGTGTTGGCAAGGAGATGGTGGCGCGTGCCATCCAGGGCGAAAGCGAGCGCGCCGGCAAGCCCTTCGTGGCGGTCAACTGCGGCGCGCTGCCAGAGAATCTGGTGGAAAGCATCCTGTTCGGCCACGAAAAGGGCTCCTTCACCGGCGCCACCGGCAAGCACCTTGGCAAGTTCCAGGAAGCCGACGGCGGCACGCTGTTTCTCGACGAAGTGGCCGAACTGCCGCTTGAAATGCAGGTGAAGCTTTTGCGCGCCATCCAGGAGGGCGAGATCGATCCCGTCGGGTCGCGCCGTCCGGTCAAGGTCAATATCCGCCTCATATCGGCTACCAACCGCAACATGATCGACATGGTGAAGGCCGGGCAGTTCCGCGAGGACCTCTATTACCGTCTCAACGTCTATCCGATGACGGTGCCGCCGCTGCGGGAACGCGTCGACGACATACCGGCGTTGGTCAATCACTTCATCACCCGGTTCTCTGCCGAGGAAGGCCGCAAGATCAAGGGCATAGAGCCTGATGCCGGCGCCATGCTGCAGGCCTACGGCTGGCCTGGCAACGTCCGACAGCTTGAGAATACGGTGTTCCGGGCTATCGTCTTGTGCGACCGCGACCGCCTGGCGGTGGAAGACTTTCCGCAGATCGCCGCGCTGGTCGAGGGCTACGAGGTGAAGGTACCGCCGGCGCCGCAAGCCGAAAAGAAGGCGGCCGCGACCTCGGGTGCCGCCGCCATCATCGGATCCGGCTCGTCGCTTTCCTCAGGCGTGGTCAGCGACGGCATGGCGCTGGGGATCCCTGTCGTTACCGAGGGTGGCCATGTCCGCCGGCTGGAAGAGGTGGAAGCCGATATGATCAGGCTCGCACTTCATCGCTACAGAGGCCAAATGTCTGAAGTCGCGCGAAAACTCGGTATTGGCCGTTCGACACTGTATCGCAAGATGCGCGATCTGGGCCTTGAGGCCAAAATGTAACACATAACCGGAAAGTGAAGCTTTTGTACCCCCTGGGCCGTTGCAGCCGCCTGGGCCAGTGATTACGTTGCGGGCACGGTGGAAGGATATAAGCAAATGACGCGTACGCTCAAAACCCTGTCGGCAGCCGGGCTTGTGCTGAGCCTTTTTGCGATCGGTCCTGCCTCGGCCGAAAACGCCGTGACCAATTTCAGGGGACGCGAGTTCCCCGCTGTTATTTCGCCCAGCGGGCAGCAGCGGTTCTATTCCAACTCCCAAAACAACAGCTACAACGATGGCGGGTTCTTCAATTATTTCTTCGGCAACCTGAATCAGCGTCAGAGCGCCGACATCAACATCGATCCCGGCATCGATACCGGCTCGGGTACGCCGATTTATACCTATTACGCCGATCCCCTGACGGCTTTGGGGCGGGCCGACCTGAAGGTGCCCGAGGTCAAGGCGCCGCCGGTGTTTTCCGCCGATGGACCCGATGGTCCGCATCCGGTGATGGTCGCTCTGGACCAGCAAGGTTTCCAGAGCCCGCTGACGCAAGCCGTCTTCGATCGCCTGCAAGGCAGGGACTCCGGGGTTCGGGTGACCAAGGAGCAGAATGCCGCCATCGTCGATTTCTACAAGAAGCGCGACTTCGCGCCGCTATGGACAACGCCGCAAGGGCTCACCCCGAAGGCGCATGAACTGCTCGATCTGTTTTCAAAGGCCGCCGAGGACGGGCTCGAGCCTCGCGACTACCTGCCGCCGGCGCTGACCGGCTTCGACGGAGGCCTGAAGGCGGCCAGCGGCCAATTCGACGGGCTGGCCGATGCCGAACTCGGCCTCTCCGCCATGGCCTTGCGCTACGCCATGGTGGCTTCGGGCGGGCGCATCGTTCCTGATCGGTTGAGCGGTTATGAGGATATGAATCCGCCGGTTGTCGAGCCTGCGGCCGCCTTTGACGCTCTGGCCGCGTCCAGTCAGCCGGCGGCCTACCTGGCGGGCCTGGAGCCGACTGTTCCCGCCTATGGCCAGTTGAAGGCAGCCCTCAAGCCGCTGCTCGCGGTCTCCGACAATGTGGTGGTAGAGACCCCGGTCGACACGGGGCCGATCATCCATGTCGGCGACAGCGACGAGCGCATTCCGGCCATTCGTGCCCGCCTCATCAAGCTCGGCCATCTGGCCGCGCCGGTCGCTGCCAGTATTACCAACAGCACCAGCTTAGCCTCGGACCAGACCTCCACCATTTCCAATTCCGGGCGGGTGACGGTGACGTTGACGACCAGCGAGGGGATGAAGAATACCCAGGTGGCCTCGACGCAGGATGTGTCCCTGCCGATCAGCCAGGACGGGTCCATGATTGCGTCCACCGGCCAGGACATCATCTACAACGATACCCTGCACCAGGCGATCATGGACTTCCAGACGTCGGCCGGGCTGAAGGCCGATGGTGTCATTGGCAATCGCACCATCGCCGCCCTCAATGCCGGTCTCAATGCCAACACCGCGCCGGTGCAGAAGGAAAAGATCAAACTGGCTATGGAACGGCTGCGCTGGCTACCGCGTGACTTTGGTCATCGTTATGTCCTCGCCAACCTTGCCGCCTTCGAACTCTATGTGTGGGACAACGGCCAGCAGATCTGGCAGTCGAAGGTGATTGACGGCAAGCCCAATCATCAGACGACGGCTTTCCATGATGAGATCGAGACCGTGGTGTTCAACCCCTACTGGGGCGTACCGCAGTCGATCATCATCAAGGAAATGCTGCCTTATCTGCGCCAGGACCCCGGCTATCTCGACCAGAAGGGTTTCGAGGTCACGGACAATTCCGGCCAGCGCATCCCGTCGTCTTCCATCGACTGGACACAGTTCACCGACAAGGTGCCGCTCAACGTGCGCCAGCCGCCCGGCTACGACAATGCCCTGGGGGTGGTGAAGTTCCTGTTCCCCAACAAGCATTCCATCTACATGCACGACACCCCCTCGAAGCCATTGTTCGCGAAGGAATCGCGCGCCTACAGCCATGGCTGCGTCAGGGTCCAGAATCCGGAGCATTTCGCCCAGATACTGCTCGGGTGGTCGAGCAATGAGGTGGCCTCTGCCATCAACAGCGGGCAGAACCGGGAAGTGAACCTGCCGCAGAAGGTGCCGGTCTATCTCACCTATTTCACGGCGTGGCCGGACGCCGAGGGCAATGTGCACTTCTATAAAGATGTCTACGGGCGCGATGAGTTGATGAAGACCGCCGAGCAGACGACGGATGCCACTCTGGACGCTGCTATCCAGTAGGCAATTGGCCCGGATGAGGATCCGGCGCCGGCGTCAGATTTCCTTGAGGAACTGGTCGTGGATCACCGCGATGCGCATCATGTTGGTCTTGCCGGGGGTGCCGAGCGGCACACCGGCGGTGATCACCACCCGCTCGCCCAGCTTGGCAAAGCCTTCCTGAACCGCCACCCGGCAGGCCCGGAACACCATGTCGTCGAGATCGGTGGCGTCTTCGGTCACCGTCACGTGCAGGCCCCAGCACACCGCCAGCCGGCGTCCGGTACGGATGCTGGGAGACAGCGCGATGATCGGCACCTCGGGGCGTTCGCGCGCCACGCGAAGGCCGGTGGAACCTGAACCGGTGTAACAGACGATGGCTGCCACATTGAGGGTTTCGGCGGTCTGGCGCGCGGCGCTGGCGATGGCATCGGCGGATGTGGACTCCGGCTCGGTGCGCTGGGCAAGCGCGAAGGTGTGGTAGATCGGGTCCTGCTCAACCGAGCGGGCGATGGAGTCCATCATCTGCACGGCCTTTTCCGGCCATTTGCCGGCGGCCGATTCGGCGCTCAGCATGATGGCGTCGGCGCCCTCATAGACGGCGGTCGCCACATCGGAGACTTCGGCGCGGGTGGGCACTGGTTCTTCGATCATCGATTCGAGCATCTGGGTTGCCACCACCACCGGCTTGCCGGCGCGCCGCGCCGAGCGGGTGAGGCGCTTCTGCCAGCCGGGGACCGCTTCGATCGGCAACTCGACGCCCAGATCGCCGCGAGCCACCATCATCGAGTCGCACAAATCGAGGATTTCCGGCAACCGCTGCAGGGCGGCGGGCTTTTCGATCTTCACCATGATGCCGGTGCGGCCGCGAATGAGCTTGCGCGCCTCGGCGACGTCTTCGGGACGCTGCACGAAGGACAGGGCGATCCAGTCGACCTCGGCCAGGCAGCAGGCTTCGAGGTCGGCGCGGTCCTTGTCGGTGAGGGCGGCGAGCGGCACCACGGTATCGGGCAGGTTGACGCCCTTGCGCGCCGACAAGGTGCCGCCGAAGATCACTTTGGTCTTGATGTGCTCGGCATCGGCCTCGACGATCTCGACGCGTACCCGGCCGTCGTTGAGCAGCAGGTGCTCGCCCGGCGCCACGGCGGTGAAGATCTCGGGATGCGGCAGGTTGACCCGGGTCTGATCGCCGGGGCTGGGATCGGTATCGAGAGTGAAGGTATCGCCTGCCTTGATGGTGACGTCGTCGGTGGAGAACTTGCCGATCCTGAGCTTTGGCCCCTGCAGGTCGCCGAGGATGCCGACCGGCCGGCCGTGACTGGTTTCGACCTCGCGGATCATGGAGATATAGCGCTTGAGATCGTCGTGGCTGGAATGGCTCATGTTGATGCGGAATACGTCCACACCCGCCATGAACAGCCGATCTATCATCTCCGGTGTGCTGGAGGCTGGTCCCAGCGTGGCGACAATCTTGACCCTGCGCTGTCGCCTCACTTGGGCTCCGTGGTCTTGGGCCCGGACAGTTCGATGGTCCAGTCGGTCTCTTCGCCGGTATCGACCTCGAAGAAACCGGTCTTCTTATAGGTGCGGTTCTCGCAGTCCTTGAGGCGGCCGGCCGCGTTGCGGATCGTGAACAGCTTGTTACGGGTGCACATGTAGTCCTTGCCGCCCCACGAGCCGCCCTTGTCGTAGTCGACGGCATAAATGTAGTAGTAGCGGGCGATCAGATTGCCCTTGAGCAAGGTCTCGCATTTGTTGGGGCCGACATTCCACCAGCCTTCGCTGGCCCAGCCCTGCATGTCCTTGTAGCCGAGCGCCACGCCTACCCGGCTGGTGGTCTTGTTGCACAACTTGAGATCGGCAGACGCCGGCTGAGCCATCGCCACCAATGCCATGCCGGCCACCATCACCGCTACACTTCGTCCGAGCATTCCGACTAAACCTCCTGCCGCTTCCCGCGCGAATCGAACATAGCAACAAACGCCATGCCTGCCACGGGTAATTCGTGAAGCGGTGCATGCATACATCAAAATCCGGCCAAAAATGGACATCGCCGGCGATCCCGAAGTTCATTGCGTGACGTGAATTGCCGCAACGCGGTGCTGGCAGGCCCGCCACCTTGGCCTTATAGTGCCGCCGATGTTCGAACATGTTGATCGCGACCCGGCTGCGCGGGGGCCCCGTGAAGCCAAAGATACGGCATCGTCGGTGCCCAGTCACGAGGTCATCGCCGGCGATCCCGGAGCGGGGCTGGTGCTGGTGTGCGATCATGCGCGCAATGACATACCGGATGAATATGACAATCTCGGATTGCCGCCGGGCGAACTCGAACGCCACATCGCCTTTGACATCGGCGTCGAGGGGGTGACCCGCGGGCTGGCGCACCGCCTCGGGGTGCCGGCGGTGCTGGCGGGGTTTTCGCGCCTGTTGATCGATCCCAATCGCGGCCTCGATGACCCGACCCTCATCATGCGCCTGTCGGATGGTGCCGTGGTGCCGGGCAATGCCGCCATCGACGAGGGTGAGCGGCACCGCCGGGTGGAGCGGTATTTCCGCCCCTACGACGAAGCGGTGGGCCAAATGATCGCCCGCTCGGTGGCCAGCGGCCGCGCGCCGGCCATCCTCTCGGTCCATTCCTTCACGCCGGTGTGGAAGGGGGTGCCGCGGCCATGGGACATCGGTGTCCTGTGGGTCGAGGACAATCGTTTCGCCGCACCCTTGCTCGCCGCCCTTGCGCAAGACCCCCAACTCGTGGTGGGAGATAACGAACCTTATTCGGGTGGCCTCGCCGGCGATACCATGGACCGCCATGCCACCGCCAAGGGCTTGCCCGATGCGCTGATCGAAATCCGCCAGGACTTGATCGCCGACCAGGCGGGCATTGATGAATGGGTCGACCGGCTGGCCGGCCTGTTGCCGCCGGTGCTGGCGGCAATAAAGGTGGATCGCCGGGGTTTTGGACTGAATGGAGGTCACGGACGATGACGAACGAGGCTCGTGAACGGATCGAACTGGAGGCTGCGGTCTTTCGGCGGCTGGTGGAGCACTTGAGGAAGCGCACCGATGTACAGAACATCGACATGATGAATCTGGCCGGGTTCTGCCGCAATTGCCTGTCCAACTGGTACCGCGAGGCCGCCGAGGCTGCCGGATACGATGTTTCCCGCGATCAGTCGCGCGAACTGGTGTACGGGATGCCTTACGAGGAATGGAAGTCGCGCTACCAGAGCGAGGCGAGCCCCGACCAGAAGGCCAAACTCGCCGTCACTCATCCCGACGGCCACAAGCATTGATCAGCAAGGAAAGACGAAATTACCCTCATGGATACGACCACGACAAGCTTTGCCCAGGGCCAGCTCAGGAGCCTCATCGAGCGGATCGAAAAGCTCGAGGAGGAGAAAAAGGCCATCGCCGGTGACATCAAGGAAGTCTATGCCGAGGCCAAGGGCAACGGCTTCGACACCAAGATCGTCCGCAAGGTGATCTCGCTGCGCAAGAA
>CAZMSA010000160.1:0-8557 GCA_964568825.1 uncultured Rhizobiaceae bacterium | reverse complement strand
GGGCGGTGAGGAAGGTGATGGCGCCGTTGAGGATGAACACCAGCACCACCGCCGGCCCTGCCACGCCGGCCGCGATGCCGCTCAGGGCAAAGATGCCGGCGCCGATCATCCCGCCGACGCCCATCATGGTCACCGCGAACAGCCCGAGGTCACGGCTCAGTTGCACCTCGGACATATCGGCGGGTGGCTTGTTTTTAGGGTCTGGCATCCTGGGCTTTCGCGGCTTCACGTTGGGTCGGGTTGGCGCAAGCATAGTGAATGCATCACCCGCGAACCAGCCGCGATCCCGCCCGAATGCCCGGTCAGGGGCGCCAATTTGTCAAATCCGCCGGGGATGACGTAGAGTAATGGGAACGTTCCGGCTTGCGGCGGCGATTGTGAAGACGGAGGCATGCTCATGCGCACAACCATTTGTGATCTTCTCGGCATCGACGTCCCGGTCATTCAGACAGCGATCGGTGGCGTAACCTGCCCGGAACTTGCCGCCGCCGTCGGCAACGCCGGCGGTCTCGGCACCATCACCATGACGGGGCGCGGTGCGAAGGGAACCGTTAAGGCCATCGAAGAAACCCGTGCGTTGAGCAATCGTGGCTTTGCAGCGAATTTCCTCCTCTCCTATGACGTCGAACACGAGATCGCCGCCAGCCTCGACGCCGGGGTGCCGTGGATCTCGCTGTTCTGGGGAGATCCGGCCCCTTATGTCGAGCGCGTCCATGCCGCCGGGGCGAAATTGATGATGAGCATCGGCTCGGTTGATGAGGCCAAACGTGCCGCCGATGCCGGTGTCGACGTCATCGTGGCGCAGGGCTGGGAGGCCGGCGGCCATGTGCGCGGCACCGTCGCCAACATGGCGCTCATTCCGCGTGTCGTCGACGAAGTCGCTCCGCTGCCGGTGGTCGCCGCCGGCGCCATTTCCGACGGGCGCGGGCTGGCGGCAGCGCTGGCGCTGGGCGCCCAGGCCGCCTGGATCGGCACCCGGTTCCTCGCCGCAGAGGAAACCTTCAACCATCCCGATTACCGGGCGCGGCTGCTCAAGGCCGAGGCATCCGATACCTACTACACCACGCTTTATGACGTAGGCTGGCCCGATGCCCCGCACAGGGTGTTACGTAATTCCACCATCGAGGCCTGGGAGAAGGCGGGACGGCCGACCTCCGGCAACCGCCCCGGCGAAGGCGATGAAATCGTGCAAGCCGACGCGGCGGAAAAGTTCGTCCGCTACGAGCCGGTGGCCGCGCGGCGGAGTTTTCGCGGCGATATCGAGGCCATGCCGCTATGGGCTGGCCAAGGCGTCGGCCTGGTCAATCGCGCCCAGCCCGCCGGCGAGATCGTGCGCGAGATCGTCGCCGAGGCCGAGGCGGTCATCACCGGCCTTGCCCGGCTGTAAGTCCCGGCGTCCGCGGAAGTCAGGCACGCTTGCTGGCTGGAGTTTCCTTCGCAGCCGCTGCCGCCTTGACCGGCGCTTCCGCCTGCTGGCGCGCTGATGCGAGGATGCGCTCGGCCTGAGCCTTGGCCTGCTCGATAATCGCCGCCGCGTCCTGCTGCGCCTTCAACAGCGCCGTTTCGTAGTCGGCCTCCGGCTCGGGAACAAGGTGCTTGTGCGCTGCCTTGACCACCCGCGACAGCCTTGCGGCCTCGTCGAGATAATCCTCGAAAAGGGTCGCCTGAAAATCCTGCTGCAGGGCGCGCAGATCATCCAGCGATGAACACGATTGCAGTTGCATCGGCAACGACCAGTATTGCTGGTACCGGCTCACGTAGAACTGCACGATCTCCTCATTCCATTCGCTGAGGAAAGCCATCGCCGCGCCGGCCTCGATTTCCGCCTCATGCAACGATGTGGGCGGGGCATCATCGGCGGTCTTGGTTGTTGTGTTGCGCATCTCGAAACTCCAGTTTGGCGCCGTTACCGGAGAGGTTGTGCCTGGATTTGGCCTGTAGGCATGCCCGCGGCCTGATCGGCGCGATTACGATGACACTTACGCCACTGACTGACATTTGGCCTCCACTCTTTGTGGCGGCCCGGTCACTTCCCTATTAAATACGCGAACGCCTCGCGTGTCCATGTCGATTACCCCACGTCAACCAATCTTTGGCCAACCCAGGCTTTCATACATCGATTGTGGTCGCGGCAAAAATCGGGTCGGGATCGGGGTTGCGGCCCTTTGCCTCAATCGAACAGGCTGGACACCGATTGCTCGCTGGAGGTGCGCCCGATGGCCTCGCCGATGAGCGGGGCGATCGACATGACGCGGATGTTGCGCGACACCCTCACCGCCTCGGTCGCCTGGATCGAGTCGGTGATCACCAGTTCCTTCAGCTTCGACGAGGTGATCCGCGCCACCGCCCCGCCCGACAGCACGCCATGGGTGATATAGGCAGAAACGTGCGTAGCGCCCGCCGCCAGCAGCGCATCGGCGGCGTTGCACAAGGTGCCACCCGAATCGACGATATCGTCAACCAGGATGCACGACATGCCCTCGACCTCGCCGATGATGTTCATCACTTCCGACTCGCCCGCCCGCTCGCGACGCTTGTCGACGATGGCCAGCGGCACGCCCAGGCGCTTGGCGAAGGCCCGCGCTCGCACCACGCCGCCGACATCGGGCGACACCACCATCAGGTGGTTGTTCTTGTAGTTCTCCTTGATGTCGCGGATCATCACCGGGGCGGCGAACAGGTTATCGGTCGGAATGTCGAAAAAACCCTGGATCTGCCCGGCATGCAGATCGAGGGTGAGCACCCGATCGGCGCCGGCGCGGGTGATCAGGTTGGCCACCAGCTTGGCCGAGATAGGGGTTCTGGGGCCGGGTTTGCGGTCCTGGCGAGCATAGCCGAAATACGGCAGGACCGCGGTCACGCGGCGCGCCGAGGCCCTTCTTACGGCATCGATGATGATCAGCAGTTCCATCAGGTGGTCGTTGGCCGGGAACGACGTCGATTGCACCACGAAGATGTCTTCGCCGCGCACGTTTTCCTGCACCTCGACGAACACTTCCATGTCGGCGAAGCGCCTGACCGTGCATTTGGTGAGCGGTGCCTTGAGATAGGCTGCGATGGCTTCCGCCAATGGGCGGTTTGAATTGCCGGCGACAAGCTTCATCGAGCGCCCCTGGTCGTGGTTTTGCCCCGGACAGGTCCCGCGCCCGCCCCTATCGCCAAGGGTCTTACAGTTTCAAAAGCCAATTGCCAACCGCGACGTTTGTCCCGTTGAGGTGCGCTATCGTCGCGCCAGATGAGATGCTGTCTATAGCGACTGCGCCTTCTTCACCACCGCGAAAATGCCTTGCGAAGCGGCCTGGGTGGCCAGAGCCGCGGTCTGGCCCCAGCCCTTGTCGAGCGAGCCGGCGGGCACCTGGTTGGCCTGCTCGACGGTGCCCAGCACGCGGCCGTCGGGCATCGCCACGACCCATTTGAGGGTCACCCGCTGGGTTTTGTTGCCGGGCGGCGCCAGGCCGACCTCGCCGTGGATCGTCAGGGCATCGCCGCGGGCCCGCGCAAGGACGTCCCAGCCGGCCGCCGCCAGGGTGCGGCGCATGGCGATCAGCAGGTCGTCATTGCCCTTGCCCGGCGACCCGCTAACGCGGGTGACCGCCACGGCGTGAATACCGGGCCCGGAGGGCTTTTTCGCGGGCGCCGTTTGCGGTGCCGCCACCGGCGCCTCGACCGCCAGCGCCTGGGATGACTCGGCGGCATCCACGACCGGCACTATGGACGCGTAGTCGGGGCCATAAAGGGTTTCCAGATCGATCTGCTTTTCCGCATCGGGCCCCGCCAGCACCATGGTGTTGGGCGGCGGCGGCAGGCCGGCGGCCTGCGTGGCATAGCCCAGTTGCGACAACCGGCTGGACAGGTTTTCAGCCGTAAACGCGGCGATGCGGCGCAACACGTCGGCATCGACGCCGGCCCACGGGTTGCCGGTCGCCGGCTGCCCGGTTTCCTGCGACTGGATGGTATGCACAAGCTGACCCCTGGCGTCGGTGACCACCCAGCGGTAGCTCACCACCACCCCGGCACTGCCGGGCACCGCCTGGAAATCCCCGGTCATGGTGAAATTGCCGGCCATCTGACCCTTGACGATGGCGATGTCGCGCTTGCCCGCCGAGGCGGCCAGCGACGTGAACAGGATCTGGGCCTTGTCGGTGGGTAGGCCGTTCATGGCGCCGATGGTGACCGGCGGCGGCGTCTTGCCGGTCGGCGACAACAGCGATCCGCGCGACTTTGAAAACGGATTGTTGGCCCCCGCGCAGGCCGCCAGCATCACCGCGAGCGACACCATCAAGGCGAGCGTCACCATGCCCCGCACCAACCGGCCCAGTCCTGTCGTGGCCGTTGCCAGCATTTGGTCGCCTACCTCCGCGCCGATTATCTCACGATGAGATTAAGCGGATATTGCGACAACGCCTCTGCACCCCTGGCACCGATGATATAGGTGCGACCCAGCGTCATGGCGCAGCCGCTCGCCGAATCCATGAGAATCATGTGGGCGAACATTACCATGTTACGCTTCAGCACGAACGGGTTGCCGCGATAGAACATCGGGGTGTCCATCCAGCTCGGGGTGAACTTGGCGCCCAGCGAATAGCCGCAGGCATTCAGCCGATGGCCTTGCATGCCGTGGGCGTCCATCACCCGGGCATGGGCATCGAACACACTCCCCGCCGTACGTCCGGGCTTCATTGCCGCCTCGCAGGCCTGAAGCGCCTCGGCACAGGCCGTGTGCAATTCCACGTGGCGTTTCTTCGGCGCGCCCGTTATCAGCGTGCGCATGAAGGCGGCATGGTAATGGCGGTAGACGCCGGCGAATTCCAGCGTCAGTTGGTCGCGCTTGCCTAATTTGCGACGGCCCGACTTGTAGCGACACAACAGTGCATCGGCCCCCGACCCGATGATGAACTCGTTGCCGGGATAATCGCCGCCGCCGGAAAAGATGGCCGCGTGCTGGGCTGCCAGGATATCACCCTCGTTGGCCCCGGCATGGGTCGCCTCAATGCCGGCCTTCAACGCCTGATCGCCCAGCTTTGCCGCGCGGCGCACATAAGCGAGTTCGGCCGGCGACTTGATGGCCCGCAAGGCGTTCACCAGTTCTGAAGCCTCCTCAAGTCGGGCAAAGCCGTTTAGCGCCTTGTCGACCCGCTTGCCGTTGAAATGGGTAAGCCCATAGGAATTGTTCTCGATGCCCAGCCGCTTGCCCCTGGCGCCAAGGCTTTCCAGCATGTCGCGCAACTGGTGGGCCGGATCGGCGCCGGCTTCATCGGTCCAGATGCGGATGTCGGAAAGCGTCGAAGTGTGTTGTGCCTGCCTGAGATCGGCCGAGCGGGTCAGCAGCGCAAGCTTGCCGTCGGTGCCCAGATAGAGGCACTGGAAAAAGCAGAAGCCAAAGGTATCATAGCCGGTGAGGTAGTACATGCACTCCTGCTGGAACATGAGCAACCCGTCGAGTCCGGCTGCCTCAAGCTCGCGCCGCACCGCCCGCTGGCGGGCCCGGTATTCCTTCGCCTCGAAATGCAGTGCCATGGCTCCTCCCCCTAACTCGTTATGGCAATGGCCGAAATCTGCCGCCCGTAGTCGCCCTCGCCGCGATGGGTGGCGCGCCGGTAGCTGAAGAACCGCACCTCGTCGGCATAGGTGCACAAGGCCACATCCTCGATCGCCCCGAGGCCCAGATGCATCAGCCGCACGCGCACGAAGCTGGGCAGATCGAACATGAAATGCCCCGGACGCCGCGATGCAACGAAGAAACGCTGGTGGCCCTCGTCGGCCGCGATGAACCGCGCCTCGAACTCCGCGCCCACCTCGTAATTGGCCTGCGAGATGGTGGGGCCGACGGCAGCGACCGTGCGCCGGCGTTCGGCACCGAGATCCTCCATGGCCGCGACGGTTGCCTCGATCACTCCGCCCAGCGCCCCTTTCCAGCCGGCATGCGCCGCCCCGATGACGCGGGCCTGGCGGTCGGCGAACAGGATCGGCGTGCAATCGGCGCTGAGGACACCGAGCGCCAGGCCCGGCTGATCGCTCACCATGGCATCGGCCTTGGGGGGATGCAGCGGGTCCCAGGGCCCGCGCACCACCTTTACATCGGCGCTGTGCCACTGCCACACCGTCAGCAAATGGCTCGCCTCGATGCCCATCTGCCCGGCGACGATGGCCCGGTTGGCGGCCACCTTTTCAGCGTCATCGTCGGAACCGAAACCGCAATTGAGCGTGGCATAAATGCCCGCCGACCGCCCACCCTCGCGGGTGAAGAAGCCATGCGTGACATGGTCGATGGCCTCGAGGTGGCTGGAGGTGATCATGGCGTGTCCTGGTGGAAGGGATGCGGATTGCCAAGCTCGGGATGGCTGGCAGCAATGACCTTGAAGAGCTGCCCCATGCCGGCGCCCGCCGCCAGCCGCTGGGCGGCGCGCGCGATGACGATGCGCTGGCGCTGGTCGGCCCGCTTCTTAAGCACTTCCTCGCGCTCCTTGAGGCCCATGCCCATGAGAAAACCGCCTTGCGTAATGGGACCATGGACCTTGGCCCCGCCGCGTACAAGGGCGCGACCGGTTGCGGCGAAATCAACATGCGCGGTGAGGTCGGCCTCGCCCGGCTGCGCCAGGACATCTGCCGGCCGGTGCTTTTTCACCGCCTGCAGCGTGTCGCCCGGACCCGATGTCGTGTAGCCATAATCGATGATCAGCGCCGCCCCGTTCTCGTGAGCGAGCCGCGCCCCGATCGCCTCGGCCACCGCCTCGCGGGCCGGCGATATCTCGATGACCGCGCCTTCCGGCGCCGCGCCCGCCCAGTCCGGCATCTGCTCATCCGCCACGCCATCGCCCACCACGCCGAAACACAGCGCCCCGGCCTCATCGAGGCCCACCACCCGTTCGCGGAACCCATCACCCAGGCGCACGAACTGGCGCACCGGCAAGGCATCGAGGAATTCGTTGGCGACGACCAGCAACGGCCCCGCCGGCACATCCTCAAAGCGCTGGTGCCACGTCGCCTCCAGTCCGGCACTTTCCAGGGTTTTCTGCTGCATCGCCGTGAGCGCCGGGCTCACCTCCACCAGATGGAGCTTCAAGGCATCCTCAAGGCCCGGCATCACCCGGGCGGCACGCACCATGTCGGCCATCAGCGTGCCGCGCCCCGGTCCCAGTTCCACCAGGTTGACGGCCTCGGGTGCGTCCATCATCCGCCAGGCCGCCGCGCACCACACGCCGATCAGTTCCCCGAACATCTGCGAGACTTCGGGTGCAGTAATGAAGTCGCCGCCCCGCCCGAAGGGATCGCGGCCCATGTAATAGCCATGCCGCGGATGGGTGAGGCACAAGGTCATGTAGGTATCGATGCCGAGCGGCCCGTCGGCGGCGATCATCGCCTTCAGCTCGGCGTCAAGCGCTGCTTCGCCCGCAGCCTTCATTTCTGCCGCCTCGCCCGGATGGCCAACCAGATGCCGATGCCTAAAAGCGGTAGCGACAACAACATCCCCATGGTGAGGCCGCCGCTCAGATAGCCGATCTGGATATCCGGCTCGCGGAAGAATTCACCGATGATGCGGGCCGTCGCATAGCCGATGGCGAACACCGCCGAGACGAGGCCGGGCCGCGACAGCGCCTTGTAGCGATGAGTGGCGATCCGCAGCGCGATGAACAGGCACACCCCCTCCAGCCCCGCCTCGTAGAGCTGGCTCGGGTGGCGCGCCACGTCGCCGCCCATGGGAAACACCATCGCCCACGGCACATCGCTGGGCCGTCCGAAAAGTTCGCCGTTGATGAAGTTGGCGATGCGCCCCAGCATCAGCCCGACAGGAACGCCCGGTGCGGCGAGGTCGAGCAGCCTGTCGAGCCCCACCTTGCGCCACCGCCCGTAGCAGAACATCGCCACCGCTACCCCGAGAAAGCCGCCGTGGAACGACATGCCGCCCGACCAAACCTTGAAGATGTCGAGCGGGTGGGCAAAGTAGTGGGCCGGATTGTAGAACAGCACATAGCCGAGCCTGCCCCCCAGCACCACGCCGAAGGTCGCCCACAACAACAAATCGTCCACCTCCTCCGGCTTGAGGGTGGGTTGCTTGCCGGCCCACAAGGCGGGCGTGGCGGTCAGCCGCTTGGAGTACCACACCGCGAACAGCAGCCCGGCCATGTAGGCAAGCGCATACCAGCGCACCGCCAGCGGCCCCACATGGAAGGCAACGGGATCGATGGCCGGGAACGGAATCGCTAGGAGGATCGGCATGGGCGCCGGCGAAAGTGCAGTCTCCGCCGCCCCCCGTCAATCGCAAATGCGACGCCATCCGCCGGTCATGGCGTCGCTCCGCATTCCGCCGTCGCCCCCTGCAGGCTTGACCCGGCGACCCGGGGACCACACGCCCCCCTCACACACCCGTCACCCCGTGGCTTGACCACGGGGTCCATTCCGCTGCCGCCCCCACCTGCCGCGAGGCCGGCGGCATGGATGCCGGGATCAAGTCCCGGCATGACGGGCCGAGGGGGGGTCCCAACATGAACGCCAGCTAAACAACGCCCTCAGATGCGGTTCAGGTTGCCTCGCCTATAACCGGTTTCAACAACGGGGA
>CAZMSA010000159.1:0-8562 GCA_964568825.1 uncultured Rhizobiaceae bacterium | reverse complement strand
CGATGAATCACGCAAACACGCCGATGGGAATCCCCTTCTCAAACACGCTCTAAATCAGGCAAGATCAACACTCGGTCGACTTAAAGGTTTTGATGCGCATGACGGTGTTTCGATCCATCGTACTGGCGCCAGTCTGGCTCCTGCAAGTCTTCGGCATGACCAAATCCTTCAGGGACAACCCGATCATCGGCAGCCCGATTCTCAACCGGCTGGGCCTGCACTGCGGCCGGCTGGTCGTGGCGCATGCGCTCAACCGCCTGCGCCTCATGACACTCAAGCCCCTGGCCGACGCCGAAACGCGCCGGCGTTTTGCCCACGATGGCTTCGTGACGATCGAGAATTTCCTGCCCGCCGACCAGTTCAAGGCGCTGGAGGCCGAAGTCCGCTCGTGCCGCGGCGAGGTGCGCGAATGCATCCAGGGCGATACCATGACGCATCGCATCCTGCTGGATTCCGAAACGCTTGCCGCGATGCCGGCGCTCGCCCGATTGATCGACGATCCCCGCTATGAGCGGCTGCTTAAATACTGTTCCGCCCGCCTCAAGCGGCCGCTCTATTATATACAGTCCATCAAGAACGGCTTTATCGCCGGCGGTCCCGATCCGCAAAAGGTGCTGCATGCCGACACCTTCCACCCCACCATGAAAGCCTGGTTCTTCATCGATGAGGTAGGCGCCGACAAGGGGCCGTTCACCTATGTGCCGGGCTCGCACCGCCTCACCTGGGCGCGCCTGAAGTGGGAGTACCGTCGCTCGATCGCTGCCCGCAACCTCAAGGACGGCTATTCGGAAAAAGGCTCCATGCGCGCCGAACCCGCCGACCTGGCGCAACTCGGCCTGCCGGAGCCCAAGGCGATCACCGCCCGGCCCAACACGCTGGTAGTGGCCGATACCCACGGCTTTCATTGCCGCGGGCAAGCCGCTCCGCGTTCGAGTCGGCTTGAGATCTGGGCTTTCAGCCGCACCAACCCGTTTAATCCGCTGCCCGGCTTCGGCCTGAAGGTTTTCAGCCGGATCGAGCACCGCCTTGCGCATGCCTGGTGGCGTTACGAGGACGAGCGCGCGCGGCGTCGTAACACCGTTTCCTCATGGCACCCGGTAGCCACCGAGAAGATGCACGAACAGGCCTGAGCGGTAGCGAAAGCGGCTCGGCCCTTAGCGTGACTTCAGTGCATAAAGCGCCAGCGCCGCCGCGTTGGAGACATTGAGGCTCTTGATCGGCCCCGGAAGGTCGAGGCGCACCAGCCATGTGCAGTGCTGGCGTGTCAGGTGCCGCAAGCCCTTGCCCTCGGCGCCCAGCACCAGGGCGACGGGGTGGTCCGAGGCATGCGCCTCGATGGCCTCGTCCGCCTCGCTGTCGAGGCCGATGAGGGTGAAGCCCTTGCCTTTCAGTTCATCGAGCGTCCGGGCGAGGTTGGTGACGGTGATGAACGGCACATGCTCCAGCGCCCCTGATGCCACCTTGGCGAGGACGCCGGTGAGGGCGGGGCTGTGGCGGGTGGTTGTGATGAGGGCCGAAACCCCGAAGGCGGCGCAGGAACGGGCAATCGCTCCGACATTGTGCGGGTCGGTCACCTGGTCGAGAACCACCACGGTGCCGGGGCCGATCTCGTCGAGGGTTGGCTGGACGAGGGGTTCGGCAATGAGCGCCACGCCCTGATGCACGGCATCCGGGCCGGTCAGGCGGTCGAGTTCGCCCGGGTGCACCGGCTCAGGCGTCAGGCCGCGCCTGGCAAGCGAGGCTTCGATACGGGCGAGCGCGTTGCGGGTCGCCATCACCCGGCGGATCGTGCGGCGCGGGTTATCGAGCGCTTCGATGACACTGTGGTGGCCATACAGCAGTTCGCTGCCATCGCCGCCGGGCGGGCGAGGGGGGCCGGAGCGGGCATGAGGTTTCCTGGCGCGCTTCATGGGCTGCTTATATACGTTCAGGCGGCGGGGAAAAGAGCCTTGCGGCGGACGGCGATGCTCCTATACAGGGGGGCGGAAAGCAAAGATTCAACGCGGCGGCGCGTTCCTTCGTTCGCCCCGGCAACGGGAAGACCCGATAAATGTTCGACATAAGATGGATCAGGGACAACCCCGGCGCGTTCGATGCTGGGCTGGCCAAGCGCGGGCTTGAGCCGTCGGCGGAAAGCCTGATCGCGCTGGACGAAAAGCGCCGCGCGCTGGTGGCGTCGTTGCAGGACATGCAGGAGCGCCGCAACGCCGCCTCGAAGGAAATCGGTCAGGCCAAGGCTGCCAAGGACGAGGCGCGGGCGGCTGCCTTGATGGCGGAGGTTTCAACCCTCAAGACGAAGATGCCCGAGGAGGAAGCCGCCGCGAAGGCGGCCGAGGCCGAGTTGCAAACCGCCCTCTCCGGCATCCCCAACCTGCCGTTCGACGATGTGCCGGTGGGTCCCGACGAAACCGCCAATGTGGAACTGCGCAAGGTCGGCACGCCGCGCACCTTTGACTTTACGCCACGCCAGCATTTCGAACTGGGCGAAGGGCTGGGGCTGATGGATTTCGAGACGGCCGCCAAACTCTCCGGCGCTCGCTTCGTGGTGCTGAAGGGGGCGCTGGCGCGGCTGGAGCGGGCCTTGGGCTGCTTCATGCTCGATGTGCAGACCGGCGAGCACGGTTATACCGAGGTCAATCCGCCGATCCTCGTGAAGGACGAGGCGATGTTCGGTACCGCGCAGTTGCCAAAATTTGAGACTGATCAGTTCAGAACCGAACGCCCGTTCGATTTGAGCGATTTGGAAGAGGAGATGATCAGGAAAGGCGAGGAGAGTCTTTTAAACGAACGCATGTTCCTTGCTGAATTTGTTGATTTCGACTTTAGCCTTCTAAAAAAGATGCCAGAGTCTGACGTCATGAGGGCTCGAATTGCGGCAAGAGCTCAATTGCGAAGGAGCGCGAATTTAGAGGGAAGGACGCGCGATCTTTGGCTCATCCCCACCGCCGAGGTGCCGCTGACCAACCTGGCACGGGAATCCATCCTTGAGGAAAAGGCGTTGCCCATGCGCGTCACCGCCTGGACGCCGTGCTTCCGGGCAGAGGCCGGGGCGGCCGGCAAGGATACGCGCGGCATGATCCGCCAGCACCAGTTCTCCAAGGTGGAGATGGTCTCCGTCACCACGCCGGAGCAGTCGGCGGCCGAACACGAGCGCATGACCGGTTGCGCCGAAGCGATCCTGAAACGGCTCGATTTACCGTTCCGCACCATTATCCTGTGCACCGGCGATATGGGCTTTGCCTCGCGCAAGACTTTTGACATCGAGGTATGGCTGCCGGGCCAGAATACCTATCGCGAGATTTCCTCGTGCTCCAACTGCGGCGACTTCCAGGCGCGGCGCATGAACGCCCGCTACCGTCCGGTCGAGGGCAAGGGCACCCGTTTCGTCCATACCCTCAACGGCTCCGGACTGGCGGTCGGGCGCACCCTTGTCGCGGTACTGGAGAATTACCAGAACGCCGACGGCACCATAACCGTGCCCGATGCGCTGAAACCCTACATGGGCGGGCTTGAGACCATAGGCCCGGCATGACGGAACAGCTGAAAACCCCGGACGGTCGCTGCCCGCGCATCCTCCTCACCAACGATGACGGCATCCATGCGCCGGGCCTCGGGGTGCTGGAGACCATCGCCGCGCAACTGACCGACGACATCTGGATTGTCGCCCCCGAACACGAGCAGTCGGGCGCCTCGCATTCGCTGTCGCTGGCCAACCCGTTGCGCCTGCGCCAACTGGACGAACGGCGCTTTGCCGTCCTCGGCACCCCCACAGACAGTGTCCTGATGGCGGTGCGCAAGGTCATGCCGGAGCCGCCGGACCTGGTGCTGTCGGGGGTGAACCGGGGGCAGAACGTTGCCGATGATGTCACCTATTCCGGCACCATCGCGGCGGCCATGGAAGGCTGTGCGCTGGGCTTCAAGTCGATCGCCCTGTCACAGACCTACGGGGTGCTGGGCGGGAGAAATTTGCGCTGGGAGGTGGGCGAGACCCATGGGCCGGACCTGGTGGCGGCGCTCTACCGCCTCGATCTCGGCCCCGGCATCCTCGTCAATGTCAATTTCCCCGATTGCGCCCCTGAGGATGTCAAGGGCATCGAGATCACCCGCCAGGGCAAGCGCGACCAGAATCTGCTGCGCATCGAGGAACGCACCGATACCCGGGCGCGGGCCTATTACTGGCTGGGTTTCCTGCGCGAACGCTCCAATCCCGCCGAGGGCACCGACTTGCGCGCCGTCTACGAGGGCCGCATATCGGTGACGCCGCTGCACATGAACCTCACGCAAGTCGAGGCCATGGAAACCTTGCGCGCCGCCGTTGGCAGTCGTGGCGATTGAGCTTTACGGGAGGGGCCAGCGGCGATGAGCGAGGATGTCCGTAAAGTCCAGCTCGTCATGTCGTTGCGCAACCAGGGGGTGCGCGACAAGCGCGTCCTCGAGGCCATCGAGGGCATCCCCCGCCAGCTTTTTGTCCCCCAGACGCTGGCCGAGCAGTCCTACGCCGATCAGGCGCTGCCGATCGCCTGCGGCCAGACCATCTCGCAGCCCTTCGTCGTCGCCTTCATGACCGACCGGCTGAAAGTCACAGAGCGCATGAAGGTGCTGGAGATCGGCACCGGATCGGGCTACCAGACGGCGATCCTGTCGCAGCTGTGCCGCCGGGTCTATACCATCGAGCGCTTCCGCACTCTGGCGCGCGAGGCCGAAGAACGCTTCAGGACGCTGAAGTTGTCCAACATCACCGCCATGGTGGGCGACGGGCTGAAGGGCTGGCCCAAGCAGGCCCCGTTCGACCGCATCATCGTCACCGCGGCGGCGCGCGATATTCCCGAAACACTGATCGAGCAGCTTGCCGTCGGCGGCATCATGATTATCCCCGTCGATGCCGGGCCCGAGCGCCAGGAACTGAAGCGCGTGGTGCGCACCGAAGACGGGATCGAGGTGGAAACGCTGCTGCCGGTGCGCTTCGTTCCACTGGTCGAAGGCATCGCCCGCGAACTTTGACGGTAGAGAAAATTTTAGCTGTATTTTAGCACGCCCCTAAACTCTCCCTTAACCAAACCCGCCTAGGGTCCTTCGTAACTTCCGTATGGTCTGTGGAGTCTGGGGTTCAAAATATGACATCTTCCCTGAAGAGCCGGAAATCTGTTGTGGTGCGTGTTGTCCTCTGCCTGGCGAGCGCGATTTCGCTGGGTGCCTGTTCGGCCCAGATGGACCGCTTTTCCAGTTATCCCGATGTCAACACCGCGTCGCTGCCGGATCAGGCAACGCAAACCCGATCGGTGCAGCAGAGCCAGCTCAATAGCACCGACACCCCCCAGCAAAACCAGCAAGCCTGGCAAAACGCGCCGGTCAACCAGCGTCCCGCCTATGCGCCCAGCCGGCCGGTCCAGCAGGCCTATGCGCCCGGCGGTCAGATCACCGTGCAACCGGGCCAGACGCTTTATTCCATTGCGCATGCCAACAATCTCAGCACGTCGCAACTGGCCGCGGCCAACAATATCCCGCCGCCCTATGCCATTCAGGTTGGGCAGATGCTGCGCATTCCCGGCAATCGCGGCGTCTCGCAGCCCCGACCGCGCGTGCAGGCTTACAACCGGCCGGTCGTGCAGCCAAAGTTTGCGCAAACCGCCATGCATGTGGTCAGGCCCGGCGAGACGCTGTTCGCGGTCGGGCGCACCTACCACATGAACCCCTACAAGATCGCCGACTACAACGGCCTTTCCCACGACGTGTCGCTGAGGGTCGGTCAGCGCCTGCGCATTCCCGGCCATGACGCCATGGCCCGCAATCAGGTGCCGGTGCGCCAGCAACAGCCGCAGCAACGGGCCAACACCGCCAACCTTGACCAGCAGCAGGTGGCGGCACCGCAAAAGCAGTCGGTTGTCCGCCAGCCGGTTGCCCAGATCACCCCGCAGCAGACCCTGCAGAACCAGCCGCAGACCACCGATGTCGCCAGCAGTGGCTTCCGCTGGCCGGTGCGCGGTCGCATCATCTCGACATTCGGTCAAAAGCCCAACGGGATGCGCAACGAGGGCATCAACATATCGGTGCCCATGGGCACCAGCGTCAGGGCCGCGGAGTCCGGTGTGGTGGCCTATGCCGGCAACGAGTTGAAAGGCTATGGCAACCTGGTGCTCATTCGTCACGAGAACGGCTGGGTGACGGCCTATGCCCACAACTCGAAACTGTTCGTCAAGCGTGGCGACACCGTCAAGCGCGGCGACATCATCGCCAAGGTCGGCCAGACCGGTTCAGTGACCAGCCCGCAACTTCACTTTGAAGTGAGAAAGGGCGCATCCGCCGTCGATCCGCTCAAATATCTGGACATGCGGCAAGCGGCCAACTAGAGTTTAACCCTCCGTCCCCTGCGTACTACGGAGCCTTGCCAAGACCCGGCGCATCCTTGCGGCGGGTCTTGTGTTTTTGCCGCCCCAAGTCCAGAGTCCGGCGCCATTCAAGCCATCATCAACGAGGGACTGGCCAACATGATCACGGTCTACGGACGTCGTAGCTCCATAAATGTGCAGAAGGTTTTGTGGGCGGCGGCCGAAACCGGCGTTGCCTTCGAGCGCCAGACCCTGGGCGGCAGTTTCGGGGGAACCGACACGCGCCAATACCGCCGCATCAATCCCAACGCGCTGGTGCCGGCCATCAAGGATGGCAGCATCACCATGTTCGAGTCCAATGCCATCGTGCGCTATCTGGCGCGGCGTTATGGCAAGGACACCATCCGGCCGCGTGGTCACCGCGCCTGGGCGCTCGCCGACCAGTGGATGGACTGGGCCATCAGCACGCCGGCCATACCACTGGGGCAGATTTTCTGGAACAAGATCCGCCTGCCCCCTGAGGAGGCCAACCAGCAGGTGCTGAAGGCGGCGCAGAAGACGCTTGCCGGCCATCTGAAACTGGCGGACAGCCGGCTCGGCAAGAAGCCATGGCTGGCCGGTCGCCACTTCACCTATGGTGACATACCGCTGGGCGCCATGTACTGGCGCTACCAGAACGTCGAGATCGATCGCCCGCAATTCAAGAATCTCGATCGCTGGTACGCGCAGCTGAAGGAGCGCTCCGCCTATCGCGAATGGGTGATGGTGCCGTTCGGCCGCAACCTGGCCGAATGGAACGAAAACGAGAAGAGGCTCAAGTAGCCAGCGGTTTGCCGAGACGGCCGGCGAGGTCCTGGATGTACTGCCAGGCCACCCGGCCCGAACGGCTGCCACGCGTCGTGGACCATTCAATGGCTTCGGCGCGAAGCTGTTCCGGCGCCACACCGAGCTTGAAGTAGTCGGCGTAACCATTCACCATTGAAAGAAATTCGTCCTGCGAGCAGTTATGGAAGCCGAGCCACAGGCCGAACCGATCGGAGAGCGACACCTTCTCCTGAACCGCCTCGGATGGGTTGATGGCGGTCGAACGCTCGTTTTCCATCATGTCGCGCGGCAACAGGTGGCGGCGGTTGGACGTGGCATAAAGCACCATGTTGTCGGGCCGGCCTTCGATGCCGCCCTCCAGCGCCGCCTTCAGCGATTTGTATGATGTGTCGTGGGCATCGAACGACAGATCGTCGCAAAAGACGATGAAGCGATAGCCCGGCGACTGGCGGATGAGGCCCATCAGGTCGGGCAGGCTTTCGATGTCCTCGCGGTGGATCTCCACCAGCTTCAGACGATTTTCGACCCGGGCCGTTGCCTCGGCATGAGCCGCCTTCACCAGGGAGCTCTTGCCCATGCCGCGCGCCCCCCACAATAAGGCGTTGTTGGCGGCAAGACCGGCGGCAAACCGGGTGGTATTGTCGATGAGGATGTCGCGCATCCGGTCGATGCCCTTGAGCAGCACCATGTCGACACGGTTGACGCGGGTGACCGGAACGAGACACCCGCGCGCCTCCCAGATGAAGGCGTTGGCGGCATCGAGGTCGAGCGGCGGCAGCGGCGGCGGCGCCAGCCGCTCAAGCGCGGCGGCGATGCGTTCGAGCCGCTCCATTGTGTCCTTGTCGCCGCCGGTCATGGCTTGTCCCATCGTGCGCTGATAAAGGGCTGCGCGGCAAATAGCCACGACCGGGCCAACGGTGCAAGGGGCCAGGCATGGCCGATGCGCCCCGTGGAGCGGGCGTGCGGTGCGGCCAACTTGAGGATGGCGCCGGGTGAAATATTCCGCTACACGCAGGCAATGCGGGAGTGGCCTGGCCGGCGGTGTTGCATTGCCGGGTTGCCTCGGTATATTCCGCCCATCCAAACGCGGCGCCGCAATCAGGCCGGTTCAATCGTTTCGACAGCAGGGGCGGCCATGCTGATCGGGATCGGGAGTCATTTTTGATGTTCATTTCACCTGCCTACGCCCAGGCTGGGCAAACCCCGTTTGGCGGCGATATGTTCGGCATGATCCTGCCGCTCGTGGCGATCATGGCCGTTTTCTGGTTTCTTCTCATCCGGCCGCAGCAAAAGCGGGTCAAGGAACATCAGGAACTGATCAAGAATGTACGCCGCGGCGATACAGTGATCACCAGCGGCGGCATCATCGGCAAGGTTGCCAAGGTGGTCGACGACAACGAAGTGACCATCG
>CAZMSA010000158.1:0-8637 GCA_964568825.1 uncultured Rhizobiaceae bacterium | reverse complement strand
ATCAAGTCGGACGGCTCCTATACCTATTTCGCCGCCGATGTGGCCTATGCCCGCGACAAGATCGAGCGCGGCTTCGATGAACTGGTCTACGTGCTGGGAGCCGACCATGGCGGCTATGTGAAGCGCCTGGAGGCGGTGGCGGCGGCGCTGTCGGGGGGCAGGGTGCGGCTGATCGTCCGGCTGTGCCAGCTGGTCAAGCTCTTTCGCGGCGGCGAGCCGGTGAGGATGTCGAAGCGGGCCGGCGAGTTCGTCACCCTGCGCGACGTGGTCGACGAGGTCGGCCCCGACGTGGTGCGCTTCATGATGCTGATGAGGAAGAACGATGCCCCGCTCGACTTCGACTTCCAGAAGGTGACCGAGCAGTCACGCGACAATCCGGTCTTCTATCTGCAATACGCCCATGCCCGCATCGCCTCGGTGTTCCGCAACGCCGCCGAGGAGGTGGGCGCCGAAGCCATCGACGATGCCGCCCTCGGGGCTGCCGACCTGGCGCTGCTGGATGATGATGCCGAGCTGCAGATCATCAGGCGGCTGGCGGAATATCCGCGGATGATCGAGCAGGCATCGGTGGCGCACGAGCCGCACCGCGTCGCCTTCTACCTGCATGACCTGGCCGGCGACTTTCATGCGCTGTGGAACAAAGGCAAAGAGTCGCCGCAATTGCGCTTTATTTTCAAGGATCAGCTTCATGTAACGGTGGCGCGGCTCGCCTTCTTGCGCGCGATTCGGTATGTTATCGGCAACGGCTTGCGAATCCTCGGGGTCAAGCCGCTGGAAGAGATGTAGGATCGGAACAGCAACATATGGATCAGGACAGCACCGGAAAGGGTTCTGGGGGCGACCGGCGCAACTGGCGCGAGCGGCTGGGGATCAACAAGGATCTGCCGCGGTTATCCGAAGAATTCAAGAGCGAGCGGCCCGCCGAGCGGGCCGAACCCAAAATAGGCTGGCAAGCCGTGCGGCCGTCACAGCGCCCGGCCGACCATCAGGCTACGCGCCCGCCGCAACAGCCTCCGCAGGCGGCCCAGCGCCCGCCCCAGCAGGCCCCCGAAAGGCGTCCCGGCGCACCGATCGTGCGGCCGGCACCGATGGCCCCGCGTCCGGCCGCCAAGGCAACGCAGCCCGAAGCGCACCGCAGTGTGCCGCAACCTGCTGCCGCGCCGCGCCAATCTGCGCCGGTACGTGAGCCGGCCGCAGGTGGCCAGGCTAACGTCCGGCCCACCGGGCAGCGCCCGCAGCAAGCGGCCGCTCCTGCCTCCATGCGAACGGTGACGCCGACCCAGCCGCCGGCCGATCCACGCAACGATCAGTTCGCCGAGCGGCTGAGGGTGCAGCGCGAGGCGGCCGAACGGCTGGCCAAGCAGCGCATGCAGCAAGCCCGCGCTCATGCGCTTGAAAGAAAACAGCCCGCTCCCCCGCCGCTGCAGCAGCCGCTCAAGCCAAACGCCGAGAGCGGGCCGAAATTCACCTTCGCCAAGGAAGAAATCGTCCAGGCGCAACGCGAAGTCGAGCCGGCACCGCCGCCAAGCCCGATTCCGGCCCGCACTGGAAGCTATGGCTATCAGCCGCCGGCCCAGCCGTATGGCCGGGTTCCACCGCCCGCGTATCAAGGCGGGACCTACCAGCCGCAAGGCTATGCACAGGACTATCGGCCGGCCGGCGAGCCCGGCACCCCGGTACCGCAGCGGCGCCAACCGCTGCCCGAAGACGATGCCGTCGAGGAGCGGCGCGGCGCCCCGGTGACGGGACGCGACCTGGCGGGCCCGCGCGGGCGTCCGGCTGCCTATGCCGAAGACGACCTGGACGATGTGTTCGATCAGGAGGACGAGCGCCTGCCGCGCCGCGGACGGGCGCGGGCGGAGGACTATTCGGCCGCCTACAAGGACTATGAAGACGAGTTCGAGGACGAAGAGGACCAGCGCAGCCGTGGCGGACCGCTGGTCTTGCTGCTGGCGCTGGTGGCCGTGGCGCTGATCGCCGGCGGGCTCATCTACTGGTATTTCAACCAGACCCGGCACGCGGCGGAAAAAGCCGGAAACGTGCCGGTGATCACCGCTCCGCAGGCGCCCGTCAAGACGGTCCCCGAGAGCACCAACAACGCCACCCAGCAATCGACCGACAATTCGGCGAATGCCCCCCAGCAGGCGGTGCGGCACAAACAGATATACGACCGCATCGTCGGCGACGAGACGCTCGAGCCCGAGCGCATCGTGCCGACCGAGGAGAAGCCGCAGATTCCGGCCACGCCGCCGGCGCCGAACTCCCAGAACAACGGCACGCAGAACAACGGTACCACCCAGCAGCAGGGAACCGACTCGCTGCCGCTGCCGTTGCCGCCGCCGCCCGACGCAAACGGCCAGCAGGGCCAGCTCAATGCGCCGCAAACCACCATCAAGAGCGAGTATGCCCAGGGTGTCGGACAAAAGCAGGACGTCATCGCGGTGCCGGCATCGGAGAATGCCGGCAGCGACCTGCAGACCGGCAAGATGGACAGTCAGGTCGCCAGCAATGCAATTGACCTGAAGGTGCCCGAAGTGCCCACCCAGGAGGCGGCTCAAAAGCAGAGTGACGCCGCCGCCCAGACAAACAGTCGCCAGCAAATCCAGACGAGCGATCAGCAGAAGCTGCAGCAGATCATCGAGACGGATCAGACGCCGACGCTGGTCACGCAGCCGCCCAAGCCCAAGGCGGTCGCCAAGACGCAGCGCGCGGTGGAGAAGAAGCAGGCGGCCGTGACCCCGCCTGAACCGATGCCGCGACCGCAAATTCCCGCCAAGCAGCCCATCGACCAGGCCACGGGACCGATTGCGCTGACCACGCCGCTGACCAACGGGACCCCGCAGTTCACCCAGCAGACCCAGGCGATACAGCAGACGGATACACCGACGCGCACGACAACGCGACACCTTGGACGTGACAGCGATCCGCTGGCCGGCCACAGGCTCCCGTTTTCCTCCGCGCCGAATGAGACCGCCCAGAACACCCAGCAGGCGACCGATCTCGCCACCTTCAACCAGCAACCGGTGATCCAGCCGCAACCCGTCATCCAGCCGCAGCAGCCGGTGATCCAGCCGCAGCAGCCGCTGGTGCAGCCGCAGCAGCAGGTGGCGAGCATCCAGCCGCCGCAGCAGACCCAGCCGCAGCAGACCCAGACCCAGGCGACGGGCTACGTTGCGCAGCTTGCCGCATTTCGCACCGAGGCCGAAGCCCAGGCCGAATACCAGAAGATTGCCCAGCGGCACGGCGGCCTGCTCAAGGGCCTGTCACCGGTTATCCAGCGCGCCGATCTCGGTGCCAGCGGCAGCTTTTACCGGCTGAGCGTCGGCACCCTGCCGTCATCGGACGCGGCGCAGAAATTGTGCAACGCCTTGATCTCCGGCGGCGAGAGGGATTGCCTGGCCAGGCGGATGTAGCGGCGGTTTTTTCGCACCCGACCGGCCCCTGCTGTGACGTCAGTACGCATTTATATCGATAAAGTCTCATAAGCGGTTTTCCCGACACCCCACCGAAGGAGCGCCCCGACATGGCGGTCAAGGCCTTCATCTGCGGCTGCGAAGGTTTGACGCTGAGCGCCGCCGAGGCGGCCTTCGCCACGGCTGAGGAGCCCTGGGGCCTCATCCTGTTCAAGCGCAACATCGCCGATACGGCACAGATCAGGACGCTCGTCACGGCGTTTCGCACCGCCGTCGGGCGCCCCGACGCGCCGGTGCTGATCGACCAGGAAGGCGGGCGGGTGCAGCGCATGGGACCGCCCAACTGGCGGGCCTATCCGGCCGCGGGCGCCATCGGGGCGCTCTACCGCGAGGACGCGCTGGCCGGCCTCAAGGCAGCGCGCGCCGGCGGCCGGGCGATCGCTGCCGACCTTTATGAAGCCGGCATCACCGTCGACTGCCTGCCGGTGCTCGATGTGCCGCAGCCGGGCAGTCATCCGGTGATCGGCGACCGGGCCTATGGCGATGATCCCCAAGCCGTGGCCGTGCTGGCGCGGGCGGCCGCGGAAGGGCTGATGGCCGGCGGCGTGCTGCCGGTGATCAAGCACATTCCCGGCCATGGCCGCGCCGATGCCGACAGCCATCACGCCCTGCCGCGGGTTTCGGCTTCGCTCAGCGAACTCGAACGGGTGGACTTCGTGCCGTTTGCAGCGCTTGCCGACCTGCCGATGGCGATGACCGCCCACATGGTCTACGAGGCCGTCGATGCCGAACGGCCGGCGACCCTGTCGCCCAAGGTAATGGCCGAGGTGGTGCGCGGGCTGATCGGCTATGACGGGCTGGTGATGACCGACGATCTCTCCATGCAGGCGCTCTCGGGCTCGCTGGCCGAACGCGCCGCCGCGGCAACGGCGGCGGGGTGCGACATGTTATTGCATTGCAACGGCCGCCTCGATGAAATGCGCCAGGTGGCGGCAGCCGCACCGGTGCTGGCGGGCAGAGCGGAAGACCGTGCCCGGGCCGCGCTTGGCCGCCTCGGGGCGCCGGATCGGGCCGATCCAGCATCCGGGCTTGCGGCCTTTGCTGCGCTGACGGAAAATGCCTGGGCGGGCGGCGATGGCAGGCGGCCCGATCGCTTGCGGATAAGCCGCCCCAGCCTCTCGCGCGAATCACTTGCAAACCGGCACAATAGGGGCGGAAAATAGGGGTGCAGCGGAGCGGACATGGTGACGACGTCGGACAAGCCGGGAAAAACCGAAGACCTGTGGCCGGATGGCGACGGGCCGGTGCGGCGTCCCACGGGCGATGACGATCACCTGATCGTCGACGTGGAGGGTTTTGAGGGCCCGCTCGATCTCTTGTTGCAACTGGCGCGCAACCAGAAGGTCGACATCACCCGCATCTCCATCCTGGCACTGGCCGAGCAGTATCTCGGGTTCATCGAACAGGCCAAGCGGCTGCGCATGGAACTGGCGGCCGACTACCTGGTGATGGCGGCGTGGCTGGCGTTTCTGAAATCGCGCCTGTTGCTGCCGCATAGCGGCGATGACGGCGAAGACATCCCGGCGGAAGAACTGGCCGCGCGCCTTGCCTTCCGACTACAGCGCCTGCAGGCGATGCGCGAGGCGGCAGCCCAGCTCATGGCGCGCAACCTGCTTGGCCGCGACGTCTTCCAGCGCGGGTCGCCTGAGCCGTTGGTCGTCAGCACCCAGGAAACCTATGCCGACAACCTGATCGACCTGCTGAAAGCCTACGCCGAGCGGCGCCAGAAACGGGCGACGGCGCGTCACTATACCGTCCGGCCGCTGCCCACCTGGTCGATCAAGGAAGCCCGCGCGGTGCTGGAGCGCCTCATCGGGGTGATGGACGACTGGGGGCCGCTGGATCAATGGATGGCCGATTATCTGATAGCGCCCGAACGCCGCCGCACGGTGCTGGCGTCATCGTTGTCGGCGGGCCTCGAACTGGCCCGCGAAGGCCACCTGGAGCTGCGCCAGGAGGGGGCCTTTCAACCCATATTCATGCGCCGCCGGTCACCGCGACCGGTGCGGACCGCCTAGAGGAGCCTGAAGATCCATGGCCAAGACAATGAGCCTGGTGCAATCCCTCGAACCCTCGGCCGATGAAGCCGACACCGAGGATGGCGTGGCAATGCATGCTGGCAAAGATGCCGCCCAGGCGCTGCGGGTGGTGGAGGCGGTGCTGTTCGCCGCCCCCGAGCCGGTGGCCGCCGATGACATCGCCACGGTCTTGCCGGAGGGAACCGACGTGGCGGCGGTACTGGAGGACTTGCAGCGCTTCTATCAGCGTCGCGGCGTCAATCTGGTGCAGGTCAGCGGGCGCTGGGCGTTCCGTACCGCAGGGGACCTGAGCTTCCTGTTGCGCCGCGAGGCGGTGGAGCAGCGGCGATTGTCGCGGGCAGCCCTGGAGACGCTGGCGATCATTGCCTATCACCAGCCGGTCACCCGCGCCGACATCGAGGAAATCCGCGGCGTCGCCATTTCCAAGGGCACGCTCGACACGCTGATGGAGATCGGCTGGGTCAAGCTGCGCGGGCGGCGGCGCACGCCGGGGCGGCCCGTCACCTACGGCACGACGCCCGGATTCCTGGAGCATTTCGGCCTCAACGAGACCGGCGATCTGCCGGGCCTCAACGAACTGAAGGCAGCAGGCCTGCTCGACCAGAACCTGCCGCCCGACTTCCTGGTGCCATCACCGCCGTCGGATGACGCACTGGGGCCGGATGAGGACCCGGTGGGCGAGGGCGAGGACCTGCCGGCGCTGGAAATGGATTTGCCCGAGGTGGTTGCCGGCGAGGACGAGCCGGCTTAAAGCTGTACCCGTTCGACCTCTGATCCCGAGGCCCGTTTTTGTGGGCTTTGCAAAACCGGCCGGCGATAACCATATGAGAATGAACTTTGAACAAGCGCAGCGATGCTTGTGCCGGCTTGGTTGCGGGGCGTCGGCGTTTTTGCGATAGTGCGGCCCAACGGATGGTCCCGAGGGGCCAGGACACGGGTTGAACCGAGGGAGTTGGAGATTATGGGTAGCTTTTCAATTTGGCACTGGCTGATCCTGTTGGCCGTGGTGCTTGTGCTGTTTGGCGGCAGCGGCAAGATATCGAACCTGATGGGCGATGTCGCCAAGGGCATCAAGAGCTTCAAGAAGGGCCTGGCCGAAGACGAGGACAAGGTCGCCGAAACAGCCAAGTCGATCGAGCAGGAAGCCGATCGGGCGACCAAGGTCGACGCCAATTCCCACAGCGAGGCCAAGAGCTAGGCTTGACCGGCTCTGGATGTGCCGCTCTGCCGGGGTCGTTTGCATCGGCGGCGTGGTGTTGCGCGCGTGAAGGATGGCGTCGCAGATGTTCGATTTTGGCATAGGTTCGGGCGAACTCATCGTCATCGCGGTCGTCGCGCTGATCGTCATCGGGCCCAAGGACTTGCCCAAGGTGTTGCGCACCATTGGCCAGTTCACCACCAAGATGCGGTCCATGGCGCGCGAATTCCAGCGACATCTGGATGAGGCGACCAAGGAAGCAGGCCTCGATGAGGTGAAGCAGGACATCAACAAGATGTCCAATTTCACCGTCACCGATCTCGAAAAATCCACCGCCGACATCAAGAGCGCCATCGAGGACAGCGTGACCAAGCCCGCTGCTTCCTCCGGCAACGGCGCCGAGGCCGATGTGCCGGCCGTCGCGGCCGAGCCCGTCAAACCCGCAAAAAGCGCCAAGAGCACCAAGAGCACCAAGAGCAAGAGCAGCGCGCCCGCCGCGGCGCCGGCGAAGGTGGCCGACAAGTCCGCCGCCGGCGAAAAAGCCGGCAAGGCGGCCGGTTAGTGGATGAGCCCGAGCACATGAGCAAGGATGACATCGACTCCTCCGAGGCGCCGCTGCTGGAGCATCTTGTGGAGCTCAGGACGCGACTCATCAGGGCTTGTGCCGGCTTCATCGTCGCCTTCATCGGCTGTTTTCTGGTGGCGACGCCGATCTTCAACTTTTTATTGTGGCCGTATCGCTGGGCCGTGGGGGGCGATGAACATGTGCGCCTCATCTATACCGCGCCGCAGGAATATTTCTTCACCCAGCTCAAGATCGGCATGTTCGGCGGCTTGTGCATCGCCTTTCCGCTGATCGCGGTGCAGATCTACAAATTCGTGGCGCCCGGCCTCTACAAGAATGAGCGCAACGCCTTCAAGCCCTACCTCATCGCCACGCCGATCCTGTTCTTTGCCGGGGCCAGCCTGGTGTTCTTCATCATCATGCCGGCCGCCTTGCGGTTCTTCGCCAGCTTCCAGCAGACCGGCGCCAATGGCCAGGCGACGATTGAGCTGTTGCCGCGGGTGAGCGAATATCTCAACCTGGTGATGACGCTGATCCTCGCCTTCGGCATCTGTTTCCAGCTGCCGGTGGTGCTGACGCTCCTGGGCCGGGTGGGGCTGGTGACGTCGGCGCAGCTCAAGTACGGGCGGCGCTATGCCATCGTGGCGGTGGTGGCACTGGCCGCGGTGTTCACGCCGCCCGATCCGTTCTCGCAGCTGGGGCTGGCCATTCCGTTGTGGGGGCTTTACGAACTGGCGATCTACGCGGTGAAAATGACGGAGAAAAAGCGTGCCGCCGAAGAGGCCGCGCGCGATGACGAACTGGCTAAAACCGATTAGGGCCGAGACGACGCGACACGATCGGCGGACGGTGGCGAATCCGGTTGACAAGACCCGGCGAGGCTTGCATAAAGCTGCCGGTCGCACCCGGCTCTCAAAGGCCGGGTGTGATCTGTTGCGCTGCCTAGATGCCGAATCCATCGGATTGGAGGGGTGCCCGAGTGGCTAAAGGGGACGGGCTGTAAACCCGTTGGCTACGCCTACGTTGGTTCGAATCCAACCCCCTCCACCAGCCCGGCCAACCGTCAGGCGATCGAGTGGGCGCAGACAGAAAACGATTTGCAACCGGCAGGTTGGTCGAAGGAGTTGAAGTACCCGCAGCGGGTGTAGCTCAATGGTAGAGCAATAGCCTTCCAAGCTGAAGACGGGGGTTCGATTCCCCTCACCCGCTCCAGGAAATCCTAAAAGCCGCGGTAGGGGAGCGGTCAGCGGCGAAGCAACAGCGCCTCAGTCGGACGAGATTGGCGGTCACCACCGCGAGAACAGGAAAGAGAAGATGGCCAAGGAGAAATTCGCGCGCACCAAGCCGCATTGCAACATCGGC
>CAZMSA010000157.1:0-8665 GCA_964568825.1 uncultured Rhizobiaceae bacterium | reverse complement strand
TGTTCGTCGACGAGATCCATCGCTTCAACCGGGCGCAACAGGACTCGTTCCTGCCGTGCATGGAAGACGGCACCATCACGCTGGTCGGGGCGACCACCGAAAATCCGTCGTTTGAGCTCAACGGCGCGCTGTTGTCGCGCGCCCAGGTGCTGACCCTGAAGCGCCTCGATGCCGACGCCATGGGGGTGCTGATCGAACGGGCGGTCAACTGGTACAAGCGGCCGCTGCCGCTCGATGGCGATGCCCGCGAGGCGCTGATCGCCATGGCCGATGGCGACGGGCGCTACCTGCTCAACCTGATCGAGGACATCTACGGCACGGTGGCCGAGGGCGAAGAACCGCTCGATCGGGCGCGCCTCGCCGAAGCCGTGCAGCGCCGGGCGCCGCTTTACGACAAGGCGCAGGAAGGCCACTACAACCTCATATCGGCCTTGCACAAATCGGTGCGCGGTTCCGACCCGGATGCAGCACTTTATTACCTCGCCCGCGTGCTGACGGCCGGCGAAGACCCGCTGTTCCTCGCCCGGCGGCTGGTGCGCATGGCGGTGGAGGATATCGGGCTTGCCGACCCGGAAGCGCTGCATCAGGCGCTGGCCGCCAAGGAGGCCTACGATTTCCTCGGCTCGCCGGAAGGCGAACTGGCTCTCGCGCAGGCGACGCTCTACATGGCCACGGCGCCCAAATCCAACGCCGGCTACAAGGCCTTCGGGGCGGCCATGCGGCGCGCCAAGGACACCGGCTCGCTAATGCCGCCGAAGATCATTCTCAATGCACCGACCAAGCTGATGAAAGCCGAGGAATACGGCGCCGGCTATCGCTACGACCACGACGAGCCCGACGCCTTTTCCGGCCAGTACTACTTTCCCGACGACATGGGCCGCGAGCGCTATTACAACCCGCCGGAGCGCGGCTTCGAGCGCGAGGTGAAAAAGCGCCTGGAATTCTGGGCCAAACTGAGGCGCGAACGGCAGGCCAAGACCTGACAGCGCTGTACAAGTTGTTGAATCGATTCAATCTTCTGGAGCCGAGAGATCATGTCGCCTGTGAAGCCGATCCATCCCCTCGACCCGCTGTCGAAAGCTGAAATCGCGGCGGCGGCGGCGATCGTTGAGGCCGGGGGCGGGCTCGATGAAACGGCGTGGTTCGAGACCATCACGCTGGATGAACCCTCAAAGGATGAATTAGCCGCCCATGCGGCCGGCGAGGCGGTTTCGCGGCGCGCCTATGTGTGCTGTTACGAACCCTCTTCCAACCGCACCTTCAACGGCATCGCCGATCTGGGTGATGGCCAGCTCATGGGCTGGCGCCATGTGCCGGGCGCGCAGGCGCGGATCGTCGCTGATGAGTTCGTCGAGGGCGGGCGCATTGCGCTGGCCGATGAAGGGGTCAAGGCGGCGCTTGCCAAGCGCGGCATCGCCGATACCTCGAAGGTGCTGGTCGAGCCGTGGGCGGCGGGGGATTTCGACATCGCGAGCGAAAAGGGCGAGCGCATCGCCTATGGCCATTGCTGGGCCATGAACGAGGCGGGCGACAACCCCTACGGGCGACCCATCGCCAACCTGCATCCGGTGATCGATCTGCGGCGCGGCAAGGTGGTGCGCATCGACGATTACGGCGTGGTGCCGCTGCCGCCGGGCGATCAGGCGATCGAGCGCAACGCGGGGCTGCGCCAAGACGTCAAGTCGCTCGACATCGTGCAGAAGGATGGACCGAGTTTTTCCGTCGAGGGCATGCTGGTGCGGTGGCAGAAATGGCGCATCCGGGTGGGCTTCAACCTGCGCGAGGGCCTGGTGCTGCACGAAATCGGCTATGAGGACGGCGGGCGCCTGCGCCCCATCATGCACCGCGCCTCGCTGGCTGAAATGGTGGTGCCCTATGGCGATCCCTCAGGCGCCAATTTCCGCCGCAACGCCTTCGATACCGGTGAATACGGCATCGGCCAGTTCCTCGATTCACTGACGCTCGGGTGCGACTGCCTTGGCCATATCCATTATTTCGACGTCGTCACCCATGACTGGCACGGCAAGCCCAAGACCATCGGCAACGCCATCTGCATGCACGAGGAAGATTTCGGCACGTTGTGGAAATTTTCAAATTTCGACATCGGCCAGTCGCGGGTGGTGCGCTCGCGGCGCCTCGTCATTTCGTCGATCTCGACCATCGGCAACTATGTCTACGGCTTCTTCTGGTATTTCTACCAGGACGGCACCATCGGCGTGGAGGTGAAGGCAACCGGCATTCCGTTCCCTTCAGCCGTCGCTCCGGGCGAGACCTCCGAATATGGGCGGATGGTGGCGCCGGGGATCGAGAGCCACGTGCACCAGCACTGCTTTTCCTTCCGCTTCGACATGAGCGTCGACGGGATGAAGAACGCGGTGCGCGAAATGAACTTTTCCGCCAGGCCCATGGGGGAAGGCAACGCCCACGGCAATGCCGTGAAGATCAGCGAAACGGCACTCACCAGCGAGCTTCAGGCGCAACGCACCATGGACCTTGGCAGCGCGCGCTACTGGCGGGTGGTGAGCACGGAAAGGGTCAACCGGCTGGGCGAGGCGACCGGCTTCAAGCTGGTGCCGGGGGTGAACGCCTTGCCGTTCCTCGATCCAGCCTCACCGGTGGGCAGGCGTGCCGGCTTCATGTTCAAGCACTTCTGGGCGACGCCTTATCGCGCCGATGAGCTTTATCCCTGCGGGGTCTTTCCCAACCAGAGCGCCGGCGGCGAGGGGATCTCAGAGTGGACAAAGGCGGATCGCAACCTGGAGGGCGAGAACGTGGTGGTTTGGTACACGCTCAACTATCACCACCTGCCGCGGCCCGAGGACTGGCCGGTGCAGCCGGTGGTCTATGCCAATTTCCACTGGATGCCGGATGGTTTTTTTGACGAGAACCCGGCGCTCGATGTGCCGCCCAACAAGCCGGGGCACTGTCATTAAAGGAAACGCCGGAGCGGGGCTCCGGCGTCGGTGATCGGGTGTTTTGTCCAGTTGTCGGGATCAGGCGGCCGGGTGGCTGCCCTCGTCTGAGGGCTCGACGTCGGTGACGTTGGCCTGGCGTGCCCGGTCGGCCATGAACTGGTCGAACTCGGCCTTGTCGCGGGCCTGGCGCAGCCTGTCGAGGAAGGAATGGAACTCCTCCTGCTCTTCCTCCAGCCGCTTCAGGGTCGCCTCGCGATACTCATCGAAGGCGCGGTTGCCACTCGATGATGCCATCTTGCCCGCCCGGTACCAGCGGCCCGGGCCGCTGCAGCCACCGCCAAAACCGCCGAAACCGCCGAAGCCGTGGCTCTTGAAGGCCGCCACCTTGCCCTTGTTCCAGCATCCCATGCGTCCGCTCCCGATTATGTAGAGGAGAATGAAGAGGCCCAGCGGCCAGAAGACCATGAAGCTCACGATCATCAGCGCAAACCAGGCCGGCTTGCCATATCCGTCGAGGGTTTCGAGAATCACCATGTCCGCTTCCAATGTGAATGTTATTTACATTAACATAGGTGGAACGATCCGCCCCGCCTGTCAAGAGGCAGGTGGTGATTTTTTGGGCAAGCGTCAAGCGATGATGTCGAGGCCACGCAGGTAGACCAGCATGTGGGCTTCCAGCAGTTCGGCCGGCTCGATGGGCTGCTTGCGGCCGGCCCCGTCGCCGCGCCCGAACAGCGAGGCGATGCCGTGGCTGATCGCCCAGACGTGCAGCGCCACCATGAGGGCCGGGGGGCGCTTGCCTTGCGGCGCGCGTTCCAGCAGGGTTTCAACGGCCTCGCGCACCACCTGGAAAGCGGCATCGCCGGCCTTCGACAGGTCGGGATGCTGGCTGAGATCGAGGCCCACCTCGAACATGGCGGCATAATAGGCCGGCTCGCTGCGGGCAAAGTCGAGATAGGCGCGGCCGAGCCGGTGGAAGGCGACGAACGGATCGGGTTTTCCGTCATTCCAGGCCAGGCGCAGCGCCCTGGTGAAGGCATCGAAGCCTTTGACGGCCACATCGGCGATGAGAGCTTCGCGGTCCTTGTAATGGCGGTAGGGGGCGGCGGGGCTGACGCCGGCCGAACGGGCCGCCTCGGCGAAGGTGAAGCCGGCCGGACCCTTGGAGGCGATGAGGCTCAAAGCCGCCTCGATCAGCGCCTCGCGCAGATTGCCGTGATGATAGCCGCGGCGATGGGAATCCCGGTGCCAGTTCATGTGAAGATGTTTTACATGAACGCCGGGGCGCGTCCAGCACTCCGCGTGATCATGGTTCAGAAGGCAATCGGCTGGCCGTCGCGGAAATTGCCGCCTGACGGGCCGCCGGGCCTGAGGGTTGCGGCCCACACGATGCCGGCGGCGCCTTCGGAAATGGAGCGGGTGGCGTTGGGGCCGCCCATGTCGGTCCTCACCCAGCCCGGACACACCGAATTGACCATGATGCTGCGCGGCGCCATTTCGTGGGCAAGGGTGACGGTGAGCACGTTGAGGGCGGCTTTCGAGGCGCGATAGCCAAAGCGGCCGGCGCCCATGCCGGTGAGGCTGCCCATGCCGCTTGAAACGTTTACGATGCGTCCCGCCGGCTTGATGGCGGGGGCGAGGGCGCGGGTGAGCATCCATGGCCCGAAGGTGTTCACCTCAAAACTGCGGCGCATGGCCTTGGCCTCATCGCCGGTCGCTCGACCTTCAACGGTTGAGCCGTCCTCGAACCAGGCACCGGCGCAATTGACCAGCACGTCGATGGCCGGCGTTTCTTTCAGCACCCAGCGGGCAAACGCCTCGATGGAGGCGCCGCGGGTGATATCGACGCGCCTGGCGACGACGTCGAGGCCCTCGGCGGTGAGGTGGGCGGCGGCTTCCTTCAGTCGTTCGGCGTGGATGGCCGTCATCACCACACGGTATCCGAAGTGGCCAAGCTGGCGTGCGGTCTCAAGACCGAGGCCACGCGAGGCGCCGGTCACCACGGCGACGGGTTTGTCGATCATTGCGGGTCTCCCTTGTCTGATTGCCTTTGCGGCCGCCACCCTTTCATGGATGCAGCGCATTGTCGGCGGGCTCAAGGGCGGCTATATGGCTTTCCATGCCGTTGACCCTGTGGATCGCGGCGGGGGGTGCCGTCGGCGCAGCGACCCGCCATCTGGTGAATGTCGGAGCCACACGGCTGCTCGGCCACAGTTTTCCCTATGGCACCTTCACCGTCAACGTGCTGGGTTCGCTGATCATGGGCTTGCTGATCGGCCTGATGGCGCTCAAGTGGTCGGCCAGCCAGGAAATCCGCGCCTTCCTGACCACTGGCATGTTGGGCGGGTTCACCACCTTTTCCACCTTCTCGCTGGACTTCGCCACGATCTGGGATCGCAAGGCGCATGGGCTGGCACTCATCTATGCGGGCAGTTCGGTAGGTATTTCCCTAGTCGCTGTCTTTTTCGGCCTGTGGATGATGCGCTGGGCGCTCACATGAGCGAAACGGCGCGGCGCACCATCTCATCCGACGAGGATGGCATGCGGCTCGACCGCTGGTTCAAGCTCAATTACCCGGGCCTGCCGCATTCGCAACTCTCCAAGCTGCTCAGGACCGGGCAGGTGAGGATTGACGGCGGGCGGGTCAAGTCGAACGCACGGCTAGCGACCGGCCAGGAGATCAGGGTGCCGCCGTTGCGCATTGACGCCGACGAGCGGGTCGACCGGCCGGCCACGATCAAGCCGCTCAGCGCCGAAGAACGCCGGCAGTTCCGCGCCATGGTGATCTATGAGGACGACGAGATCATGGTGCTCAACAAGCCGGCCGGGCTTGCCGTGCAGGGTGGCTCCAAGACCAGCCGGCATGTGGACGGCATGCTGATGGCGCTGGAGGGCGAATATCGCGAGCGCCCGCTGCTGGTGCACCGGCTCGACCGCGATACCTCCGGCGTGCTGGTGGTGGCCAAGCGCCGGTCGATCGCCGGCAAGATGGGCAAGATGTTCGCCACCCGCTCGGTGAGGAAGATCTACTGGGCCGCCGTCAAGGGCGTGCCGAAGCCGCCGCAGGGCAAGGTCGACGCCGCCCTCATCAAGGCGGGCGGGGCCGACGGCGACCGGGTGAGGGCGGCAAAGCCGTCCGAAAAGGACATGGCGCAGCGCGCCGTCACCTATTACGCGGTGATCGAGCGGGTCACCAACAAGTTTGCGTGGCTGTCGCTGAAACCGGTGACCGGGCGCCAGCACCAGTTGCGCGCCCACATGGCCATCCTCGGCCATCCGATCCTTGGCGATAACAAGTATGGCGGCGACATCGACATGCCGGAAACACTGTCCAACAAGCTGCATCTGCATGCCCGGCGTATCGTCTTTCCGCACCCCTTGAGCGGCAAGCCGGTCGATGTCACCGCACCCCTGCCGGCGCATATGCTGCAGACCTGGGAGATGTTCGGCTTCGATGCCGAGCGCTATGACGAGGGACCCGGCGAATGAGGCTGGCGCTGTTCGATTGCGACGGAACCCTCGTCGACAGCCAGCACGTGATTATGACGGCGATGCAGGCGACCTTTGCGGGCGAAGACCTCAAATGGCCGGGCCGCGAGGCCACGCTGGCAATCATCGGCCTGTCGCTCTCCGAGGCCATGGCGGTTCTGGTCCCCGATGAGGAGGCCGGCCGGCGCGAGCGGCTGGCTCAGAGCTACAAGGCTAACTTTCACCGGCTGCGCCAGGATCCGGCACATCACGAGCCGTTGTTCGAGGGGGTGCGCGAGACGCTTCAACGGCTGGCGGCGCGAGACGATATGGTGCTCGGCATCGCCACCGGTAAATCGCAGCGCGGCGTCAAGGCGCTTTTGGAGCGCGAGGGGCTGGCGGGGCATTTCGTCACCATCCAGACGGCCGACGATGCGCCTTCCAAGCCGCATCCGGGGATGGTCATGCAGGCCATGGCGGCAGCCGGTGCCGGCCCGCGCGAGACGGTGGTGATCGGCGATACCTCCTACGACATGACGATGGCGCGTGCTGCCGGCGCCGCGGCGCTAGGGGTGGGATGGGGTTATCATCCGACAGCTGCGCTCACCGCCGCCGGCGCCCAGGCAATCGTGAGTCGTTTCAATGATGTGGAGGAATATCTTGATCGGCTTTGGCAGGAGGCCGCGGCGTGAACGCCAAGACCGAGGACCGCTTCGCGCGCATGGTGGCCGAACTGAAAGGCCGCCCGCTGCCCAAGCGGTTCTACAAGCGTGCTGCGGTTTCGGGCGATGCCGCACCGTTTGCCGTCTGTCTCGACGGGCGGGCGGTGAAGACGCCGGGCAAGCGGGCGTTGGCGCTGCCGTGCAGGGCGCTTGCCGAGGCGGTGGCTGGCGAATGGCAAGCCCAGGTCGAGGTGATCGACCCGGCGAAGATGCCGCTCACCCGCCTTGCCAATACGGCGCTCGATAGGGTCATGGGCAATGAGGCGCATATCATCGCCGAAATCGCCGACTATGCCGGCAGCGATCTGGTGTGTTACCGCGCCGGCGAGCCGGGCGGACTGGTGGAGCGCGAGGCCCGTCACTGGGATCCGGTGCTGACCTGGGCGGGCACTCATCTGGCACATCCCTTCATCGCGGTTGTCGGGCTGATGCATCAGCCGCAACCCGAGCCGACGCTAAAGGCAGTGGGTGCCCATCTTGGCGCTCGCGATGCCTTTCAGCTCACCGCGCTGCACAATCTCGCAAGCCTCACCGGCTCGGCACTGCTGGCGCTGGCCCTGGAGGCGGCATTCCTCGATGCCGATGCCGCCTGGGCCGCCGCCCATGTGGACGAGGACTGGCAGATCGAGCAGTGGGGAGCGGATGCGGCGGCCCAAGTTCGCCGCCAGGCCCGGCGGGCAGAGTTCGACGTCACCATTGAATTCCTGTCCCTGGCGCACCGTCAGCCCTGAAGCTTGACGGTGCGGATGGTTTGCGCGCTGCTCGCGCGGTGGTAAGAACCATTCATGTGAGCGTTTGCTGAAGGGGCAAGGGGCGATGCAGGAAATCCTCGAGGAACTGGAGAAGCGGCGCGCCACGGCGCGGCTCGGCGGCGGGCAGAAGCGCATCGATGCCCAGCACCAGCGCGGCAAGCTTACCGCCCGCGAACGCATCGATCTGCTGCTGGACGAAGGCTCGTTCGAGGAGTTCGACATGTTCGTCGAACACCGCTGCACCGATTTCGGCATGGAAGGGCAGAAAATTCCCGGCGACGGGGTGGTGACCGGCTGGGGCACGGTGAACGGGCGCACGGTCTATGTGTTCGCCAAGGATTTCACCGTGTTCGGCGGCTCGCTCTCGGAGGCCCACGCCAAAAAGATCACCAAGGTGCAGGACATGGCGCTGCAGAACCGGGCGCCGATCGTCGGCCTGTTCGACGCCGGCGGGGCGCGCATCCAGGAAGGTGTCGCGGCGCTGGGCGGGTACGGTGAAGTTTTCCTGCGCAACGTCACCGCCTCCGGCGTCATTCCGCAGATCTCGCTGATCATGGGGCCGTGCGCTGGAGGCGATGTCTATTCGCCGGCCATGACCGACTTCATCTTCATGGTGAAGAATACCTCCTACATGTTCGTCACCGGCCCCGATGTGGTGAAGACGGTGACCAACGAGACGGTAACGGCGGAACAGCTGGGCGGGGCCATCGTCCACACCACAAAATCCTCTATCGCCGACAAGGCCTACGACAACGACGTCGAGGCGCTGTTGCAGATGCGCCGGCTGATCGACTTCCTGCCGTCCAAC
>CAZMSA010000156.1:0-8668 GCA_964568825.1 uncultured Rhizobiaceae bacterium | reverse complement strand
GCCATCAAGACCATCGAACAGGCCATCGCCGACCGCGCCTACAAGGAAGGCTGGATCCGGCCCGAACCTGCCGAACAGGCAACGGGCAAGCGGGTTGCCATCGTCGGCTCTGGCCCGGCGGGCCTGGCGGCGGCCCAGCAGCTTGCTCGCGTCGGCCATGCGGTGCACGTCTTCGAGCGCGACGCCAAGCCCGGCGGCCTGCTACGTTACGGCATTCCCGATTTCAAGATGGAAAAGCATTATATCGACCGCCGCGTCGAGCAGATGCAAGGCGAAGGTGTCACCTTCCACACCAGCGTGCATGTCGGCCATGACGTCAGCGGCCGCAAGCTTGTCGATGATCATGACGCGGTGTTGCTCGCCGGCGGTTCCAAGCTGTCGCGCGACCTGCCGATCGAGGGCCGTGACCTTGACGGCATCCACTTCGCCATGGACTTCCTGCCGCAGCAGAACCGCCGCGTTTCCGGCGAACCGCTCGGCGACGTGAAACCGATTTTGGCCGCCGGCAAGCATGTGGTGGTGATCGGCGGAGGTGATACCGGGTCCGACTGCATCGGCACCTCGATCCGCCAGGGAGCGCTTTCGGTCACCCAGCTTGAGATCATGCCGCAGCCGCCGCTGCACGAGAACAAGATGCTGACGTGGCCCAACTGGCCGCTGAAGCTGCGCACCTCATCGAGCCAGCAGGAAGGCGTCGAGCGTGATTTTTCGGTACTAACGCAGCACTTTTCCGGCGCCAAGGGGGTTGTGAAGAAGCTGCACTGCGTGCGCGTCGATCAAAAACTCCAGCCGGTCGCCGGCAGCGAGTTCGAGCTCAAGGCCGATCTCGTGTTGCTGGCCATGGGCTTCGTGCATCCGGTGCTCGAAGGCATGGTGGAAGAACTCGGCGTGGCGCTCGACGGACGCAAGAACGTGGGTGCCAACACCAACGATTACCGCACGTCGGTGGACAAGGTCTTCGCCGCCGGCGACATGCGCCGCGGCCAGTCGCTGGTGGTATGGGCGATCCGCGAGGGCCGGCAGGCGGCACGCGCCATCGATGAGATACTCATGGGATCGAGCATCCTGCCGCGCTGATTAGCGGGAGACGCTGAAATCGTCGATGCGTCCCGGTTCGGGCGTGGGCGCCTCTCCCCTGGTGAACAGCTTGTTCGCCTGGCTTCCGGGCGGGCCGGTCAGATTGAGAACGGCGAGCTTTTCGGCATCGTCCAGCGGCGGTTTGGTGAGGGCGGGGGCCTTGTGCTTGGGCTTTTGGGGTTCGGCGGGCAGTGCCAGGCGGGCGACGGCCACGGCGTCGGGGGAGGGCAGGTCATCGGGATTGATCTGCACCAGGTCGCCGTTGACCAGGGCCTTGCCGAACACCGGCAGATCGATGCCGGGGCGCTGGCGCCGAGATGGCGTCTGCTGGTTGTCGTTTTGAGCCGTGTCGGCTTGCGGTGCGATGCCTTGGGCGGCGTCCATGTCAGCGTGAAGTTGATCGAGCACGATCGATGCCAGCTTGTCGTTGCCGCTGCGTAGGAAGTTGACGCCGTTATGCGAGCGCAGCCGGGTGAGATTGTTGCCGAGGTCGTAGCCGCTTTCGGTATAGCTGCCATCGGCATTGGCGAATTGCGCACGAATGTCGATGAACTTGAAACCGGCCTTTTCCACCGCTGTGCGTTCCAGGCCGCTCACCCTTTTTGCCACCTCGTCGACGCTGCTGGAGGCCATCGGAGGCAGGCCGACCCAGTAGACGGCCACCTTGGCCTGTTTCAGGATATCGATCAGGGCGGTGATATCGGCATTGTAGGCGTCGACCCATTGCGGCGAGCCGTAGGTGATGAGTTCGCCGGCCTGGTGAATGTCGCGGCCATCGTTGGCGCCGAGCATGATGATGGCGATGTCGAACTGGTTGCGCTCGAGGATGCCCTTGAGGGCCATCGGCCAATCGTAGATGTCCGGACGGGCAAGCCCGGAACCCTCCTTGAAGCGGCCGTTGACCTTGAGGCTCGGGTCATCGTGCGCCTGCCGCGCCAGACCCGCCCACAGGCCGCCGGCGAGGCTGTCGCCGATCACAAAGACCCGGTAGGTGTCCTGCGGGCCGGGGAGGTAGCTGCGTGATGCGGCCGATGCCGGCGCAAGCATCGCTACCATCGCCATGACGACAATTGACGCCGTCAGCCATCGCCCGGCCATCGTCCTTGCCATTGCTGCTCCACCACATACCCAAACCAACATGAAGGCAATCTAGAGCATGATGCCGAAAAGTGGAAGCCACTTTTCGGATAACATCATGCTCAAGATATTGGAATCGATCATCTTTATGCGATTGGGTGAGGTCACCCAGTTGCATGCTGATCTAGTGGCTCTGGCGTATGCGCTCAAGCAGTTCGGCGGTGGCATAGCCGTCGGGCACCAGGCCGGCGGCGCGCTGATAGGCCTGGATGGCGGCCTGGGTCTTGGTGCCGAAATAGCCGGACGTGCCGCCGGTATCGAAGCCGCGCGCGGTCAGCAGTTCCTGCAACTCGATGCGTTCGTTGCGCGCCAGAATGCCCAGACCGGCGGGCCAGGGGTGCACCAGCGGTCCCTGACCGCGCAGCCGGTCGGCGAGAAGAGCAACCGCCAGGCCGTAGGCGACGGAGTTGTTGTAGGCGAGGATGGCCTTGAAATTGTCGGTGACCAGGAAGGCGGGGCCGGTGGCGCCGGCTGGCAGCAGCAGGCTGGCGTTTTCCAGCGGCAGGCCGAAGCGTCCGCCGCCGGCCACCCTGACGCCGAGATGGGCCCATTGGGCGAAGCTGCGCTTACCGGCATCGCCGACCAGGCCATAGTCGAAGCCGGAAGGAAGCGTCACCTCGAAACCCCAGGGCCGGTCCCGCTTCCAGCCCCGTTTGGCCAGATAATTGGCCGATGAGGCCAGTGCGTCGGGGACACTTGACCAGATATCGCGGTGGTGGTCGCCGGTCCAATCGACGGCATAGGCGTTGAAGGTGGTGGGAATGAACTGGGTGTGACCCATGGCGCCGGCCCATGAGCCGGTGAAGCGGTCGATTGTGACATCGCCATTGGCGATGATCTGCAAAGCCGCCAGAAGCTGCTGGCGGCCATAGGCCTGGCGCGGGCCGTCATAGGCAAGGGTCGCCAGTGACCGCAGCACGCTCTTGTCGCCGGCATAGGTGCCGTAGTTGGACTCGATCCCCCAGATGGCAACCAGCACATAGCGGTCGACGCCGATGCGCTCCTCGATGGCCTTCAACGGGCTGGCATATTCGGCGGCCTTGGCCCGGCCGTTGGCGATGCGCAGGTCGCTCACCCGCTTTTCGATGTAATCGGCGATTGCCGTGGTGAACTCGGCCTGGTTCCGGTTGCGGGCGGCGACATCGGGGTCGGGCTCGAGGTTGCCCATGGCTTCCTGATAGAGCCGGCGCGAGATGCCCTTGGCCCTGGCAATGGGCCAGAAATCCTGAACGAACTGACGAAACGACGCCTTGTCGGCAAGCCCGGCGAGGCCGGCGGTATCAAAAGCGTGTTCCCCGGCGGGGGCCGAGCCAAAGCCGCCCACAAGCAGTGCCGCGGCCACGATCGATGCCGGCATCATCACCCAGTTCCGCATCCTGCGCGGCTGCATCTTCTTCATAGTCCCCATGAACCGGCGGCAATTCACGCAGCGTTGCGCTTGGCCAGCCGGTCCTCCCATCGCAGTGCCGTCGCGACGATCTCGTCCAGATCGGCGTGGCGGGGCGTCCATCCCAGAACCGAGCGCACCCGTTCGGCGCCGGCCACGAGGACCGGCGGATCACCGGCCCGCCGCGGCATGTCGCGAACGTCCAGTTTGTGGCCGACCGCGCGTTCCACGGCGGCGATGACCTCGAGCACCGACGAGCCGCTGCCATAGCCGCAATTGAAGATATCGGGCCCACCGCCGCCGCGCAGATGATCGAGGGCCTTGAGATGCGCGCCGATCAGGTCGCTCACGTGGATGTAGTCGCGGATGCAGGTGCCGTCGGGGGTGTCGTAGTCGCGCCCGTAGATGTCGAGGTGGTCGCGCTGGCCGAGGGCGACCTGGCTCGCCACCTTGATGAGATGGGTGGCGTGCGCCGTCGACTGGCCGGTGCGGCCTTTGGGGTCGGCGCCGGCGACGTTGAAATAGCGCAAGGCCACATAGCGCAGGGCATGGGCCTGGGCCGTGTCGCGCAGCATCCACTCGGTCATCAGCTTGGAGGTGCCGTAGGGCGAAATGGGCTGAAGGCGGCCGTCTTCATAGACCGGATTGACCTCCGGTATGCCGTAGACGGCGGCGGTCGAGGAGAAGATGAAATGCGAGACCCCGGCCTTGACCACGGCCTCGATCAGCGCCCGCGATTTCACCGTATTGTTGAGATAATAGCCGAGCGGATCGGTGAGCGAATCGGGGACCACGATAGAGCCGGCGAAGTGCACAACCGCGTCCACCTTGTGGTGGGCGATGAGGGTGGCGACGAGTTTCATGTCGCCCACATCGCCCTTGACGAGGAGGGCGGGCGATGGCACGGCCCATTCGAATCCCGTCGAAAGGTTGTCGAGCACCACGACGACCTCGCCGCGATCCAGGAGGCCGAGTACCATATGAGAGCCGATATAGCCTGCCCCGCCTGTCACCAGGACGCTCATGCCGAGGCTTCCTCTCCGGATTGCTTCATCATCGTCAACCGATCGTTTGCATAAGTTGCCCGATAAACCGTTTCCACTCTGTTACCCATTCCAGCCTTGAGGCGATTTGCACCATGAAAAGCCCACTCAAGAAAGCCGTGTTTCCCGTCGCCGGCCTTGGCACCCGCTTCCTGCCGGCCACCAAGGCCATGCCCAAGGAGATGCTAACCATCGTCGACCGGCCGATCATCCAGCTGGCGGTGGACGAGGCGCGAGAGGCGGGCATCGAGCATTTCATCTTCGTCACCGGGCGCAACAAGGGGGTCATCGAGGATCATTTCGACAAGCAGTACGAACTCGAAGAAACCCTCAGGCGGCGCGGCAAGATCAAGGAGTTGTCGCTTCTGGAGGCCGACCTGCCGAGCGCCGGGCAGACCAGCTTCACCCGCCAGCAGGAGCCCTTGGGGCTTGGCCACGCGGTGTGGTGCGCGCGCGAACTGATCGGTGGGCAACCGTTCGCGCTGTTGCTGCCGGACATGCTTATCCATGCGCGCCCCGGCTGCCTTAGGCAGATGCTTGAAGTCTACGAAGACCATGGCGGCAATGTGGTCGCCGTCGAGGAGGTGCCCACCGAGCAGGTCAGCCGGTACGGTGTCGTCGGGGTGGGCGAAACGCTGCGACAGGGGTTTCGGATCTCCTCGATGGTCGAAAAGCCTTCCGCCGAGGAGGCGCCGTCCAATCTCATCATTTCCGGGCGCTATATCCTGCAGCCGGAGGTGTTCGACATGATCGCCACGCAGAATCCCGGCGCCGGCGGCGAGATCCAGCTCACCGATGCCATGATCAGGCTGATGCGTGATCAACCGTTCTACGGCCTCAAGTTCGACGGTACCACCTACGACTGCGGCGACAAGGTGGGCTTTCTTGCTGCCAACGTCGCCTACGGGCTTCAACGCGAGGACATCGCGCCGGCCTTCCGGGCCGAGCTCAAGCGCATCATCGCCGAAAACGGCGGCCTCTAGATCAGGATGACTTTGGATCGAGTCGATCCAAAGTCATGAGCCTGATCGATTCCAATATCTTGAGCACGATGTTATCCGAAAAGTGGCATCCACTTTTCGGCATCATGCTCTGAGGCTTCCTTACATCCTGAAGCGCACGCCGGCGGTGATGCGGTTCTCGACATAATTGCCGCCCGGCGTATCGGTGCGGAAGTCGGTCAGATGATAGCCGGCCGTCAGTTCGACGTTGCGCCTGAGGATGTAGTTTAACGCCACGTCGGCGCTGAGGGTCAGTTCGTTGAGGGAAACGCCCACATAGCTGGCGTAATTGGCGCCGATGCCGGCGGTCAGCACCACGTCGTCGCGCAGCGCCTGGGCGATAGAGGCCGATCCCGTCCAGTTGCGGATGGCGGTGGCACCGGCAAGGGCGGTTTCGTCGATTCCTGAGGAGGCCTTGAAAGTGACGGTGGTCAACTGGGTGGGCCGCCAGATCAGGTCGGCATCGAGTCCCACGGCGGATACGGCTTTCAGGCTGTTGTCGGCATAGTTGCGATAGTCGTAGCGCACCGCCACGTCGCCGCTCCACAGGTCGGAAGGGTTGAGCGACAGGCCGGCCCGTAGATAACCGCCTTGCGAATCGCGCCTGAGGCCTGAGCGATCGACCTTGATCTCGTGCAGGCGCGGCACGTAGGCCGCCTCGACGAACGGCACGAGGGCAGGCGAGGCGGCGTAGCCGAGGCGCAACCTGACGTCGGGCGCAACATAATTGCGGTCGGCGTTGTTCTCGATGCTGCCGCCACCGAGATTGACGTTGCCATAGTCGTACCAGTTGGCCTCGGCCGCCAGCGTCGCGGCAAGGCGGCCGGCCTGGCGTGTCAGGCTGGCGGCGGCCGAGACGGTCTGGTCGACCCGCTGGGAAGTAGCCGTATTGGGCACTTCGCTGGATGAACCGAAGGTCTGTGTGAGGTCGTAGCCGGCCGTCAGATCGAAGGTTGTGTCGTGCAACACATCCAGCCGCAGCGCTGCCTGAGTGTCGAAGGTGGTGTCGTTGTATTCTGGGTGCTTCTTGTAGAAGATGAAATCGCCGGCGGCTGTCAGGGAGAGCGAATGCCTGACCCAGTCCGACTGGATGCGCAAGTCCGGTGCAACCCTGAGGCCGTAATCGGCTTTGCGTTTGGTGGCGCTCTCAGCGACGTTGTCGGTATAGGCGCCGCCGATACCCAGCACCGGATAGAGATCGAAGGCGCCCATGCGCAGTCCCATGGGTGCGTTGGGATCGGCTTCGATACCACGGCGGCGTGGCGGCGGCGGTGGGGGCGGCGGTTCGGGCGACACGGTCAGCCGGCTTACCTGCGGTTGCGGTGCCAGGTTATTGGCATTGGTGTCGGCGTTGGTGCTGGCGTCGGTGCTGACGTTTACATCCTGCAGCAGCGGGTCGGGAGTGAGGGGATCGGTAGCGAGCGGCACCAGGGCAGGGCGCAATTCCGGTACCTGCTGGTCGGGGGCCTGTTGGGCGGCCGCAGAGCCGGCCCACGGGGCGGACCAGACGGCCAGCGCCAGCGCCGGGCCGCCAAAGATCCTCAAGCCGCGAGACATCCTCATCCTTGCTTCCGCCACGCCAAACCGCGGAGCCAGGCTCCGTTCGCATACATTCTCGAAGCTACGGGACTTATGGTTAACGACCCGTCAACGATGTGTACCCGGATGATCGTGGCGAGGCTGAACTGGAGACTTTCGCAGCCGGGCCACAGCATGTAGTGTCGCAGGCATGCTGAAACAGACCGAAACGTCCGTTGATCTGGTGTCGGCTGCGCTGGCTTCTGCGCGCCGTACACTGAACATCGAGCGGTCCGGCCTCGACAGGCTCATCGCCGCGCTGGATGGCGAATTGGGCGCCGGGTTTTCCGCCGCCGTCACCGCCATTTCCAACGCATCGGGGCGCATCATCCTCTCCGGGGTGGGAAAGAGCGGCCACATCGCCCGCAAGATTGCAGCGACTCTTGCCTCCACCGGCACGTCTGCCATGTTCGTGCATGCCACCGAGGCGAGCCATGGCGACCTAGGGATGATCGGCCGCGATGACGTGCTGGTCGTGCTGTCGAATTCCGGTGAAACCTCCGAACTGCGCGACCTGTTGGTCTATTCCCGTCGCTTCAAGGTTACGGTGATCGCTGTGACGGCGGGCTCAACGAGCACGCTCGCCAGGGCCGCCGACATCGTGGTCTTGTTGCCATCCGTCGATGAGGCCAGCCCCATCGGCCTTGCGCCGACCACCTCGACGACCCTGCAACTGGCCATCGGCGATGCGTTGGCGATCGCCCTTCTGGAAGCCAAGGGCTTTACTACGGCCGAGTTCCAGCGCATTCATCCCGGCGGGCGCTTGGGGGCGAGCCTGACCCGTGTTTCGGATGTCATGCACCAGGGCGACGAGGTGCCGCTGGCGGGCGCCGATGTTGACATGCAGGCGGCACTCATCACGATGACGGCCAAGCGGTTCGGCTGTCTCGGCGTCGTCGATGCACGCGGACGACTCATCGGTGTCATCACCGATGGCGACCTGCGCCGCCACATGCGTCCCGACCTCCTGTCGCTCACGACCGGGGAAGTCATGACGCCCGATCCGAAGGTGGTGGCGCCCGATACCCTGGCCCCGGTGGCGCTGGAATTGCTCAATGCCAAAGAGATCACCTGCCTGTTCGTGACCCGCGATGATCGCCCGGTGGGAATCGTTCATATCCACGACCTTTTGCGTATCGGGGTGATGTAGCCGCAGTTGGCGAATGCCCGCGATAACCCAGGCGGCTCGGCGATCTCGACTGGTGCTGGGCGATGGCTGCGGGCGCTGCGCCCGCAATGCCGGGTTTAAGGCGGGGACGAAATGCCGCGTAATGATCGCACACCATTGACAGTTGCGGCGACGTAAGGCTTTCTGGGCGCCATGAGCGGGGGCTGCTGGCTGAGGGGCCGGGATCAGCCCTGAAGGTGCCAATTCAGAACTGTTTCAATCGAGGGGGATCACGATGTCCGACCATGCATCCAATGACGACATGATGGCCGCTCAC
>CAZMSA010000155.1:0-8808 GCA_964568825.1 uncultured Rhizobiaceae bacterium | reverse complement strand
TTCGGCGGCATCAACCTGGAGGATATCAAGGGGCCGGAATGCTTCGAAATCGAGGCCTGCCTCAAGGAGCGCATGAACATCCCGGTGTTTCATGACGACCAGCACGGCACCGCCATCATTGTTACCGCTGCCGTACTCAACGCCATGGAACTGGCGGGAAAGAAGCTGGGGAAGGTAAAGCTGGTGGCTTCCGGCGCGGGTGCTGCCGCCCTTGCCTGCCTCAACCTGCTGGTGGCGCTGGGGGTGGCCCGCGAAAACATCTGGGTCTCCGACATCGACGGTGTGGTCTATGAAGGCCGCGAGGCCTCGATGGATCGCTGGAAGGCGGCCTTTGCCCAGAAGACCGAGGCGCGCCATCTCGCCGACATTATAGAAGGCGCCGACATCTTCCTGGGGCTATCGGCCGCCGGCGTGCTCAAGCCGGAGATGGTGGCCAAGATGGCCGCCCAGCCGTTGATCATGGCGCTGGCCAATCCCGATCCGGAGATCGCCCCTGATGAAGCCCGCAAGGTGCGACCTGACGCCATGATCTGCACCGGGCGTTCGGACTACCCCAACCAGGTCAACAATGTCCTGTGTTTTCCCTATATTTTTCGCGGCGCGCTGGATGTCGGCGCCACTGCCATCAACGAGGAGATGAAGCTGGCCGCTGTCAGGGCCATTGCTGCACTCGCCCACGAGGCACCTTCCGACGTGGCCGAAAAGGCCTATGGTGGCGATGTCCGCGTTTTCGGTCTCGAAAGCCTCATTCCGACCCCCTTCGACCAGCGCCTTATCCTGCGCATCGCCCCCGCCGTCGCCCGCGCCGCCATGGAGTCGGGCGTGGCACGCCGGCCGATCGAGGATTTCAAGGCTTACGAGGAACGCCTCACCCGGCTGGTGTTCCGCTCCGGCTTCGTCATGAAACCGGTGTTCAACCGCGCACGCGACAACCTCAAGCGCATTGCCTACGCCAACGGTGAGGACGAGCGCGTCCTGCGCGCCGCCGCCGCCATGCTGCAGGACAAGATCGCCATACCCGTGCTCATCGGCCGCCCCGAGGTGATAGAAAGCCGCATCGAGCGCTATGGCCTGTCGATCAAGCCAGGCCGCGATTTCGAACTGATCAACCCCCAGGACGATCCGCGCTATCGCGACTATGTGAACACCTTCCTCGCCCGCACCTGCCGCAAGGGTGTCACCCCCGACGCGGCCCGCACCCTGGTGCGCACCAACACCACGGTGATCGCTGCCATTGCGGTGGAGCGTGGCGATGCCGATGCCATGCTGTGCGGCCTCGACGGACGCTTCAACCGCCATCTGGAGATCATCCGCGATGTGCTCGGCCTGGCGCCGGGGGTGCGCGACCTCTCCACCGTCTCCATGGCAATCCTCGATCGCGGCTTCTATTTCTTCGCCGACACCTATGTGAGCGTCGATCCCTCGGCCGAGGACATCGTCGATTTGACCCGCCTGACCGCCGCAACCGTGGCGCGCTTTGGCCTCACGCCGAAGGTGGCGCTGCTGTCGCACTCCAATTTCGGCTCATCGCCCGATGCCGATGCTGACAAGATGCGTCGGGCGCTGCGCATCTTGCACGGCGATTACCCGGAGATCGAAGTGGAAGGCGAAATGCACGGCGATGTGGCACTCGATGCCGAACTGCGTCAGCGCCTGTTCCCCCTGTCGCGTCTGAAGGGCGAGGCCAACGTCTTCATCATGCCCAACCTGGATGCCGCCAACATCGCCTATCATCTGGTGAAGGCGCTGGGCGAGGCCACCCCCGTAGGCCCCATCCTGGTGGGCGCGAGAAAACCGGCTCACATCCTGACGCCATCCACAACCGTTCGCGGCGTGGTCAACATGACGGCGATCGCGGCAGTTGAGGCGCAAGCCGTGTCGTGATCCCGCCTCGGCTGAGATCGGCGCTGCGAGAGGGGACCTCGGCCGATCCACGGTCCGGCGCGGTGATTGTTGGTAATCGCCATTCTCCAGTGTAGAAACCAGCCATGACCGACGCCCGTGAGAAGCCTCTCGCGCGGCGATTACATTGTCGACAAACCCGTGCGTTTAGCTACCCTGTGATTGCGGGTGGGTGTGCGGCTCAACATTGGAGTGGTAAAATGGCTGACGCAGCATCAGTTGTTAATATCAGGGAAAACACACCAGAGCAGATCGCCTACAGACTCATGAACGACGTGCTCTGCTTTGAAAATCGTGCTCCAGTAGATCGGAAATATCTACTCGACGCCTATGCGGAGTGCCTTTCCGCAGTTCGGGGACAACGCCCCAAGCCGTAACAAAATGACGGTAGCGCCCCGCTGTCGCGGAACCCTCAACCATCGTTTGTCGAGTTGAGAGATTCAGCCTTTGACGACCTGCAACCAGAAAATCAGCATTTGCGGATGACGCGGCAGTGCACGCGAGCGCAGGTATAGCAATCGGGCCGCCAGCGCGCTAACCAGACAATGAGGCGGGCCGTGCAAACCGTGTGAGCGGGATTTGAAGGTGTCGCGACTTGGATTAACGAAATTCTGTGACCCTTCCGGCATAGTTCAGTCATGGATGCCATGAAGGTCATAGCCATGATCGCCGCAGGTACCTGGATCGGTGATCACTTCTTCAACAACGGCGATATTGCAGCATTCATGCTGCACGCTATCGCGCGGTGGGTTTAACAATTTTCTGAGGCCATTACCCCCGATGGGCGTCAAGCCGATAGTGAGCGATCAGCGAAAATCGGTTCGCTGTCCGGCGTTCATGTCAGGCCATTTGCTTGATCCCAGCAAGGGTGTCCTTGTCGATTGTCAGGTCCGCGATTTCTCCAGCGGTGGCGCCAGAATTACGCTTCGGCAGCCTTTCACTTTGCCCTCAGTCTTCTGGTTGAAGCTGCAAGGCGATGGAAAAATGCTATATTGCACCGTCAAATGGCAATCGGAGCAACAGTTCGGCGTGGAATTCACGCGCGACAAGTTGCTCAAGATCGCCGAGAAGAAACTTGAGGCGCTTCGCGGCCGCCGGGACTGGGACAACGCCTGGGACTAGCGCGCCAGCATCAATTCGACCTGCCACCGCTGCTCTCGCTTTGACCTGCTGCCTGCTTCCTGACCCAGGCTTCAAAACTGGAATCTTCCAGCTTTCCGCGGTCCAGAAAACAAGCAACAGGTCAGTAACTTAACCTCTTAACTGCGCCTTTTGCTATGCCTGCTAGGTTGCACGGCATGAACAAGTTGCTCACCATAGCGCTTATGATCGGCGGCGCCTGGATCGGCGATCAATTAATTGACCACGGCCAGACCACTGCAATGATTGTTTCCGCGGTGATGCGCCATCTCTCATAGCACGCCAAAGGCTCGGCGAGCATATAGCATCGATTCGATGGGTTTTTCAGTTTAGCCAGTCAGCCATTGGGGGGCTTCGGCATGAAGGAAGAGATGCGCGATGTCTTCATGGTGACGGCCATGACGGTCGCCCCGCAGGCTTTGGAGGAACTGGCGGCGGCGGAGCATACGCTTGCCGGCGGGTATCTCACCCGCGAACAGATCAAGGGGGTCCAAGCGCATGTTCAGCGCGCCAGGCTACTGTTGCAGCATCTGGTCAAATTTGACGAATAGATCGCTCTGCATCCGGCCAACGTGATGGCGCCGTCGTTTTCATCGCCTGTCACTTGCAACGGCAGAAGACGGACAAAGTTGCACGGTTGCTCACGCGCCAGGACGGTGCGGAACGAATGGGGGTTGATCAATACAAGAGCCGCACACTGCTGCCGACGGAACCGGTGCTGGGGAAGCCAGCGCTGGCAAAGTCAGCGGCAAATCGGATGTCGGTCGTGCCGTTCATATCTATCGAGTATACCAGTCGGGCATTCGAGACTGCGCCCATCCTGGCTCAGAAACGGCCCGCCGGCGCGCGAAATCCTCTTATGGTTGCATACGGGCGCGCGTTCAGGTGCAGGGATCGGCGCAATCCTTAAGGATCTTCAGTATCGAGTCTCTGTCCCTTTGGCCGAGAGGTTCCAACAGGGTTTGCAACAGCATGTCGAACATATGAAGCACAAAGGCATCTTCGAGTGCCTTCACCTCGTTCCGCAGTGATGAAATTTTGACGGCGACGCAGGCCCATTGAGCTGTTTTGCCGTTGGTCTGCTTGTCCGAGTCTGGCACTGTATCCTTCCTGTCGGAAGGGGATTCTGCGCCCTTCCCGGCCCGCTTCGAGATCGCTGACATGTACCCGCTCCGCTACTCATCCCAGAATTACTGGATTGTCCCCGATTTCGTTGATTAATGCGTTCCATTGCGAAGTTTCACTGAATTCCCATTCCGGAGTGGATGTCTGCTTCTCATCAGTGGTTCTTATCCACTTGATCAGCGCCAACGCATCTTGACCCTTTAAATCGACACGATGGTGCCCCGCCCAGGCGGTGAGGCGCTGAACACGTCTCAGATCGGCAATTCCCAGCGCGTTCATAACGGCCGCATAGGTTAGTTCACTATAATGCAGGCGCCGGGCGACACTCTTGGCCGAACCGTATTCGCGATGCGACAACAGACCTGAACCGTGCATGGCGGCAAGAGTCGCCATCACATTGACGCGCGGTTCGGAAAGCGCCATGTAATCAAGTTCTTCCGGACCGTGCACGAGTGCTACGTCGGAATCGTCGATCAACGCGCCATCTGCGTATTGTTCAAAAACACGTCCGATGCCGATCATGCCGAAGTTGGCACATTCGGCTGCACGCAGGGCGCCCATGCTGGCGGCCCCCGCAACTTTGATGCCTCTGGACAGCGCAAACAAAATTTCCTTGTGCCAAACGGCACGTGTGCTTTCAAAGCAGCCGTCGATGATGCCAATAACCCTGGCGCCGGCAATCACGGCTTTGGCTACGTCTCCCCACACAGCCGGACCAGCCACGACAAGTGCCGGATCGTGACGGCGAACACTGTCGAGCTTTCCGGCAAGACTGGGGCCAGCGAATACGATCCTCATGCGACTGCCGCCTCCAGCAATCTGCGCCCGCGCTTCGTCACCTGCACCCTGTGGCCTTGCAGCGGCACCTGCAGGTCGGCGGCGAGCACCCTTACGACATGGATATCTGCCGGACCGGCATCCAATTCGATTGCTATGATCTGTTCCACGCCAGTCCCGCCGAGGCAATCGGTCAAATCGGCCAGGCAGGTTGAGACAGTCGGTGCTTCATGCCGCGGTTCGTATTCGGAGAAAGAGACGGCATTCGTGCTGCAGGGTTCGTCATCAGAAACATTCGCAGGCACGTTGTCGGCACTTTGCGTCCTGGTGCCGTAATGTTGTGATCTGATGTCATCACGTGCCCCTGCCACCAGCGCCACGCGGGCCTGAGCGGCTTCGGTGATGGCCTTCAGCATGGCGCGTCCGGCCAGCGGGTGGCAGCCGCAGCCGCCACATTTGGTGGCCGTCATCCCGGCAAGAACATGTTGGTGATGGCGTGCTTCGAAGAGCGCCATGAAGACCGGTATCTCTATGTCGGATTGCAGACGAAACATGCGCAGCCTCAAGCCCGCTTTCCCGATCAATTCGAGCAGCGCTGGCAGATGCGGGTGTTCTTGGCCTGTCGGTTTCACCTCGGACTTGGCGAGTTGATCGTTGCCGCCGAATTGCAGCAGGGCAAGAGCATCGCGCTCGACCAACTCGCACAGCCCGTGAAAAACCGCTTCCTCAAAGGAATTGCCTGATGCAAGTCCGTCGGACGCTACATAGAACGCATCATGAAAACCGTCCGGGGCCGTGCGGTGATCAAGGCCCACCAGGGCCCAAGGGACATAAATCGTGGCGCCTGTCATTAGGTCGCGCCCCGCCGCCCACGCGACCTCATCTTCTGCCCCAAAGCGGTGGGAATGGCAGCGTGCCACGGTATTGAGGTCGACAACCGTATGGCCGGCACGCGTCAGCTCGACTGCTGAAGCCCGACGGACCCCGCAAGGCAGCCGTTCGGCGACGGCCGTTTCAGCTGCTTCCATCGCCGCCGATGTGAAGGCTGCATCGCGATCAGTTCCCTTTCCGAGGCTCAACGCCAAACTGAAGGAATTAGGCCTCACTGCGAAAGCCACAGGAATGCCCAGATCATCAAGGCCAGTCAACTCACCGAGCCGGGTGATCCCGAGGTTACTGAAATGAGGCCGCAGCCGCGCCAAGGTCTGCCTAGGACTAATCGTCCGATCATGATGTCGGTGTATTTCGCTCGTAGTTGCGGCATCCAGCGTCACCTGAGGGGACTTCCTCAAATGCCGAAGGTCCGAATTACGGGTTTCACTTGGCGCGGCTGTGGAAGGTAAGTTCACGCGACTTCGCCAGGCTCCGGAGAGTGGGGGCCGATGGGCTCCGACCGCATGGTAAACATGATGTCGGCCAAGACATCACCACCACGGGCTGCCGATACGCTTACCGCAGTTCCGCTGCCGGCAATCGGGTAAATCCCTCCAGACTGGTTGGTCCCGACTGATGCAATTGACAGGGTCGTTAGCATGTGTGATCTCCTCTCGCTAACTGCAGGAATGCACGAGCGGAGACTTATCAGCCTGTTGTGATTCGCGTGTGACTGGCCGGCATTGAGCGGTCACGGTGACGGGATGCGGTGGCGGCTATCTGAGTCCGGCGCGAAACAAACCTTCGAGCATATGCTTCGTGTCCTGAGCGTTCTTGTCAGGAACCAGTTTGATGAGTTGGTGTAGCCGGAAATCGGGATAATTCTCTCTGACAACCTTTGCATAGTGTCTGGCCATGTCGTCGTTACCCACCATGGCGTTCGCCGCTGCTAGAAGTCGGGCCGTCGCAGGGTTGCCACTCAGCGGCTCAAGCCAGCCAATCGCCTCTCCGTATTTCCCCAATTGATAGAGTACGCTGGCATGAATCCAATTATAGTATTCAGGATGTGCGGGGTTGAGAGCTTCCGCTCTCAAGCAGGTGGCTAGCGCACGCTCAGGATATCCTGAATGTGATAGTGCATCGGCAAAATCGGCGAGCATGTCAGCATCATGCGGGTTAGACGTGCTGGCCGCCTCGAAACTTCTCAGACTCTCGTCGTGGCGGCGCAGATATAGCGAAGCAAATCCCCTCTCGCGCAAACCGCGCCCATCGAGCGGGTCGATTCGGATCGCACGTTCTGCCAGTTCAAGCGCCTTGATCAGCAATTCCTCGTCCGTAATTCCGCGCACCAGTCGTTCCATGCTCAGGGTTCGGGCGAGGCCTGCAAGGGCCGGCGCGAAGCGATCGGAGCTATCGATGGACTTCTGAAATCGCGAGCGGGCCCGTCGCAGGTCCGGAAGATCGGTTCGCCAAAGCGCATGTTTGCCTTGCAGATACATTTGATAGGCATACCTGTTGGAGGTTGCCGTTGGCGTCTCGATTTCGCTCTTCTCAATCGCAGAGACGAGTGCTTTCACCACCTCGGCACTCACGCGGTTGAAGATATCGGGAAGATTATCCGCATTAAAATCCATATCTATAGCCGTAACTGCCAACTGTGTTTTGCAGTTTATGAGAACAAAAGTCGCTAATTTCCCTTCAATTTTTGGTTTAATTAACGTTGTAACCAAATAATCTATACTATAATTTTTGACCATTACGTCAATATTTGTGTCAATTTTATTCGCAGCGGTGCGCCCTGAATAGGAAGCAAGTACAGAAATACTACGGTAACGGGTCAGTCCGCCGCAGACATCATCAATGAGTGCGGCTGCAATTTCAGATTGGGCGTCACTTGGGTCGACCAGCCTTGGCGGTAGCAACATGATCCTCGGTGTGCCAATTCGAACGAACTCACCGTCATCCCGCACGTGAGCCGGCACACTCTCAGCCTCAGACTCTTGAATGTCGGGGGAACTTAAAATCAGAGTTTCGAACCGGCCGTCCAAGCCCAGCGATGCCGCTAGTTGACTTGTCGCCAGTTCGGGTTCGCAATCAAAATCCGACCGGAGCGTTGTCTTGCAGGTCTTGAATGTTTGGTGCGCAAGGTGGCGTTGACCCGTTTGGCAATAATACTCCATCAGCACCCGATATCCGAGCTCCTGGGTCGGCTCCAGTTCTATCAACCTGCGCGCTAGCTTTTCCCGGTCGAAGCTGAACACGCGCGGATCGGCGCAGTCTATGATCGCGCTGATTGCTTTGATCGTTTCATCCCTGAGATATTGTTCAAAGTTCCCGAACCACTCCCCAAAATCCACGGTTTCGACGTTGATGCCTTCCAGTAGCTTCAGCTCCGATCGCATGATGAATTGTTGGAGCGTGTCGACGTCGCCACGGCGGGTCGCGGCCGCAATGTCCATCCGCAACACCTCGTTGAGGTCGATATTGATTGCGGTCGTATTTAGCGCCATGGAACCGGCATCGTGCAGAATGATGCTCGCCGCCAATTGTTTTTCAATCTTGCGCATCCTTGCAAGGAATTGCCGGAAGCTTGAATTGGCTCTTGAGCTGGTAGGCGGACCCCACAGTTTGGCGATAATTTCATTGCGCGGAAGTTTGTTGTCGCGGGCACTCGCCAGAAGGGTCGCAAGGCCGAAGAACTTGGCCGGAACAGCCACAAGTTCGCCTCGCCAAGAAAACTGCGGCGTGCCAAGTAGCCGGATTCTACCATCGGCAAAAGCCGACGATTGTTGCGCCTTAGTCATCCCCCGCCCCACGAACCCAGGCGGCGTTATGACGCCGCCTGAATCACACCTCCCCTCACGCTAAGCGCGAACATTGCAACGATGATATACCATGCGATGTAGGATGACGACTCTTTCCCCGCTCGTATGGTGATACCTGGTGACCTGAGGCCCTGCCTGGTACTTCTTCAAAATGCCGGTGACCCCT